>JAFWZZ010000016.1 GCA_017522185.1 Bacillota bacterium | reverse complement strand
TTCAAACTAAATACAGCGAATCCGGTGACTACAGCGGAGAGGACACACCTGTTCCCATCTCGAACACAGAAGTTAAGCTCTCCAGCGCCGATGATACTTGGCGGGGGACTGCCTGGGAAAGCAGGACGTTGCCGGTTCGCAAATGATGTGGCTCCATGGTCAAGCGGTTAAGACACCGCCCTTTCACGGCGGTAACCGGGGTTCGATTCCCCGTGGAGTCACCATTTTTTTATTTTTGACAATTTTAAACTATGCGCGATTGGCGGAATTGGCAGACGCACCAGATTTAGGTTCTGGCGGGCGACCGTGGGGGTTCAAGTCCCTCATCGCGCACCATAAAAATAGAGTACTCATCTGAGTGCTCTATTTTTATATTGAGAGTGAAAGGACTTGAACCCTAAGAGGGCACGAGCGTGAAGCAGGAACGTTCAGTGAACGATCCCGAAAGTGCAAAATACAAAAAACGACCAAAAAGTTACAAAATCATACCAAAAATTGACATGCATCTTGTTTTTCCATTTTGTTTTTTCTATAATCTCCTTGAAGCTGAGATCATAAAGAAAGGAAAAAAAGTGAAAGAATGTAGAATGAGAAACGATGCAAATGAGACTTTGCATGTTGAAGATTTTGTCAAGGGCAAAATTCTGAATGCGTCAGGACAGGACGATGATCTGACCTGGGATGAACAGGTATCCAATTTGAATTGGTACTTTGATCTTTCGGCGGCATTTCATCAGCCGAAGGGCGACGGATATAAGCTGGTGCTCAACTGTCTGAGGAAATATCTCGATTTTAAGTTTATCAGGGAGAATAACAGTTTTCGTTTTCAGGATAGTCTTTTTGATGAAAGGGTGCAGATTGTTCCAGACAAAAGTCATGAGGCATACAGTTACATTGTTTCAGACCAGAGAATGGATGAGTATCTGGATGGAACCAAAGCTGACATCTATTATCTTCTTCATGAGGCTGATCAGGAGGGCATTGCATCCAGAAGATGCATGAATTATGTGACCTCAAATCGTTTGCACCTTACAGCGGTTTTAATTCAGTTAATCGAGATGATTGTTGATAATCTGGAACGAAATCCACTTAAGAAATATCAGGAATATGGACACGTTCTGCGTGTTACATATATGACGCCTGAATACGCTGATTTGGATATTTTTTCGTTGTTTGATGTGCTCGGTTATTCGAAGAAAAAGTACTACAGAGTTCGCAATGCCGGGATTTCTTTGATTTCTGAGGCGCTGTTTGGCGTTTTAGCGGGGGAACATGGATTTGCTGACCTCCAGGTTTCCGTAGACGGGATACGCGTCGCAAAACACACATAAGCATAGAAAAAGGAGAAGATGGGATTCTTCTCCTTTTTGCGTAAACGGTTACTGGATTTCTGCTATCGTATACTGGTTATAGATTTTTTCGCCACCGGAAGTTTTGTATGGGCGAATCCGCACATAATTATTGCAGACTTCTGCCTTTAGCTTCACGGTTGTACTGCTTGTTTTTCCACCGGATACAGACTTCTTAGCAATGATGTTTTTGAAGCTGCTGTTGTTGGATACCTGAATCTCGTAGCCGGAGTTTTTGCTGCTGGCATTCCATTTGACGGAGAGGGCTTTCTTTGTCCTTTTTGCTGTCAGCTTCTTTACCTTTGCCGGCTTAACCGTTATCTGTGATACGAAGGAGGCAGGCAGGGTCGTTGCACTTTCCTTTACCTTGCAGGTGACTTTTGCACGGCCGGGACCTTTGATGGTAATATAGCCGTTTTTTTTGTTAACGGTAAGGACCTTTGTGGACGATGATTTGAAACTGTAGTTTAGATCATCGGGAAGATTGGAAACCAGACGAAAGGCGGCATTACCGTAAGTCTTTGTCAGTTCAGCGGGTATGTTCAGAGCAGGCGGCTGCTTTTTCTGGAAACGTGCTATGTAATTGCCGTCTGTCTTTGGGAGATCATAGAGCAGCACCGTGTCCATCACTTTGTAACGGGTAACCCCATATAGCCCCTTGAGATACAGCTTTACCTGATTCTGATAGGCTGTTTTTGTTAGCCGATTGTACGAAGGATTGTCTTTCGATGGGAAGTAGTTGTAGAAATAGAATCCTTTTACGGAAATGCGCAGGATGTCCAGCTTCGTCTCTTTAAGGTTTTGTTTTTTACCAAGAGGGTCGTAGAATCCTGCGAAATAATAGCCTTCATCTGGACGGGCAATCATACCCCGGTCCAGCAGTTTTGTGAAATCATAGGCCGTGCCGCTTGTGACAAGGCAGCCTTCATCGTATGCTTCCCAGTCGCTGCAGAGGAAGAACCTGCCGTTTTTGCCGTAATTAAAGTAAACTTGTCCGCCGGGCTGGACGTCGATTTTCGTCTGATAGCTGAACATACTGGCTGCGGAGACCTGCAGGGGCATCATGGCAGCGAGCAAAACAGCGATTAGAGTTAAGAATATGGATTTTGGATATTTCATATTTATCACACCTTTCAAATGTTAAAAAATATGATAAATGGAAATAAATGTAACGTAATTATACATTGCCTGTCAACAAAAAACAAGGTAAAATATTGGATATGAACAGATTATTATACTTACAGACAGAATTATTAAAGGTCATCCGCCAGCAGGAAGGCAAAATGCCTGAGGCGGACAGAGACGAGACTCTGGCCTGGGAAAGCATTCACATGGCTTCCTCTGCCAGATGTGCGTGGCTTTTGGCCATGGAGCGAGGCGTGGATCCGGAGCTGGCTGCCTGCGCCGCAGCTGTCCATGATTTTGGACGTATCCTGACAGGTAAACAGAAAGACCATGCGGAAACGGGTTATGAACCGGTGAAGGTTTTCTTAAGAGAGACTGGGAAATTTACGGAAGAGGAGATCGAGCTTATCGCGACAGCGGTAAAAAACCACAGTCTGAAAACAGAAACCGGTAGTCCAATTGAAGAAATCGTCAAAGATGCGGACGTCATCGACTGTTATCAGCTGGGACTTCCTTTTGATCGTCCGGAAAAAGAAGAACGATATGAGAACTGGAGAAAGACACATGGAATATAAGAAGCTTGACAAGAAGATTATAGACGGGTGGAGGACGTCCAGAGTGATTCGTCTGGCGTGCTTCCTGATTCCGACCCTGGCGGCAACCATATTTATCGACATTGACGGTCTGGTGTGGAACATCATATATTATGGTCTATGGGCGATTTGTGCCTACTGCCTGCTTGGCCTGATTTTTTATCCACCGATCGAATACCGTCAGTGGGGATACTACATCGACGAAGAGAAGGTGGTTATCAGACACGGCCTGTTTTTTATCAGCCAGACCATCATCCCGATTATCCGAATTCAGAACATTACCATATCACAGGGACCGATTAACCGTCACCTGGGACTATATAAAGTGGAGATTGCCCTTGCCAGCGGCAGCCATGAAATCGTAGGGCTGGATCAGGAAACGGCAGATGCCATCGGTGAGAGCCTGCGTGCAAAGCTGTATCACAGAATGGAAGCAAAGGGGGAACTTTAGATGAAGTTCGGACCACAAAAAGGACACGTTGCCTGTATCTTTGATAATTTTTTCAAAGATTTCGGGCTGGTACTGATCGCTTTGATTGTCAGTCTGGTCAGCGGAGACATGGATCTCCTTTCGGAAAACGTCGGAGTGCTGGTTATCGTTCTGCTGGCGCCGGTTCTGCGCGTTGTCGGATGGCTGACAACAACTTATGCCGTAGACGAGGAGAAGCTGCTCATCAAAAGCGGACTGTTTACCAGAAATGAACTGGAGGTGCCTCTGTCTACCATTACTACCGTAGACTTTTCGCAGAATATCTTTCATCAGATCTTTGGCGTGTACAAACTGAACATCGACAACAATGCCAATATTGCAGACGGACAGACCAAGGTGCATATGACCCTGAAGAAAGACGATGCTGCGGCGGTAAGAAGCCTTCTGATGAAAGGCAGACAGGGGATGGATGGAAGCAATTTTGCGGCGGAACAGGACGAAACGTCTCTGCCGCATAGAGAGGAAGGCACGCGTTACCAAGTGGAGACCAGTGATGTACTTCTGATGGGACTGCTGAAGTCGAAGCTTTTGTTCCTGCTTGAGTTGTTCGGGGCAATCGCAGTAATCGCAAACCTATTGCCGGCGGATATTTTTGAAAGCGGCATCATGGACCGGCTCATAGAGAAGATAGCAGAGATGGGTGCGACACCGGCAGTGTTGATTACCATCGCTGTACTCTTTGTTACCGGGTCACTATGCGGCATGATTGGAAGCTTCATCCGGTATTACGGGTTCAAAATCCTGGATAACGGCGAGGCCGTGAAGATTGAATACGGGCTGCTGAACCGGAAGACTTACACCATCGCAAAGAAGAAAATCAGCGGCGTATTTTATGAACAGTCTGCGCTGATGCGTATTGCAAAAGTGGGCATTCTGAACCTGATGGCGGTAGGCTATGGGGCAGGCAGCGATGAAGATGCCAGCGAAGAGGCCATTCTTTTCCCATTGCTGAAAGAAAACCAGCTGACGGAAGTCATTGGAAAGATCCTGCCGGAAATGCAGGCTGTGGAAGCCTATCAGAAACCGGAGCCGAAGGCCCTCAGATATTTCTTCATCCGCTTTTCTGTGTTCTTTGCACTGGCGGTTCTTGCCGGAAGCTTTTTCCTGCCGAAGGTGGATGACTTCTTCCAGGGTGCGTGGGTTTTGGGTGCACTGTTCCTGATGTACAGGCTGGGTGCATGTGTGATGGCATACCTGACCGCGGGAGCTTATGGAAACCTGCAGCACTTTTCCTTCTGTTATGGTGGATATAAGAAGATGAGGGTATTCGTAAAGACGTCTATGATCGAAAGCATCGAATCCGTCGGAAGCCGCTGGAAACGGAAGCGGGGCGTTATGGATATCAATATCGGCTGCCTGGCACCGGGCGGTGAAGCCACGCAGATTGTGGACAACCTTCCGGAATCTACTTTCAACGAGTTAAAAGAATATCTGATTTATTAAGATACGAAAAAAGAGATTGGAATGTGCTGTTCCAATCTCTTTTCTTATGTTATGGTTATAAGTTTTCAAATGTACCTGCTACACATACATCACCGTCTTTTGTCTGCAGGTGGACATAGTAGCCGTTTTCGATTTCGGTCATGCAGAGCTCCAGCACGTCGCCCAGGTAGGCTGACTGCTTGTAGAACACGTTCATGTCTATAAAGAAGTAGTCGAAAGGCAGTGCATCCATGAGAAGCTCAGCACTTTTCTGGTTGTTCAGGTGCATATTGGTATCGATTTCCTTGTTGCCAATGCGGACTTCGTAGAGCGCGGGCGCCTCCATGACAGGTGCCTTCTTATATGTAAAGAATTCTTCATCAAAGTCATGGAAGTCGTAAGCTTCTCCCATTTCCTTCGGGATGCGGCATGGCTTCTGCTTTTCCACATCCATGAGGAACCAGTTAGCGATGGTCATTGCCACGACCTCTCCGTCCTGTTCGATGTAGGAGCAGCGTGGCGATGTAGTGCCGCGCATGCTTTTTACGGCTGTTTTGATGGTAACCGGGCTGTGGGCTTTGATGGGTTTCTCGAAATGCGCTTTGATGCCCTGCAGCAGCCAGGCCTGTTTCAGGTCTTCCATGACAAAGATGCCGTAGCCGCACTTATCAGAGTGTTTTGTGGCGATGTCCTGAATCATATCCAGGATGACTGCCGGTTTGATGGTTTCCGGCGTCTTGTAATCACCGTATCGTGTTTCGTATGTGTGTTCAAAGAGCATAGCGTTCCTCCTCAAAGAATATTCTTAAGAATAAGTTGATTTCCATCTCGTTGACTCTGTCTTTCTGGGAAAGAATCAGATATCCGTCTGTTACGCCGGGGAAGACATCCAGTTTCATGGATGCGGACCGGAGAATGGCTCTGGCATCCAGGTACAGAGAGCCTGCGGTGGATTCGCAGGGGATGGAAAGATCCACACTGCCGTCACTACTGTTCATCATCAGCATGTATGGCGCTGTTTCTGTCGGGAAAGATATGTAGTCGACAGTATCCCGCATCTGACGTGCCTTCACATGAAGCTCCTTGTTTTTGAGGGAAATCTGTTCTATCAGGAAGCGTCCTGCCGGAAAGCCACGTTTGAAGAGGCCTTTGTGCAGGTCCAGCTGGTCGATGACCGGAAAAATCTTATACAGCTGGATGATGTCGTCGTGGTTGTGGAGCAGAATCTTCTCCTCCAGTTCGAAACGCTTTGTTTGCATGTAACGGTTGTACAGCTCCACGCTTTCCTTGCCGGAAATCTCATCGTCACGGCTGACAGCGATGCCCATATAGGCCTCGATGTTCTTCTGTTTCAGACCAGGCAGCACTTCCTTGAACGGTGCATAGCCGCTGATCAGAAGATACAGGTCCAGGTTATAGAGGTCCGGGAACTGCAGCCCGTATTTTTCCGCCCGCTTTGTCATAAACGGCATGTCGAAATGTCTGCCGTTATAGGTGATGACGTAGTCCAGACCTGCGAGGGCGTCCATGGTCGCACGGATGACCGCTTCTTCGTCGTCGTTCTGATCGGCGAAGAACTGCTGCACCTGTCCGCAACCGTTCTGATCCACCTTCAGGATGCCGGTCAGCACCACCTTGCTGTTTGCCGGGGAGAGCCCCGTGGTTTCAATATCAAAGACGGCAAAACTCTTTCCGCCGAAATACATATCAAATAATTTGGAACAATATACAGGGATCTGTATGTTGTCTGTGATGGTTTTCATATCATACCTCCGTGTCAGTCGTATAAAACAAAATAGACCGCAGGGGTGCAGTCTACTTTGTTCAAAAGGGGTATTGGGATTAGAGATTAATGAGGTTATCAGGGGGATAACCACAATTGAATTATACAAAACTTTGTTGAAAAATGCAAGTATATTCAAGAAAAAAAAGAAAGAAATCGAATTTTGACGAAGGAAACTGCACCTTTTTGGAGAAAAGGAAAAGTATAATATAGGAAATAATCATAATCCATATTTCAAGGGGGAATTACAATGATGGAAATACTGAAAGTTTCAGCAAAGTCAAATCCAAATTCTGTTGCAGGAGCCTTAGCAGGCGTATTGAGAGAAAAAGGCGGGGCAGAAATCCAGGCGATCGGAGCGGGTGCATTGAATCAGGCGATCAAGGCAACGGCCATTGCCAGAGGTTTCGTAGCGCCAAGCGGCATCGATCTGATCTGCGTGCCGGCCTTTACGGATATTGAAATCGAAGGCGAGGAACGAACAGCAATCAAGCTGATTGTAGAGCCGAGATAAGAACCTTTGAACATAAAAGCATGTGATACGGAGGCAATCCGTATGACATGCTTTCTTTTTGTATAAAAACAAGTTGCCTTGCCGGAGGAAATGACATATAATTTTATTGTTAACCATAAATGAGGTGAAATAGAATGACTTTTGAAGAGAAAACGTTAGAAACGCAGATGATTTACGAGGGAGCCATCCTCAATCTGCGAAAGGATAAAGTGACGGTCATGGAGGGCACGTCCTACAGGGAAATCGTGGAGCATAACGGTGGTGCCGTCATCGCTGCTGTCAAAGATGATGGCCGCATGATTATGGTGAAGCAGTTCCGTAAACCTGCAGAAAGAGTCATGCTGGAAGCGCCAGCAGGCAAAATCGATGCAGGCGAAGAACCGATGTCGGCTGCGCTGCGGGAACTGAAGGAAGAAACAGGCTACACGGCAGGACATATTCAGAAGCTGACCCAGATGTATCCATCGGTGGGCTATTCTCAGGAAATCCTGCATCTGTTCCTGTGCACACAGCTAACAGCCGGTGAAACTGCGTTTGACGAAAATGAAGCCATCGACATCGAGGAATACGACATCGATGTGCTGGCGGATATGGTGATGAAGGGGCAGATCCAGGATGGAAAATCCCAGGTGGCCATTCTCATGGTGAAACAATTAAAAGATGCAGGACAGCTTCCAACAGGCTAGAAAACATCAAAAACACCAGGCACAGGGCATGGGGCTGCAAGGAACGCTTTTGTCGTCTTTGTCCCGACCGGGCTTTTGCGTTCTCAAGGGATAACAGTGTCAGGACGAGATAAGCCGGCAGTTTGATGAGGCAGCGGGGCAGAAATATGGTGCAGACGATGAGAAAGCCCTGGGGATGGGAAGCCAGGAGCCAGGCCGCGGAAAAACCCATGGTGAAGGTCTGGGCTGTCACCAGCAGAATCAGAAACGGCATCGCGTAAACCGACAGGGAACACAGCAGGGCGGCCAGCGTCATGGTAAGATCGTTTTTCCAGCCGGACCAGAGGCCCTGCCAGAAGGTGATGTCCTCAGCTGAAAGGGAGACCTGATCGGTGGCGAGAAACCTGACGAAAACACCGGCAGAAAAACTGACCATTAATAAGAAGGAAAGGAAAAGAAATATTTTTTTATTCATAGACAACCTCTCGTTTTTTTGATGATATGCGGCTGTCTGGAATTTTATGATATCGTTTAGGTAGGAATTATGGGAATCTTTGATTTTATCGTATATTTGGAACAGGAAAAAAAGACCTCTAAGAACACGGTAGAGGCATATAAGAGGGATATTGTCGCCTTTGAAAGCTTTCTGGCTGACAGGGGCGTTACGGCAGTGACAGACGCATCCAATGCGGACGTTGCGGCATATATGATGGAGCTGAAAGACGGAGGGAAGTCCAAGGCTACCATCAACAGAAAACTGTCGTCTATCCGCGCATTTTACCGCTATCTTCTGAAAAACGGCGCGGTAAAGACCAATCCGACGGAGGATATCAAGTCTCCGAGAGTGGAACGGAAAGAGCTGGAGTATCTGACCATTGAAGAGGTGGAGAAGCTGCTGGAAGCCCCGGACGATTCCATCAAAGGCCTCAGAGACCGTGCCATGCTGGAGGTGCTCTATGCGACAGGCATCCGTGTCAGCGAAATCATCGAGCTGAAGATGCAGGATGTGAATCTGCGCATGGGTTTCATCACCTGCAGCGGGGAACATGGAAGAGCCCGTATCGTGCCTATGGGCGTGATGGCAAGGAAGGCCCTGGACGAATACATCCTGAGCAGCCGTAAGGCACTGTTGAAGGAAAAGGAAGACGGCCCGGATACGCCGCTGTTCTTAAACTACATGGGTGAGCCTTTCTCCAGACAGGGTTTCTGGAAGGTGCTGAAACAGTACGGTAAGATGGTGGATCTGGAAGATAAGATTACGCCACATATCCTGCGGACATCCTTTGCTGTACATATGGTGCAGAACGGGGCTGACCTGAAATCCCTGCAGGAACTGATGGGACACGAAGACATTATGGCCACCCAGATTTACCTGTCTGTGACCAAAAACCGCATCAAAGACGTCTACGACAGAACCCATCCGAGAGCATAAAAAAGTTGAAAAAATATATTGACACGACTAGGTGTCTGTGGTATATTATTATGGTCTGTGAGATAAGAAATTATCTTGCGATTGATCGATAACGGGCGTTCCTCTGTACGCAGAAGGAAAGATAATAAGATACAAGAACGTCTTGGAGGGAAGGAGGACACTATACAATGAACATTTTAGATTCTATTGCACAGGACTATTTAAAGAATGAAATCCCTGCATTTAACGTTGGTGACACTGTAAAGGTACACGTTAAAATTAAGGAAGGTAACAGAGAAAGAATCCAGATCTTCGAAGGTTTCGTACTGAAGAGACAGAACGGCGGTATCGCTGAAACTTTCACTGTTAGAAAGATCGCGTCTGGCGTTGGCGTTGAAAAGACTTTCCCAATTCATTCCCCATGGGTTGAAAAGATCGAAGTCGTTAAGAGAGGCCAGGTAAGAAGAGCTAGACTGCACTACATGAGAAGCAGAACTGGTAAGGCTGCTAAGATCAAGAGCAAGGACGTAAGATAGTCACGCGAAGGGAACCGTAAGGTTCCCTTTTTTAGTACTTTTAAGGAGTAAAGTCTTTGCCAAAGCCGGCAAAACATGGTACAATAATCGAAGTTGCGCCGGTACACCGGCAAGTTGATTTGAAAGAGGAATATTATGATTGAGAATATAAACTGGTATCCCGGTCACATGAAAAAGACCAGGGAAATGATCCAGCAAAACCTGAAGATGGTGGACCTGGTCATTGAGGTTGTCGATGCGAGAATTCCGGTTTCCAGCAGAAACCCGATTATCGACGACATCGTAAGCGGAAAGAAAAGAATCATCATTTTAAATAAGAGCGATTTATCCGATAAGAAGGCCAACGACGCATGGGCTGAGCACTTCAAAAAAGACGGCAACCTTGTCGTGACCATGAACTGTATGGCAGGCGGCGGTGTCAACCAGCTGCTGAAGGTGCTGGAAAAGGAAGAAGCAAAGAAAAACGAAGAGAAGGCTGTGAAGAAGCCACTTCGTATGATGATTGTCGGCGTTCCAAACGTAGGAAAATCTTCTCTGATTAACCGTCTGACGGGTAAGAGAAGCGCCCAGGTCGGCGACAGACCGGGGGTAACAAGAGGCAAGCAGTGGCTGACCCTGAAGAACGGCATGCAGCTTCTGGACACGCCGGGTATTCTTTGGCCGAAATTCGAAGATCCGAAGACCGGTATCAATCTGGCATACTGCGGCAGCATCAAAGACGAAATCATGGACATCGCAACACTGGCAATGGAACTGATCGGCGTGCTGGCGGAAGAGTATCCTGATCTGCTGATGGAAAGATACAAGCTGGATGAAATCCTGGAAATGCCGCTGGACAACATGGAAGCCATCGCGCTGAAGCGTGGATTCATCCTGCCTGGCAAGCGTATCGACTACGAGAGATGTGCTAAGACCGTACTGGACGAGTTCAGAAGCGGTAAAATCGGCAATATCACCTTGGAAAGGCTGTAAGCTATGGCAATGAAGAAGGCAGAAAGAGAAGCCCTGCAGAGGGAACAGCTGGCAGCAAAGAAGGCTTTTGAGCAGGAGATTACCGGTGGGAAATACAAGTTTATCGCCGGCGTTGACGAAGTAGGCAGAGGCCCTCTGGCAGGACCTGTGGTTGCGGCCGCGGTAGTGCTGCCTGCAGACTTTGATATCCTTGGCGTAGACGACTCCAAGAAACTGTCGGAGAAGAAGAGAGAGCAGCTCTTTGACCTGATTCTGGAGAAGGCTGTCTGCTACGGTATCGCAGAGAAAGATAACCACGTAATCGATGAGGTAAATATTCTGCAGGCGACCAAGCTGGCCATGACAGAAGCCATAGAAAAGGCAGACGCCATGCTGCAGGAAAAGCTGGGCGAAAAGATCGACTTTGTCCTCTTTGATGCCATGGAAATCAAAGCCGTGGACAAGCCCCAGGTGTCACTCATCAAGGGTGACGCCAAGAGCGTATCTATTGCCGCAGCATCGATTCTGGCAAAAGTCACAAGAGACAGACAAATGGTTGACTATCATGAGAAATACCCTTATTATGGTTTTGACAGCAATAAGGGATATGGCACCAAGGCTCATTACGCGGGGCTGGAAGAACACGGCGTAACACCGATTCATAGGGATTCGTTCTTGGGATCCTTTTATGATAGAAAAAACAAAAATGCTAAGTAAATGTTATGAAAAAGGAGATTAAGCATTATGGAATTCAAGACTGACATCCAGATTGCACAGGAAGCAGAAATCTGGAAGATCACAGAAATCGCAAAAGAAGCTGGCATTGACGAAAAGTATTTAGAACAGTACGGAAATTACAAAGCAAAAGTTGACTATAATTTATTAAACGAAATGGAATGCACACCAGATGCAAAGATGATTCTGGTAACTGCTATTTCCCCAACACCTGCAGGCGAAGGTAAGACTACCACATCCGTTGGTTTAGGTGACGCTCTGCACAAGTTAGGAAAGAAGACGATGATCGCCCTGAGAGAACCTTCCCTGGGTCCTGTATTCGGTGTAAAGGGCGGCGCTGCAGGCGGCGGCTATGCACAGGTAGTTCCTATGGAAGATATCAACCTGCACTTCACAGGCGATTTCCACGCAATCGGTGCGGCAAACAACCTGATCGCTGCAATGCTGGACAACCACATTCAGCAGGGTAACGTGCTGGGCATCGACCCAAGAAGAATCACTTGGAAGAGAGCCGTTGACATGAACGACAGACAGCTGAGAAACATCATCTGCGGTCTGGGCGGCAAGATGAGCGGTATGCCAAGAGAAGACGGTTTCGAAATCACAGTTGCCAGCGAAGTTATGGCAATCATGTGTCTGGCAAAGGACATCGACGATCTGAAGGACAAGCTGTCCAAGATTATCGTTGGTTACACATATGCAGGCGAACCTGTAACAGTTGGTCAGCTGAAGGCACAGGGTGCAGTTGCTGCTCTGCTGAAGGATGCTCTGAAGCCAAACCTGGTACAGACTCTGGAACATACACCTGCATTCATCCACTGCGGCCCGTTCGCAAACATCGCTCACGGCTGCAACTCCGTAATGGCAACAAAGATGGCACTGAAGCTGGCTGACTACGTTGTAACAGAAGCTGGTTTTGCTGCTGACTTAGGTGCAGAAAAATTCATCGACATCAAGTGCCGTAAGGCCGGTATCGCTCCTTCCGCATGTGTTATCGTAGCAACTGTAAAGGCTCTGAAGTACCACGGCGGCGTGAAGAAGGAAGACCTGCCTAACGAAAACCTGGAAGCTCTGGAAAAGGGTCTGCCAAACTTATTACAGCACGTGGAAAACGTAACAAAGGTTTATGGTCTGCCTGCAGTCGTAGCAATCAATGAATTCCCTACAGATACTGAAGCAGAACTGAAGCTGGTTGAAGAAAAGTGTAAGGAATTAGGCGTTAATGTAGTTCTGTCCCAGGTATGGGGCAAGGGCGGCGAAGGCGGCGTAGCACTGGCTGAAGAAGTACTGCGTCTGTGCGAACAGGAAAACAACTTCGACTTCGTATATCCGCTGGATATGCCGATCGCAGAAAAGATCGAAACTATCGCAAAGAGAGTTTACAGAGCTGACGGCGTAAACTTCACTGCAGCTGCAAAGAAGCAGATCAAGGAACTGACCGACTTAGGCTTTGACAACGTACCTGTATGTATGGCAAAGACACAGTTCAGCTTCTCTGATAACGCTTCTCTGTTAGGTGCACCAAGAGGTTTCGAAATCACAGTAACTGACCTGAAGATTGACGCTGGTGCAGGTTTCATCGTTGCAAAGACAGGCAATATCATGACAATGCCAGGTCTGCCAAAGGTACCGGCTGCGGAAAGAATCGACGTAGATAATACTGGTAAGATTACTGGATTGTTCTAGTTGTTAGATCGGTTGATTTTCGACGCATCTCGACGAATCTTTACAATAAACATTAGAATGGTTGAAAAAGGGTAAGGTTTTATAAAGAAATCTTACCCTTTCTTTCATAAAAGTGCAGTTGTTGTAAAGAAATCCCCGAAATTTACGATTTTTCCTTTCCCTTTTTTGATGAAAAGGGAGAATCGTTGTAGAGAACTGCGAAAGTTGACGAGACGCTAAAAAAAGGATAAGATATACATATTGAAATTCTGACAAACGAGGTAAAAATATATGGCTAGATTATTAAAAGGAAAAGTTGCGGCAGACGCGCTGAATGAAAAGCTGTTAGAAAGAGCAGTTGCAATGTGTGAAGAGGGCACGGCACCGACGCTGGCAATCGTAAGAGTTGGTGAAAACGGCAGCGACATCGCATACGAAAACGGTGCGGTCAAGAAGGCACAGCAGGTGGCTGTTGCCATCGAAAAGTTCATCTGCCCGGCAGATATCAGGGAAGAAGACCTGATGGATATCATCGATTTCATCAATTGTAACGAGAAGATTCACGGCATCCTGCTGTTACAGCCGCTGCCTAAGCATTTGAACAGCGAGCGTATCCGTAACAGCATCGCCATAGAAAAAGATATGGACTGCATCGGGGACGGATCTCTGGCAGGCCTGTTCCTGCAGAAAAAAGGCGGTTATGCACCTTGTACGGCAGAAAGTTGCATGGAAATCCTGAAGTACTATGACATCCCGGTAAAGGGAAAGAAGGTCGTAGTCATCGGCCGCAGCCTGGTCATCGGCAAGCCGGTCGCTTTGATGCTGATGGCGGAAAACGCGACGGTTACCATCTGTCACACAAAGACAACAGAAGAAGACATGGCCCTCCTGTGCAAACAGGCAGATATCATCATCGCAGCAGCTGGTCACAGAAATACCCTGACAGCTGAAATGGTGCGTCCGGGACAGACTGTCATCGACGTTGGTATCAATTTCAATGAAGAGGGTAAAATGGTGGGAGACGTTGATTTTGAGCCTGTCAGCGAGGTCGTAGAGGCAATTACTCCTGTCCCTGGCGGCGTAGGCAGCATGACCACAACGCTTTTGATGAAGCATGTCATCGAGGCGGCAGAGAAGACGATGGAGAAATAAAGTAATAAAGAAACACAAAAGGGAGGCCCCGGCAATTCATGCCGAAGCCTCCCTTTTATAGTGGTATATAGAAGATTTATTATTTGTCTAGATAAACGCTGCAATCTTATCGCCGCATTCTACGGTACCGATAGCGTCTCTGCCAGCCGCGATATCCGGGGTTCTGTATCCGGCCTTCAGGAACTTGTCCACTGCCGCGTCAATGGCGTCTGCCTCTTTACCCAGTCCCAGGGTATATCTCAGCATCATGCCCACGGACAGGATGGTTGCAATCGGATTTGCCAGGTTCTGTCCTGCGATGTCAGGTGCGGAGCCATGAACTGGTTCGTACATACCGAAGTTTCCTGTTGCAAGAGATGCAGAAGGCAGCATGCCGATGGAGCCTGTAATCTGGCTGGCTTCGTCAGATAAGATGTCCCCGAAGATGTTGCTGGTCACGATGACGTCAAACTGCTTCGGATTTCTTACCAGCTGCATTGCCGCGTTATCCACGTACATGTGGTCTAACGCCACTTCTGGATATTCTGCAGCGACTTCTGTCACAACGCGTCTCCAGAGTCTGGAACTTTCCAGTACGTTGGCTTTGTCCACGCTGGTAACTTTCTTGTCTCGTTTCATGGCCATGTCGAAGGCTACGCGGGCAATTCTGCGGACTTCTTCTTCCGCGTACTGCTCTACATCGTAAGCGGCAGGGCCAAGAGGGGTTTCCTCAACAAAGCCTTTTTCGCCAAAGTAGATGCCGCCGGTCAGCTCTCTCACGACTACGATATCTAATCCACCGTCGATGATTTCCGGTTTCAGCGGGGAAGCATCGGCTAATTCATCAAAAACTACAGCTGGTCTCAGGTTTGCGAACAGGCCCAGTTCTTTTCTTAAGCCTAATAAGGCTCTTTCCGGTCTTTGGTCACCGGGAACGTGATCCCACTTCGGTCCGCCTACGGCACCCAGCAGTACCGCATCGGATGCCTTGCAGATTTCGATGGTTTCAGCAGGCAGACACTCTCCGGCTTCGTCGATGGCGCAGCCACCGGCTAATACGTAGTTGTAGTTGAACTGGTGACCGTATTTTTCTCCAACTTTATCTAAAACTTTGATCGCTTCGGTAACGACTTCAGGGCCGATGCCGTCGCCTTTTACAACCGCGATGTTATAATTCATAAGGCTATTTCTCCTTTTTTTCGTTTACGTAGTTTACCAGACCGTTGGTCTCAATCATCTTCTGCAGGAAAGCAGGGAATGGCTGGGCCTGGAACTGGGTTCCTTTGGTCTTGTTGTAAATCACGCCTGTTTCGTAGTCAACTTCCACCTGATCGTATTCGTCGATGCCTTCTACGGCCTCTTCACATTCTAAGATAGGGAAGCCGATGTTGATGGCATTGCGGTAGAAGATACGAGCAAAAGATTTTGCGATGACGCAGCTGACGCCGGCCGTCTTCAGTGCCAGCGGTGCGTGTTCTCTGGAGGAACCGCAGCCGAAGTTTTTGCAGGCAACCATGATGTCGCCAGGTTCTAATCTTTCCACGAATGTAGGGTCGATGTCTACCATGGCGTGGCTTGCAAGTTCTTTTGCGTCGTAAGAGTTTAAGTATCTTGCAGGGATGATTACGTCAGTGTCTACGTTATCTCCATATTTCAAAACTTTTCCTTGTGCTTTCATTACTGTTCTCCTCCAATCTTTTCCGGATTTGCGATGTAGCCTGCGATGGCACTGGCTGCAGCCACTTCTGGGGAAGCCAGATAGATCAAAGAGTCTACGTCGCCCATACGTCCTACGAAGTTACGATTGGAAGTAGAAACGCATTTTTCGCCTTTGCACATAACGCCCATGTGACCGCCCATACATGCGCCGCATCCAGGGGTGTTGAATGCACAGCCTGCTTCAACAAAGATTTTCGCCAGGCCTTCTTCCATGCACTGTACAAAGATTTTCTGTGTTGCCGGGATGACCATAACACGGACTTCCGGAGCAACTTCTCTGCCTTTCAGAATGGCAGCTGCTTTTCTCATGTCGCTCATGCGGCCGTTGGTGCAGGAACCGATGACAACCTGATCGATGTAAATCTTTTCTTCCGCTTCGATTTCATCGATGGTGTGCGCATTACCTGGCAGGTGAGGGAAAGCAACGGTTGGTCTGACAGTTGCCAGATCTACTTCGATGATTTCGTCATATTCTGCGTCTGCATCAGCTTCGAATACCTTGTATTCCTTGCCTGGAGCGTGTTCTTCCATGTAAGCGATAGTTTGTTCGTCAACAGGGAAGAGGCCGTTCTTTGCGCCTGCTTCGATGGCCATGTTACAGATAGTAAATCTGTCGTCCATAGTCAGATGCTGTACGCCGTCGCCGGTGAATTCCATAGACTTATACAGCGCACCGTCAACGCCGATGCGTCCGATAATATGTAAGATGATGTCTTTGCCGCTGATGTAAGGACCAGGCTTACCTGTCAGTACGAATTTGATTGCGGATGGCACCTTGAACCATGTCTGTCCAGTCGCCATGCCTGCAGCGATATCGGTTGTGCCGACGCCTGTGCCGAAAGCACCTAATGCACCGTATGTGCAGGTGTGGGAGTCAGCACCGATGATGCACTGGCCGGCAACCACGATACCTCTTTCCGGCAGGATTGCGTGTTCGACACCGCATTTACCCTGCACCATGTGATGGGTCAGGCCCTGCTCACGGGAGAAATCCTGTATGTCGCGGGCGTTCTGTGCGGATTTGATGTCTTTGTTCGGTGTGAAATGGTCAGGAACCAGAACCACCTTATCTTTGTCAAAAACCTTGTCTGCCATCTGACGGAAGATTGGAAGCGCCATCGGGCCGGTAATGTCGTTGGCCATGACCACGTCCAGTTCACATTCGATCAGCTGGCCGGCAGTTACGTGATCCAAGCCGGCATGTGCAGCCAAAATCTTTTGTGTCATTGTCATTCCCATAGTGAAATCCTCCTATGTCTGTTACTTTACGAAGTGAATCTTCTTGTTCATTCTGTTCAGTGCGGAAACCAAAGCGTTGACAGATGCCAAAATGATGTCGGCATGTGTACCTACGCCCCAATAGTAGTTGTCGTTTTTGTCGGCGATGCAGACATAAGCTGCAGCCTTGGAATTGGAGTCCGCGCTGATAGCGTGTTCGGAGTAGGTTACGAACTTGTAGTCGAAGTGGTACTCTGTCTTACGCAGTGCGTTGGATACGGCGTCCAGACGGCCGTTACCTTCAGCTTCCAGGTTGTAAGTCTGACCGTCGATAACCACACGCATTCTTACGCCGTAAACCTCGTTGTCGTCCTTGGTGGAGGAGAAGTGGCTGAATGTAGCGTCGGTGATGTCGATCGGTGTGAAGTCGTTGATGTATTCTTTTCTGAATGCCTCAAAGATTTCAGCTGGTGCCAGTTCTTCATGACGCTTGTCGGAGATGTCCTTCATCATGTAGCCGATTTCCGCCATCATTGCCTTCGGCAGTGCGTAGCCGTAATCTCTTTCGATGATGTATGCGATACCGCCCTTACCGGACTGGCTGTTGATTCTGATGACGTCAGCTTCGTATTCTCTGCCTACATCATGTGGGTCGATTGGCAGATATGGAACGGTCCATCTGGATGGATCAGTTTCTTCTCTCCACTTCATGCCCTTTGCGATCGCATCCTGATGAGAGCCGGAGAATGCCGCGAATACCAATTCGCCAGCGTATGGCTGTCTAGGGTTTACCTTCATGCCGGTGTATTCTTCGTACTTTTCAACGGCTTCTAAGATATTGCTGAAGTCCAGTTTCGGATCCACGCCGTGGGTGAACATGTTCATCGCCAAAGTGATGATATCCACGTTACCGGTTCTTTCGCCGTTACCGAACAGTGTACCTTCAATTCTGTCGCCGCCGGCTAAGATGCCTAATTCCGCGTCAGCAACGCCGGTACCTCTGTCGTTATGCGGATGCAGGGAAACGATGACGTTTTCTCTGCAGTGTAAGTTTTTGCTCATGTATTCGATCTGGTTTGCATATACGTGCGGCATGGACATCTGTACAGTGGCAGGCAGGTTGATGATGACAGGCTGCTCAGGAGTTGGTTCCCAGATGTCGATAACCTTGTTACAGATTTCCAGTGCGAATTCCATTTCTGTTCCTGTGAAACTTTCAGGAGAATACTCAAAACGGAAGTTGGTTTCCGGATTTTCCTTGGCGTACTTCTTCATTAAAGTTGCACCTTCTACTGCGATGTCGATGATTTCCTTTTCAGATGCGCGAAAAACCTGCTGTCTCTGTGCAAAGGAAGTAGAGTTATATAAATGCACGATGGCGTTCTTTGCGCCTTTCAGTGCTTCGAATGTCTTATCGATGATATGTACTCTGGACTGGGTCAGAACCTGCACGGTAACATCGTCCGGGATTAAGTCCTGCTCAATCAGAGCTCTCAAAAACTCGTATTCTGTTTCAGAAGCGGCAGGGAAGCCGACTTCGATTTCTTTGAAACCGATTTCTACTAAGTACTTGAAAAAATCCAGTTTCTGCTGCAGGCTCATAGGTACAATCAGGGCCTGGTTGCCGTCACGCAGGTCAACGCTGCACCACATAGGTGCTGTTTCGATGTGATCCTTTTTTGGCCAGTCATATTCTACCGGATTCATTGGCGGCGGATAATAGCCGACGCTGTACTTTGTGTAGTTCTTCATTTTCCATATACCTCCGAAAAAAATTATGTCCGAAACGTAAAAACGCCTCTTTTGACGACATCAAAAATCGTAAAAGAGACGAAAACGACTGTTTCCGCGGTACCACTCTTCTTGACACAAAATCGTGCCCGCTCGTTTCTCCGCTCCGGGGTGAGACGCCAGCAAAGGTTTACAATCTTCCACCAACCGATTGCTCTCTGTAAAACCAACATGAAGGCTTATTCCCGTCATGGCAGATGTTATGGTTATAATATATAGGAAGGGAGGGGGAATGTCAAGGTTCAATTTGTGTTTTTGCAAAATAAATGGTTGTATTTTTTGTTGTGCAAAAACAAAAAGTGTTGACATTTATTTTTGGTGTACTATAATAAACTTGTGAGCGAATCTGCTCATTTTCATCTTTATTACAAAGGAGAAAACTTATGAAATTAACAGGATCTCAGATTGTATTAGAAGTATTGCTCGACCATGGCGTTGACACCGTTTTCGGTTATCCGGGTGGTACCGCGCTGAATATTTTTGACGAGCTCTACAAATACAGTGACAAAATCAAGCATGTGCTGACTGCCCATGAACAGGGTGCATCTCATGCTGCTGATGGCTATGCGAGAGCAACCGGCAAGACTGGTGTGTGCTTTTCTACCAGTGGACCGGGCGCGACAAATCTGGTAACAGGCCTTGCGACTGTATTTATGGACAGTATTCCGGTGATTGCGATTTGCGCCAACGTACCGGACTCCCTCATTGGTAAGGATTCCTTCCAGGAAGTCAGCATTACCAGCGTGACTATGGCCATTACCAAGCACAACTATTTTGTAAACCGCATTGAAGATTTGGAACCTGCACTGCGTGATGCGTTCAGAGTTGCAAACAGCGGAAGAAAGGGTCCTGTTCTTATCGATATTACAAAGGATGTTACGGCAGCCATAACCGAATTCACCAACAAGGAACCGATGCCGCTCAAGGCCAGACCGCAGATTTCTGATGAAGATATCGCAGAAGCGGTTGCACTGATCAATGAGGCACAGAAGCCGGTTGCTTATGTTGGCGGCGGTGTAGTAGCATCCGGTGCAGAAAAAGAATTAGTTGAACTGTTAGAAAAAGCGGATATTCCTGTGACACATACTTTGATGTCTGCAGGTGTTGTGGGTTACGACCATGATCTGAACCTGGGCATGCTGGGTATGCACGGTACGATCGCTGCAAACAGAGCCATCGACCAGTGTGACTTAGTCATCGCACTGGGCGCAAGATTCAGTGACAGAGTTGCATTGAATCCTGGCAGATTCGGCCACAGAGCAAAGATCGTCCAGGTCGATATCGACAAGAGTGAAGTCAACAAGAACGTTGTCATTGACAAGGCTGTAGTCGGCGACGTAAAGGACTTCCTGACAAAGGCACTGCCGCTTGTGGAAGAGATCAAGCATGACGAATGGCACAACCGTGTAGACGGATGGAAGAAGAGAAGCAGAGTGGTAGAATCCGATGCGCCATTACATCCGAAGGAAATTCTGGACATTATCAGCGACAAGACTGATGAAGATACGATTTATGTAACTGACGTAGGCCAGCACCAGATGTGGTCTGCACAGTATCTGAAACATAACAAAGCGAAGAAGTTTATCACCAGCGGGGGCCTGGGAACCATGGGCTTCGGCTACGGCGCAGCCATCGGTGCCAAGATGGGTTGTCCTGGCGACAGAGTGATACATATTACAGGCGACGGTTCCTTCCATATGAACCTGAACGAAGCCTGCACCGCCGTCAGCCAGAACCTGCCGATTATTACGGTTATCATGAATAACCAGGTATTGGGCATGGTTTACCAGTGGCAGACCATCTTCTATGACGGCAGATATTCCAATACGACGCCGGAAAGAAAGACGGACTATGTGAAACTGGCAGAAGGTTTTGGCGCAAAAGGTTACAGAGCGACCACACCGGAAGAGTTCGAAGCCGCTATGGACAAGGCTCTTAAGGCAGACGGCCCGGTCTGGATTGAATGTGTGATTTCCAGAGAAGAAAGAGTATTACCGATGATTCCGGCAGGTAAATCTGCGGAAGACATGATTATCGATTAGGAAGGAGGACGCGGATATGTATAAACCATTGAAAAAAGAAATCGTCAGCGTTCTTGTTCACAACCAGGTAAACGTTCTGACGAGAGTTGTCAGCCATTTTGGTAAAAGAGGATTTAATATTGACTCTATTACCTCATCCGTAACCAAGGATCCAGATTTAATCAGACTCACCATTGTCTTCAGCGCAACGGAGCAGTCTATGCAGCAGATTATCACCCAGACAGAAAAGCTGGAAGTGGTAGAAAGCGTACATGTACTCAACCGTGAAAACAGCTTATACAGAGAACTGCTGTTACTGAAGGTAGAAGCAGGACCTGCGGAGCGAGCAGACATTAAAGCTATTGTAGATGTTTTTAGAGGTAAGATTGCAGACTTGTCAGCGGACAGTATGATTATTGAACTGACAGGTACACCGGAAAAAATCGATGGGTTTGTGGACTTAATGGAAACGTACCACGTTTTAGAAGTATGCAGAACGGGTATTACCGGTATTGAAGCAAATATAAACGAATTATAAATAAAGAATCTATACATAAAGGAGATTAAAACAATGATTACGAAGTATTACGATCAGGATTGCAATTTAGGATTATTAGACGGCAAAACCGTAGCCATCATCGGTTTCGGCAGCCAGGGCCATGCCCATGCAATGAACCTGCATGAAAGCGGCGTTGAAGTAGTTGTAGGTTTAAGACCAGGTTCTGCTCACGCAGCGAAGGCGGAAGCCGCAGGCCTGAAAGTTTTAGATATCGAAGAAGCAGCAGAAGCCGGCGATGTTGTTATGATGCTGACACCGGACGAACTGCAGGCGAAGATCTACAGAGAACAGATCGAAAAGCACATGAAGGAAGGCAATGTGCTGATGTTTGCTCATGGCTTTAACATCCATTATCAGCAGATTCAGCCACAGAAGGATATCGACGTTATCATGGTAGCACCTAAGGGTCCTGGCCACACTGTAAGATCCCAGTATGTAGAAGGCAAGGGCGTTCCTTCCTTAATCGCTGTTTACCAGGATGCTTCCGGTAAGGCGAAGGATTACGCTTTAGCATATGCTTCCGGTATCGGTGCCGGCAGAGCAGGTATCTTAGAAACTACATTCAAAGAAGAAACTGAAACAGATTTATTCGGTGAACAGGCTGTACTGTGTGGCGGTGTAACTGAGCTGATGAAGGCTGGTTTCGATACATTAGTAGAAGCCGGATACGAGCCTGAAATGGCATACTTCGAATGTATCCACGAAATGAAACTGATCGTAGACTTAATCAATACAGGCGGTTTTGATAAGATGAGATACTCCATCTCCAACACTGCAGAATACGGTGACTACAGAACAGGAAAGAGAATCATCACAGAAGAAACCAGAAAAGAAATGAAGAAGGTTCTGGAAGAAATCCAGGACGGTACTTTCGCAAGTGAATTCATTCAGGAATTCAACGCTGGCGGCAAGGCAAGATTCTTAGCAACAAGAAAGAAGGAAGCTTCCCATCTGTTATGCAAGGTTGGCGAAGAGCTGAGAAACATGATGAGCTGGTTAAAGAAATAGGACGTAATGTATTGCAAATTGCTGGTTTTCAAAGACCAGCAATTTGTTGTATCTTTTGATAGAATGAGGTAAGCAAAATGGCAAGAAGAAGTGATAACGTGTTAAAAGGTGTAGAAAGAGCTCCGATGAGATCTTTGTTCTACGCCATGGGATATACAAAAGAAGAACTGGAAAGACCTTTGATCGGGGTCGTGTCTGCCCATAGTGAAATCGTGCCGGGCCATATGCATCTGGATAAGGTGACAGAAGCGGTAAAGGCCGGTGTCAGAATGGCTGGCGGTACTCCGATTATGGTACCTGCTATCGGCGTTTGTGACGGTATCGCAATGGGACATATCGGCATGAAGTACTCTCTGGCAAGCCGTGAGTTAATCGCAGACAGTGTGGAAACCATGGCCAATGCACATCAGTTTGATGGTCTGGTTCTGGTACCAAACTGTGACAAAATCGTTCCTGGCATGCTGATGGGCGCGCTGCGTTTGAACATTCCAACTGTAGTCTGCTCCGGCGGACCGATGATGAGTGGTCTGGTAGGTGGCGTGGAAACATCCCTGTCCAAGATGTTCGAAGCAGTCGGCGCAAGAAAAGCAGACGTAATCGACGATGCAGGCCTGTTAGAATTCGAACAGAATACCTGTCCGGGCTGCGGTTCCTGTTCCGGTATGTATACGGCAAACAGCATGAACTGCCTGTGCGAAGCATTAGGTATCGCGCTTCCTGGTAACGGTACTGTTCCTGCGGTACACAGCGGCAGAATGATGATTGCAAAGCACGCAGGTATGGCTATCATGAACCTGGTGGAAAAGGATATCAAGGCAAGGGACATCGTCAACGAAAAGTCTATCAGAAACGCACTGGCCTGCGACATGGCTTTAGGATGCTCTTCCAACAGCGTACTGCACCTGCTGGCCATCGCTCACGAAGCAGGCGTAGAGCTGAATCTGGAAATGTTTAATGAGATGAGTGCTGTAACACCGAACCTGTGTCATCTGGCACCGGCAGGCGGTACACATATGCACGACCTGAACAACGCAGGAGGTGTACAGGGGGTTCTTGCGGAATTAAATAAGATAGGCCTGATTGATACAACACTTCTGACTGCCAACGGCAAGACAGTAGGCGAAAATATCGAAGGTAAGGGTTCCCTGGATCACAATGCCATGAGACCTTCTGAAAACCCTTACAGTAAAACTGGCGGTATCGCCATCATGAGAGGAAACATCGCCCAGGATGGCTGCGTCGTAAAGAGAAGCGCCGTTGCACCGGAAATGCTGCAGCACAGCGGCCCTGCAAGAGTCTTTGACAGTGAAGAGGATGCAATCGCGGCAATCTACGCAGGCGAAATCAAAGCCGGTGACGTAGTGGTAATCCGTTACGAAGGTCCAAAGGGCGGTCCGGGCATGAGAGAAATGCTGAATCCGACTTCCGCACTGGCTGGCATGCAGCTGGATAAGAGCGTTGCCTTAATCACTGACGGACGTTTCAGTGGAGCAACCCGTGGCGCTTCCATCGGTCACGTTTGTCCGGAAGCTGCAAGCGGCGGTAACATCGGCCTGCTTAAGGATGGAGATATCATCGAAATCGATATTCCTGGTGCCAAGATTAACGCCCGCGTAAGCGACGAAGAATTTGAAGCAAGAAGAGCGGCTGCCGTTCCAAAAGAACCAAACGTAAAGAGCGGCTGGCTGTACAGATATTCCAAGTTAGTAGCTCCTTCTTGTAAAGGTGCGGTGATGGAGGACTAGTATGTTAACATTAGACGCTTTTGAGAAAGCAACAGAGGTCGTGAAGCAGGTCGCCATCGAAACCAAGCTGACCTATTCCGAATACCTCAGCGAACAGTGTGGAAACAAAGTTTACCTGAAACCTGAAAACATGCAGGTGACAGGTGCATATAAGATCAGAGGTGCTTATTACAAAATCAGCACTTTGACAGAAGAAGAGAGAGCAAGGGGACTGGTTGCGGCATCGGCGGGAAACCATGCACAGGGCGTGGCATATGCGGCAAAAGCATACGGCTGTAAGGCTGTGATCGTTATGCCGACGACAACACCACTGATGAAGGTAAACCGTACCAAGAGTTACGGTGCGGAAGTGGTGCTTCACGGAGATGTGTATGATGAAGCGGCAGCTTACGCAAAGCAGCTGGCGGAAGATGAAGGATATACATTTATTCATCCATTTGACGATCCGGACGTGGCAACAGGACAGGGTACCATTGCCATGGAAATCATCAAAGAACTTCCTCTGGTTGACTACATTCTGGTTCCTGTCGGTGGTGGCGGCCTGGCTACCGGTGTGTCCACTCTGGCAAAAATGATGAATCCGAAGATCAAAGTCATCGGCGTGGAGCCTGCAGGAGCGGCCTGCCTGAAGGCTTCTTTGGAAGCCGGTGAAGTTGTGACCCTGCCAAATGTCAGCACCATCGCTGATGGCACAGCAGTGAAGACACCGGGCAGCGGCATCTTCCCGTATCTACAGGAAAACCTGGACGGTGTGATTACGGTGGAAGACGATGAACTGGTCGTTGCCTTCCTGGACCTGGTAGAAAATCACAAGATGATTGTAGAAAATTCCGGTCTGCTGACCGTGGCAGCGCTGAAGCAACTTGACGTAAAAGGAAAGAAAATCGTTTCCATCTTAAGCGGCGGTAACATGGACGTGATTACCATGTCTTCCGTAGTACAGCACGGTCTGATTAAGAGAGAAAGAATTTTTACCGTTTCTGTTCTGTTACCGGATAAACCAGGTGAGCTTGTCAATGTGGCATCTGTCATTGCAAACGCACAGGGCAATGTCATCCGTTTGGATCATAACCAGTTTGTCAGCACCAATAGAAGTGCGGCAGTAGAACTGAAGATTACGTTAGAATGCTTCGGTCCTGACCACAAGAAAGATATTATCGAAGCACTGCGTGAAGCGGGCTACGATCCGCAGGACTCCGGCGTGCAGATGTAAATATAATTAGTACATGGAAAAAGTTGCTATCGGCTGATAGCAACTTTTTAAGTAAGATTTATTAGGAGAATAAGTCTCTGTATTCGTTTTTCAGTAGGTTCTTAAATGTCTTCGTTGGAATTATAAATTCAGGACAACCCATCGATCCTGGTGCTACCTCATATTTGTCAAATGGAATGACAAGGCTGCCTTCTTTGTTGATATAGAAGTTGTGCTTTGCGTCGATGGTGATAAAGTCATCTCCAAGGTCAGGGTCATTGACGAAGTATTCTATGGCGTCATCTTTCTGCATCTGTCTTTCCATCTGGGATTTAATCTCAGCCGTGATGACTTCTGCATAGAGATTATCCTGGAACAGGTCGCCCAAGGCTACATTCTGTCCTGACTCCTTATCGATGTGATAATATCTATAATACAGATTGCTGCTGGCAGCAGTTTCCGCTACGATAAGGTGCAGGGTGAACCATTGCTTGGTATTGGTCAGAACTGTGTAGTCGATGTTTACCGCACCATGGCCTTTTCCTTCGTTCTTTTCCAAATCATCGTAGAACTGCACCACAACCTGATCTGTCAGATCTGCAACATTGGCATTGATATCAGCGGCAGATTCGGATTCTGCGTCGATGCCAGGCACTTTGATATCCAGTTCATAATTACCGTCCTCATAGTTATAGGAGCGGATGGTCAGCACTTCGATGACTTCACCCAAAATCGGGATCTTTGACATGGCTAAGGCATAATTGCTGCTCAAATTTGGCATGGCAAAGAAGAACACGAATGCAATACAGGCCGCAGTGGACAGATAACGGCTGTAGCTGCGTTTCTTTGGGAAGGATACGACGTTAGAAGTTTGTGCCTCCGGTGTTTCCGGCAGATCTGCCAGTATTTCATCAATATGTTCACGCACAGATGCGGGTGTTTCGATTGGGTGCTCTGTTGCGTTCTTTTTTAGGGTTTCATCAAATTTATTCATGTAAGAAATCCTCCTTTAGCATGGTTCGTAGCATTTTCCGTCCACGGGATAACTGCTTGCGTACTGTCAGTGCTGAGGTGCCCGTGATCCCTGCAATATCATCCATTGACAGGCTTTGATAGTAATAGAGGGTAATAACCGTTCGATAGGGCTGTGGCAGATTCTCAACGGCTTCCTTCAGATCCATCTTTTCTGTTCGTTTTGTTTCATTGTCTCCATCGGTAATGTGACAGGCATTTTCCAGTTCTGTGACAGGCCGGTTTTTCCGGATGAGGGAAACGGCCTCATTGTGTACGATGCGGAGTATCCAGGAACGGAAGACCTTGGGATCTTTTAGGTTATTCAGGTTGGAATAGGCCTTGAGAATAGCCTCGCCGATGGCATCAGCAGCATCATGGTCGTTTTTGAGGATGCTGTATGCCGTGATATACATGACATTTTCGTATTCTTTGATGTAGTTACAGAATTCAGCTTTTGATATCAATTGTCTGCCTCCGAAAGTTTCGCTGTGGTTTCTTCTACAAGCCAGTTTGCCCAGTCAATGTAGTATTTGGCGTAAACGTGCACGTTGTCAGATGTTTTCTCAGGATCCAGATTTCCTTCGTTATCATCGAACAAAGAGTTGATGTCTAAATAGAAAATACGGTTGTTATCTGCGTATTTCTCCAAAGATGCATTGAGTCGGTTGATGGCCGGATTATTGATGATTTTGTCAGACTGGGAGCGCTCTTTGGTTACATGGAGATTTCCATGTACAAAGATTTTCGCATCAGGCTGTGTTTCTTTTATGGTTTCCAGGAGATTGGAATAACGTTTTAAAATCTCCTCCGCCTGATAGCCAATTTCGTTGATGCCCAGCATAATGTAGACCTTATCGTAGGATTTAGCTTTCAGAAGTTCTTCTAAAGCAATTTTTCCCACATTGGGTACAGACACAACGTCATCAAAGACATTATACACACTCATGCCGACGGATGTAAAGAAGTCTACTTCATCCAGTCCGCCGTATTCACAGATGCCTACGCCACGGGAGTCGCCGATGAATAGGGTGTTTTTCATGGAAACAGGCTCCCGGTTCTTTGTAGGTTTAGCCTGTGCTTCTTCCTGTGTTTCTTCCACTTGTTTTTCCGGTTTCAGCTTTTCGTTGGGTGCCGGTTCACCTTTCTGACTGCCGCAGCCTGTCAGTAGCAGGGCAAAGAGCAATGTTAAGATTAAAACTGTCTTTTTCATATTGATTACCTCACTAAAATCTAAAATACAGAAACGGATCGTCGAATCCTCGATACATGCAGTACAGGCTGGCAGCAAGAATGGCTGCCAGCAAACCCCCGATGAACAAAGTATTGTTCTTGTATTTCTCCAGCAGCCGGTATGGCTGTTTGGTACAGAGCCAGAGGCCAGCAGCGAAGAATGGCCAGTAGAGGCTGGCGTATTTGATATAGTCCCCTGTAAATATGGACCAGACCTCATCTGGAGAAGCTGGGAAAAGCCTGGAGAAGAATAAGCCCAGCTGTGAAATGTCGTCAATGGCGAAAAGCGACCAGGTCAGCGGAATCAGTACCGCCATATAGATATGACCTGCGGCTGGTATCTTTGTCAGAGTATTGCCGAAGAACCGTTTTTCTAATCCGATTATCACAAATAATGTAATTCCCCAAAGAACAAAGTTGTAACCTGCGCCGTGCCATACCCCTGTAAACAGCCAGACGATAAACAGGTTACGGACAGTAATCAGTCCGCCTTTGCGGCTGCCGCCCAGTGGAATATAGACATATTCACGGAACCAGCTGCCCAGCGTGATGTGCCATCTCCGCCAGAATTCAGTCATGGTCAGACTGAGATAGGGATGATCGAAATTTTGGGGAAGATCAAAACCCAGCATCTTACCAAGTCCGATAGCCATCAAAGAATATCCAAAGAAATCAAAGTACAACTGCAGTGAGTAGGCAAAGACTGCCATCCAGGCCAATGGTGTGGAAATGCTTTCAAAACCAATGGTGTTTACGTCTGTCCATAATTTTCCAATGGGATTAGCAAGAAGGACTTTCAGCCCCAGACCAAAGACAAAGACTACAAAGCCTGTTTTTACGTAATCCTTTGTCACATGACGGTTGTGAAGCTTTTCTTCCACGTGGGGATAGGTGACGATGGGGCCAGCTATCAGCTGCTCGAACATGGAAAGATACACTGCAAAATTAAGGAAGCTTTGTTCTGCCTTGATGGTGCCTTTGCTGACATCTGCCAGATAGGAAATGCCTTGAAAGGTATAGAATGAAATGCCGATTGGCAGAAGGATATCGATATTGATATCACCCAGAACAACCATTTTCTCCAGCTCGTCCAGCAGAAACCCTGCGTATTTAAAGTATCCCAGGCAGGCAAGGTGAAAGATGATGCCTGCAGTCAGATATGCTTTTTTATGCTGTGGCCGGCTATCCATTTTTTTTCCCAGGAAATAGTCTGCTGTAATACAGGCAACAAAAATGGCAAAGTGGGAAGGATGATGGAGGGTGCCTGCTGCGTAGAAGCAGAGGCTCCCGGCAAGCAGTATGTGATTTTTATACTTGTCCGGCGTCAGATAATACATGCTAAAAAACGCCGGCATGAAAATTAAGATAAACGGTAAACTGCTGAATACCATATATGTCATTACCCCTTTTGTGTGATTCTGTAATATAGACGGCGGGAGACGGAAAAGTGTGACAGCAAATTTTGGTTTTTTTGTGTTTTTTTCTGGAGAGGGGTGTGGTATGATGGGGAAAGAAAGGATGGTAGAAAAATGAATCAGATTAAGATAAATGGTATCTATAAACATTTCAAAGGTGACTATTATCTGCTGGTGGATGTAGCCAAGCATTCTGAAACAGGGGAAGATTATGTCGTGTACCGTAAGCTGTATGAGGATTGTGCACTGTGGGTGCGTCCGCTGGAGATGTTTTTAGAAGAAGTGGATCACGAGAAATATCCTGAAGTGGAGCAGAAATACAGATTTCAACTGCAGGATGTGAAAAGTGTGAGAGGATAGGGTATGGAAACTATTTTATATTCGTATCATTTCAGTATGGTGGGACATTTATTTAGTTTTTTAATACCGGTTCTTGTTGGTAGCGGAATGCTTGTCTTTGCTATTAAGAAAAAAAGTGCAGAGGAAAAAGCAAAGGAAACCAAATGGGACATCTTCATTACAAGTTTATTAAGGATCATTGCCGGTATAGTGGGACCTTTCATTCTTGTTGCTGGAATATGGGCAGAAGTAGATCTAATCAAAGAACACTTTCAATATAAAGAAATTTACAAAAGTGGTGAAATGTATGTGGTGGAAGGGCTTGTAGAAGACTTTCATCCAATGCCATTTATGGGGCACGACATAGAATCATTTACAGTTAATGACATCTACTTTCAATATAATGGCGTTGGTGAAATTGTAAATGGATATAACCGACCTAAATGTTATGGTGGTGTGGTTGAAGGAAATGGTCAGCATTTAAAGATAAAGTACATTATGAATGAAGATGCCGGTTTAGAAGGTGTGACCGAGCATATTATTCTATATATTGCTGAAATTGAGGATTAAACTTAACCTTATGAACAGAAAGAGCTATGTATCAGTTTTTATTTGATACATAGCTCTTTTTAATTTGAAATGATTACAATTAAACTTCTTTTATCGCAGCGCATACTTGTGCAGCTCTGCGTACATGCCGCCAGCAGCAATCAGATCCTCATGGGTGCCGCGCTCTTTGATGCCGTCAGAAGTCAGAACGATGATTTCGTCGGCATTTTTGATTGTAGATAATCTGTGGGCGACGATGATGGAGGTTCTGCCGCGGCCAAGCTCTTCCAGGGACTGCTGGATCAGCATTTCGGTTGCGTTATCCAGTGCAGAAGTGGCTTCGTCCAGAATCAGGATCGGCGGGTTCTTTAGGAATACGCGGGCGATGGAGATTCTCTGCTTCTGGCCGCCAGACAGCTTGATGCCCCGTTCGCCGACCTGGGTGTCGTAACCGTGCTCCATGGTCATGATATAGTCGTGGATGTTGGCCTTCTTTGCGGCTTCTACGATTTCATCAAAGGTAGCATCCAGTCTGCCGTAGGCGATATTCTCGCGAATGGTGCCGTTGAACAGGAATACATCCTGGGCAACCATACCGATGTTCTTTCGCAGGTCGTAGCGGGAGATATCCGTAATATCGATGCCGTCGATGGTGATGCGGCCACCGTCGATGTCGTAGAATCTTGGAATCAGATGGCAAAGGGTGGTCTTTCCGCTGCCGGAAGGTCCAACCAGGGCCAGGGTCTTGCCGTGCTCAATGCAGAGTGACAGATCACTGATGACAGGCTCTGCCGGCTCATCCTCATCGTCATCCCCGGAGGTATAATGGAAGGTCACGTTCTCGAAACAAATGTTGCCATCCAGATGGTCTACTGCAACAGGGTTGTCGGCCTCCGGTTCTTCCGGAATCGCCATGATTTCCTGAAATCTCCGGAATCCGGTCATGCCTTCCTGAAACTGTTCGTAGAAGGCAACCAGCTTGTTCACAGGCTGCAGGAACATGGAGATATACAGCAGGAAGGCTGCGAATTCTCCGGCGTCAATGCGTCCGTAGAAGAAGAACATACCTGCAGCTGCCAGTACGATGAGATACAGCAGGTCCATGAAAAGGCCCATGCCGGAGTTGAAGATCCCCATAGCGCGGTAGGCGCCGTAGCGGGCAGACTTCAGGTTCTCGTTGGCGATGTCGAATTTTGCGATTTCATGGTTTTGTGCGGTGTAGGCTTTGGACACGCGGATACCGGCGATGGCGGTTTCCACGTTGGCATTGATTTCCGCCGTCTGTTTACGGGTTTCAGTGAAAGCATCGTTCATCATGTTTTTGGACTTGAACGCGAAGAAGACCATAAACGGCAGAATCGCGAAAGTAATCAAAGTCAGCACCATATCAATCTGTGCCAGTACCACAAAGGCGCCGCCCAGCACAATCAAAGATAAAAACAGGTTTTCCGGTCCATGATGGGCCAGCTCGGAAACTTCGAACAGGTCGTTAATCAGTCTGGACATGATGGTACCGGTTTTGTGTTCGTCGTAATAGGAGAATGGCAGTTTCTGCAGGTGACGGAACAGCTTGTGTCTCATGTCACCCTGGATACGGACACCGACCATGTGTCCCCAGTACTGAATGATGTAATTTAAGAACGCCTTCAGTACGTAGATGAGCAGAAGCACCACAGCCCAGATCAGAAACAGACGCAGGTTCTGGTTTGGCACATAGTCATTGATGATATTCTTGGTAATCACCGGATAGAACAGGTTGCAGCAGGACACGATGAACGCGCAGGTCATGTCCAGGGCAAAGAGCTTCCAGTGGGGTTTATAGTATTTTGCAAATTCTTTTAACATAGTTACTCCTTTAATGATAGTCAACGATATTATCATACCATAAATACACAAAATCTACACAGAAAACTGCCATAATTCAACAAAATTTCCAGGTATACTAAAAGTGCAAAAGGGGTAAGATATATTTTGCATTGAACTACCATAATAAACCTACAAACCTAAAAATGAGTCAAGAAAACCCGGGCAGAGGAATCTGTCCGGGTTTTTCATATCTTTGTCTTTATTTCAGTCCTGTGCAGACCTGCTGCACGAACTGTTTGGCCGTTCTCGGACTTCTGCCGTTGGCGCGAATAGCAAAGGCTTCAGCTTTGCGGAACAATTCCCCTTCGTCCAAATCAACGCCGTATTCTGTGGCCAGACTCTTTACGATTTCAAGATATAAGTCCTTTTCCGGTTTGGAGAAGGTGATGGTCAGGCCGAATCTGGCCGATAAGCTCATGGTTTCCTGCAGAGTGTCGTTCAGGTGCAGGTCGGTACCCATGCGGGCTTCCATAGACTCTTTGACCAAATGTCTTCGGTTGCTGGTTGCGTAGATGGCGATGTTACGCGCACTGCCGGTGGCACCGCCTTCCAGAATGCCTTTGAGGGCGGAGAAGTCGTCGCCGTTGTCTTCGAAACTGAGATCATCGATATAGAAAATAAATCTTAGAGGGTTGTCACAAAGCTGCTCGATGATCGCAGGGATTTCGCGAAGCTGGAATCTGTCAAACTCCACCAGACGCAGCCCCTGGTCACAAAAGGCGTTGACGCAGGCCTTAATGGTGGAAGATTTTCCGGTTCCCGCATCTCCGTATAACAGCACGTTGCTGGCAGGTTTGCCTTCCATCAAAGCGCGGGTGTTTTGCAGCACCTGGTTTCTTTCGCGTCCATAGCCGTAGAGCTGATCGATGGTCTGATTGTCAGGATGCGTTACCGGAATCAGGTGTCCGTCTTTCACGCGGAATGCTTTGTATTTGGCAAAGATCCCATGACCTTTTACCGGCAGGCTGTCCAGCATCTTCTGGTAATCAGCGGCCAGATCGCATGCAGAGGTTTCCCAGCCGGCAAGATATCCATCGAAGTCCATGGCTGCCTGCAGGTCAGCACTCTCTAGTACAGCCAGCTGATTCAGCAGTTCCAGCTCTGCACCAAAGGCTGCCTCCATGGCAGGGGAGATGCTCCCGTCCGCCATCTTTGCAGACAGATACGGATTGTCGCAATCCAGTGCAGCGTCTCTAATGATGTCTGTCAGATTGCTACCGCCTTCAAAAAGGACATGAGAAAACGTGCCATAACAGGAAAGCTGTTCTTCTAAAGAGCCGTATTCCATGGCACGTAATAGTTTTTGAAAGCTGGAAACCACAGGAGTTTCCAGCATATTTCTAAAAACAGAGAGCGTATATAATTGTTTGTTTAAATGAAATAGTTTTTCTTTCATAATCTTATTCTTCGTCTTCGTCTGCCACAGGAACGGTCCAGTTCATGAAGTCTTCGATCTTGCCTGTCTGGATACCGTAGATTGTGTCATACATTTCTTTTGCAACAGGACCAATTTCGAAGTTGTTGATTACCATCTTTTCGCCCTTGTATTCTAACTGACCAACAGGGGATACGATAGCAGCTGTTCCGGATGCGAACATTTCCTTTAACTGACCTGCATGGTATGCATCAACTAATTCATCAATGGAAATCTTTCTTTCGGAAACTTTGTAGCCTTTTTCTTTGCAAAGAGCGATGATGGAGTTTCTAGTGATACCTGGCAGGATGGAGCCGTTCAGTTCACTTGTAACTACTTCGTCGCCGATTACGAAGAATGCGTTAGCAGCACCGATTTCTTCGATGTATTTCTGTTCGATACCGTCTAACCACAGAATCTGTTCATAACCTTTTTCGTGGGCGATTTCCTGTGCCTTCAGTGCTGCTGCGTAGTTGCCGCCGCACTTCGCTTCACCGGTACCGCCTTTGACCGCTCTTACATAGACGTCTTCTACGTACATCTTAGTTGGCTGCAGACCGTTTACGAAGTAAGGACCAACAGGGCTTAAGATAATCATGAACTTATATGTCATGGACTGTCTTACGCCTAAATAAGGTTCATCACCGAAGATGAAAGGTCTGATGTATAATGCAGTGCCTTCGCCTTCCGGAATCCAGTCCTGGTCAACTTCTACTAAAGCCTTGATTGCATCTACATATAATTCTTCGTCGATCTGTGGGATGCAGAGTCTGTCGTTGGTGTTATTGGTTCTCTTTGCGTTCATATGTGGTCTGAAAAGCTGTACTCTGCCTTCCGGTGTCTTGTACGCCTTTAAACCTTCGAACATTTCCTGTCCGTAGTGCAGAACAATTGCTGCAGGGTCTAACTGGATTGGAGCATAAGGCACGATGCGACCGTTATGCCAGCCTTCTTCCTGGTTATAGTCCATCACAAACATGTGATCAGTAAAATACTTACCAAACGGAAGTCCTACAGGGGACGGTTTTTCTTTTGGATTGGTGTTTAAAGTTACAGGAAATTCATACTTCATAAGTTTGCCCTCTCTTTATATATTTTCGTTCGTTTTTTGTCAAAACTATGTCTCTATCTTACTGCTAAAGTTGTGATGTGTCAACAATATAAGATGAAATATATTGTAAAATCAAACAAAATACTGCTTGTGCATCATGACCCCATAAGCTATAATGAACCTAATAAAAATCACTTGTCGAAGATGACAAAGGAGGGACATGCAGAATATGAAAAAGAAATTTAAACTGGAGTTTCGCAAGAACAGATGCAAAGGATGCGAACTCTGTGCAGCCGCTTGTCCAAAGCACTTATTGGCTATCGATAAAAGTGAAGTAAACCAGGGTGGTTATCATCCTATCGGTATTACGGATCAGGAAGCCTGCATCGGATGTGCGAGCTGTGCGGTGATGTGTCCTGACGGCGTAATCAACATATATGAAGTCGAATAGGAGGTGGCGACATGCAGGAAAAGAGATTATTAAAGGGCAATGAGGCTTTTGCCATTGCCGCAATCAATGCAGGATGTCGTTTCTACTTCGGCTATCCGATCACACCACAGAACGAAGTTCCTGAATACATGTCCAGAGAACTGAAGAAGGTTGGCGGTTCGTTTATTCAGGCAGAAAGTGAACTGGCTTCTGTGAATATGGCATACGGTGCAGCTTCTGCCGGTGGCAGAGTGCTGATTTCCTCATCTTCACCGGGGATTGCTTTGATGCAGGAAGGTTTTTCTGACTTAGCGGTTATCCAGGCACCTGTGGTTGCTATCAACGTGATGCGTTCCGGTCCGGGCATCGGCGGCATTCAGCCTGGGCAGGCCGACTATTTCCAGGTAACCAGAGGCGGCGGTAACGGTGACTATCACATCATCGTATACGCACCAAAGTCCATTCAGGAAGCCTGCGAAATGATCTATAACGCCTTTGATGTGGCTGACGAATACAGAAATCCTGTCATGATTTGTGCAGACGGTATGCTGGGCCAGATGATGGAACCTGTTTGCGTTCCTGAGCCGAGAGAGGCCATGAAGGAAGAAGATATTCCGGCTGCGAAGCCATGGGCGTTGACCGGCCATAAGAACCAGAGAGAACGTAACGCAATCAATTCCGTATTCCTCCAGCAGGAAGTACTGGAAGATTTCAATATGAATGTACTGGCGCCAAAGTACGAAAAGGCAAAGAAAGAGCTGCCAGAAGCAGAAATTATAGATGTAGAAGGCGCAGAAGTTGTTTTCGTTTCCTATGGCAGTACATCCAGAATGGCCCGCGAAGCCATGGAAATCCTGAAGGAAGAAGGCATCAAAGTGGGTCTCATTAGACCGAAGACTTTGTGGCCGTTCCCGGATTTTGCTTTTGAACAGATCGGCGAAAGTACAAAGCACGTGATCGCTGTTGAACTTTCCATGGGCCAGATGATGCAGGATGTGAAACTGGCGCTGAACGGACGTATTCCGGTATCTTTGATCAACAAAGTTGGCGGCGTGCTGCTGGATCCTGAAGAAATCGCGGAAAGAACTAAGAAGATTATGGAGGTGAGATAGATGAAGCCTGTATTTGAAGTGACAAAAGGCATGCGAGAAAAGGTTTCCCATTATTGCCCGGGTTGTACCCACGGTATTGCTCACCGACTGATTATGGAAGTTTTAGATGAGCGTGGTCAGCTGGGAGATGCCATCGGCGTATCACCGGTAGGCTGTTCCATCGTTGCGCACCAGTATTTAAATGTAGACATGATTGAAGCCTCCCACGGCAGAGCGCCTGCAGTTGCATCCGGTATCAAAAGAGTTCATCCAAACTCCCCTGTATTCACTTATCAGGGTGACGGGGACCTGGCTTCTATCGGTATCGGCGAACTGATTCATGCGGCAGGCAGAGGCGAAAAATTCTGCACTTTCTTTATTAATAATGCGATTTACGGCATGACCGGCGGCCAGATGGCACCGACTACACTGGTAGGCCAAAAGGCGACTACCTGTGTTGAAGGCAGAACGGTAGAACAGGCTGGTAATCCGCTTCGAATCTGTGAACTGCTGAACACCATAGACGGTGCTGTTTATGTAGAACGCGTATCCTTACATAGTCCGAGTGCAGTTCGTGCAGCGAAGAAGGCGATTCACAGAGCTTTTGAGGTACAGGAAAAGGGCTTAGGTTATGCGTTTGTAGAACTGCTTTCTACTTGTCCAACCAACTGGGGTATGACACCGGTTAAGGCGACAGAATGGCTGAAGGAAAACATGATTCCTTACTATCCGGTGAAACAGTTCAAGTGTCCTGAGGAGGTGAAGTAGGATGGCTATGCAGAGAATTATCGTTGCAGGGTTCGGCGGCCAGGGGGTTCTGCTCATCGGCCAGCTGATCGCATACAGTGCGATGTTTGACAACAAAGAAGTCACCTGGATGCCGACTTACGGACCTGAAATGCGTGGCGGTACAGCCAACTGTACAGTCTGCGTGTCTGACAAACCGATTTCCTCTCCGGTAGGCGCAACCTGTGATATTCTGGTTGCCATGAACGGTCCATCCCTGGAAAAGTTTGAGCCTATGCTGAAACCAGGCGGCCACCTGTTCATCAACTCCAGTTCCGTAACCATTGCACCGAAGCGTGATGACGTACAGGTTCACTATGTTGATACTCTGGGCATTGCAGCTGGTGAAATCGGAAACGAGAAGACCACCAACATGGTTATGCTGGGGGCTATGCTGAGAACTTGTGATATCGTCAATATCGATATTATTGACAAGACTTTAGCCTACGTGATGAAGGGTGAAAAGGCGAAGTTTATTCCGGACAATAAGAGAGCTATCATGGCTTGGAAGGAAGAATAAAGGATTTTTCGATGAAAAGAATTACGGTGATTGCAGGGCATTACGGCAGCGGCAAGACTGAATTTGCCGTGAACTTTGCTCTGGATTTGAAAAAGAAAATCGATGCAGAAGGGCGCCACGATAAAGTGGCGCTTCTTGATATGGATATTGCCAATCCATATTTCCGTTCCCGCGAGCGGCAGAAGATGCTGACGGAAGCAGGGGTGGAAACCATCTATAACACCTTTGGCTTTGATATTACGGAAGATCTACCGGCTATTACGGCAGCAGTCCGCGGACCTTTGGAAAACCCGGACTACCAGGTAGTCGTAGATGTGGGCGGCAACGACAGCGGTGCCAGAGTGCTGAAACAGTTCGCCAAGTATCTGACCGGTGACGATGTGGAGCTTCTTTGTGTCCTCAACGGCAACCGCATGGAGACAGACACAGTGGATGGCATGATAGAGCATCTGGAAAGCATTGAGTTGGAGACGGGGCTGAAGTTTGATGGAATCATCAACAACACTCATATGCTGACAGAAACTACGGCAGAGATGATTGTGAAGGGCTACCGGCTTTGTTCGGAAGTGAGCGGGAAGTTAGGTATTCCGGTTGTATGGAACACCTGCAGGGAAGACCTGCTGGATGATTTGAAAGCTTTGATGGACATGGAAAACGTGTATCCGCTGAAGCTGTATATGAGACCAAGCTGGCTGGATAAATAGGCCACAGATGAAGGAGAAAAATTATGGCTACACCACATAATAACGCGGAACGAGGCGATATCGCCAAGACCATTTTACTGCCGGGGGATCCTCTCCGTGCGAAATACATTGCAGAAACCTATTTCGAAGATGCGATACAGTTTACTGATGTTCGCGGCATGTACGGCTATACCGGAACCTACAAGGGTAAGGAACTTTCCGTCATGGGAACCGGCATGGGCTGTGCATCTATGGGGATTTATTCTTATGAACTGATTCACATGTATGGCGTGGAGAATTTGATTCGTATCGGTTCCTGCGGCGGATTCAGTGAAGAACTGGAGTTGGGAGATCTGGTCATTGCCATGGGTGCATGCAGTGATACCAATTACGCTAACCAGTACGGACTGCCTGGAAACTATGCGGCAACGGCTTCCTTTGATCTGCTCCGTGAGGCGGTGGCAGAAGCGGAAGCCAGAGAACTGCATTTTGCTGTAGGCAACGTTCTGAGCACAGACGTATTTTACCGCAAGCCGGGGGCAACAAAACCGTGGGAAGACATGGGCGTGCTGGCGGCAGAAATGGAAAGCTTCGCATTATACTGTAATGCGGCTGCAGGCGGCGCAAAGGCACTGTGCCTTTTGACCGTGGCCGGTCTGCCGGAAGCCAAGGAGCAGATGTCCAGTGAACAGAGAGAAACAGGCATGACCAACATGATTGAGGTGGCACTGGAAACTGCCTGGGAAGTGACAGAGGAATAAGAAGACAAAGTCCACGATGCGTAGGTTGTGTCGTGGATTTTTTTCGGCTATCATGGGGATAGTTAGAGACAAAGGAGAGGTTAAAGATATGGATAATTACGTAACAGGCATGACCATCAAAGCTTTACGCGAGGGGAAAAACATGACCCAGGCGGAGTTGGCGGAAAAGATAGATGTAAGCCCAAAGACGGTTTCTAAGTGGGAGACGGCAAAAGGCCTGCCGGATATTTCTTTGTTAGACAGTCTGGCGGCGGCGCTGGATGTTTCTGTGATGGAGCTTTTGTCTGGGAATACGGTAATGAATAGAAATGTGAGCGGAAATCTGATGCGGTCCAAGATTTATGTCTGTCCGGTCTGCGGCAATGTAATGCATACCATGGGGGAAGCTGTCATCAGCTGCTGCGGTGTAACCCTGCCGCCACTGGAAGCTGAAGAAGTGGATGGGGCTCATGAAGTGCGGATTGAGAAGGTGGAAGACGAGCAGTTTGTCACTGTGAACCACGAGATGACAAAACAGCACTATATTTCTTTCCTAGCCTACGTGACCGGGGATAAGTTTCAGATGGTGAAGCTGTATCCGGAGGGCAATGCCGAGTGCAGATTCCGGTTCCGGGGAAGAGGGTTCTTGTATGTGTATTGTAATCGGCATGGGCTGATGAAGATGAAGGTGTAGATGTAATTTAGATGGGACAATTATGTCGCACTACGAGACACTTAAAGAAGTAGAAGGAATATTCGGAGGAGATTTTTATCTCCTCCGTTTTTTTATAAGAGAGGCTTTTATATGTCTCATCAGCAATCGGGAGAAGTTCGAGTGACATAAAAGTGGCAGGGCATACAACTTCGTATGCCCTTATTTATACCAAACTGGAGGTGTAAATACGTTTTATGAAATAGAGGTAATTGAAATCCTGAAAGGAAGAGTTCAGATTGATGGTTTATCTGAGACGGAAGCTTTGAATATAATTGAAGAAAAATATGTGGAAGAAGATATTGCACTGGACGCAATGGACTACAGCGATATAAAGTTTGAAGTTCGGGATAGATGGTCAGTGGCAAAGCTTGATAAACCGGGTTGTAAATGAGCATCAACGTTGTTATAATGATTTCAACAAATCTGAATCTAGCGGAGACCAAGCTTTTGCTTGGTCTTTTTTGCTTTTGGGGTCTGAAAAAGTATGTTATTCAGGTTGAAAAAGATGCAGTGCTATCTTTAACTCAGATAGACTCGAGTTTAATGTTGTGATATCATATTAATAGTATTACGGATAGTTGTTTTCGCCAAGGAAGTAATGATTCTGATGCTTTCTCAATATTTTTTTGTTCACATCAATAAGAAATGTGATATAATGAAAAGCCGAAGGTAATATTTGTAAACTATTATGAGGGGATTTTATACTTGATTGTAAAAAGCTGGAGGTAATATGGCTTTTTTAGAGGAAAGCGAATGGTTGTTTGTAAATGAAATTGCATATAATATTTCTTTCATTTATTCTTTTGATGAGATGAGAAATAGATTTCTAGACTGGATAGGGAAACTTATCCCGTATGACTGTGCCTGTTTCTCCTTAGTTAAAGATGAGGTAGTCTATAATACTGTCTCTAAAGGGATTAATGATGAGAAAATAGTAGTTTATGAAAAACTATATAGTGACAACCCTTTATATTGGACATTGATTAGTGAAGAAAGTTTTGCTTATAATCAAAGTGATATGGTTTCTGCCGATTCTGTCAAAGACAACATCTTTTACAAGAGCTTCCTTAAAAAGAATGGATTCGTATATTCAATGGGGATTAATATTGTTTTCAAGGATGAGGTAATTGGTGTGATAAATTTTTATCGTGGAAAATCCAAAAGGGATTTCTGTAAAAGAGATCTATTTATCTTGGACATATTGAAAAAGCACTTGGCGTACAGATTGTTTTATGAGGCAAAGAAAGGTGATGCACGCTTTCTATTTGCTGAAGGATATAATAAAAGAATTAGCAGTAAGTTTGGTTTAACTAGACGAGAGTCTGAGGTTTTAAATTATGCTGTTAAGGGATTTAGTAATGATGAAATTGCTAAGATGCTAAACGTCAGTGTAAGCACCGTAAAAAAACATTTTAATAGCTTGTATAAAAAAATGCATGTAAAGAACAGGGTTCAGCTTTTACAAAGTATACCATTATCTACTGATAAGATTAATTTTGACGAACTGTAACCATTTACTACTATTTTTGAGGAACAACATTTTTTAGAAGAAACACTGTAGCCGATTTGGTTCAGTGTTTTTTGTTTATTTTAAATCAATTAACAGAAATAGGTAACTAAAAGTTCTATGAATTTAGTTAAAAGTTCAATAAAAATTATACTCTCTTGGACTTTTCTAATGATTTTAAATTGATATACTAAAAATATCTTAGAAAAATGAGAGGTTATGGAATGAGAAAAACGGATTTTAAATGGATTATTTGTTATTTTATATTTTTTGGAGTAGTAGCTGTTTTGCTAGTTACAGGACTTTTTAACTATTCTAATGAAACCCATCCTTTTATTGCAGGGTTTGTTCAGTTTGCAATGTTTGCCACTAGTGGAGAACTTCTGTCTTCAAGAATCCTTTATGATAATTGGGAGTTCAATAAAGCCACTGCATTTAAAGCACTGGTGTGGGGTATAAGTGGCTTATTCGTAACAATAATGTTTAACGTGTTGTCATTGGGTGTTCCATTGGTCATGAAAAGTGGGATGTTGCCTTTTTATGGGAATCGTTTTGCCACAGCCTTATTTACAAGTATTTTACTTAATTTATTCTTTGCGCCTATTCATTCAGCCGCCATTAGGATTTTTAGTAGTTACGGAGATGCGCGTTTTTTAAATAATCACCGGATGAATGCAATTGAGGCAACACAGTCGGTTGAATGGGGTGAGTTTGTCGACTTTACTTTTTTTAAAACTGTACCATTCTTCTGGATTCCGATTAATACAATTGGATTCCTTCTTCCAAAGGGGCTACAGGTAGCATTTGCTGCTATGTTGTCATTTGTTTTTGGTATGCTGATGACTGTATTGAAACTTAGAGAACGCAGAAGAATAGGGAAATAAGTACGTCTAGGAGATTAGATCATGATTAAGAATATTGAAAGCCTTTTAAATATTTTTAACTATTTTGATGGCATAATCGTAACAGATAAAAATGGAATTATAAATTACTATGTGAATTTTCGAACAGACATATACAACCTGAGATTAAAGCAGATAATTGGAAAAAGCATTTTAGAAATTCATCCGGAGATAAAAGAGGAAGATAGCACTATTATGCAGGTGTTGAAAACTGGTCAACCAATTTATGATAGGATTGAGCATCTAACAACGCCACATGGCGACTGCATGACAAACATTTGCAGCACGTTGCCAATTCTAGAAAATGGGAACATAGTAGGCGCAATTGACTTATCCAGAGGCATTGATACGGATGTGCAACGAAAGTTTATTGAAATGCCTAAAGTCTGCAATCAATCTAACTCTTTGTATCATGTAAATGATATTGTATCTGCATCTAAGAAAGTGAATGACCTTAAAAGTATTATTTCTATGGTTGCTAATACTGATTCGGCAGTAATGATCTGCGGGGAAACAGGAACCGGAAAGGAAATGTTTGCACAGAGCGTTCATACTTCCGGAGCAAGAGCATCAAAACCCTTTATATCCCAGAACTGCGCTGCAATTCCAAACACATTACTTGAGGGAATACTTTTTGGAACAACAAAAGGCAGCTTTACCGGCGCAGAGGATAAGGCAGGATTGTTTGAAATGGCCAATGGAGGAACCCTTTTTCTCGATGAGATTAATTCTATGGACCTGGGTATGCAGGCCAAAATACTAAAGGTCATTGAAGAAAAAAGGGTGAGAAGGATAGGTTCAGATAATACAGTAGACTTGGATTTGAAAATCATCAGTGCTACTAATAAAAATCCTCTGCTGTGTGTTAAAGATAACATACTGCGTGAGGACCTGTTTTACAGACTGAGTACAGTACTTATGGACATTCCACCACTTAGAGAACGAATTGTAGACATACCTCTACTTGTGAACTTTTTTATCGAACAAAATAATAACAGAATGAATAAGAATGTTTCAGGAGTTACTCAAGAAGTAATGGAAGTGTTTTTGAATTATCAGTGGCCAGGAAATGTCAGGGAACTGAAGAATGTAATTGAAGGTGCTTTTAATGTAATTGGCTCGTCTGAAATAAAAAAAGATGATTTACCACCATATCTTTTAAATAATTATAGCCACCAGAATGAAAGACTAATCAGCTATGGAGAAGATATGAGTCTTCCTGAACGTTTAGAAGAATATGAAAAGCGACTTCTTATTCAGGCTTTAGATTCTACAAATAATTTAACAAGAGCTGCAGAAAAATTAAAGATAACAAAGCAAGCATTAAACTATAAAATTCTTAAATATGGATTGAGAAAGTAAAGAATAAAAAAATCTTTACCAAAAAAGTAAAAAAAAAGTTACAGAAATAGGATATGAAGAAAAAGAATGTTGAAATTTCAATGTTTTTTTCTGTTGGCACAGTCCTTGCTATTATATTATATGAAATCCAAATATAATAGGAGGTAGAAAAATGGATACTTTTGGAATTTTATGTCTGATTCCACCACTGGTGGCAGTCGCATTAGCGCTGAAAACTAAACAGACAATTCTGTCTCTGTTCGTTGCCGTATGGGTTGGCTCTACAATGCTGAATGGGTACAATCCTATCGTAGGCTTTATTAAAATCTTTAGTGATTTTATTATTCCGTCTATGGCAAGTGAATGGAATGCAGGTCTATTGGTACTAGTAACTTTATCTGGGGGTCTTGTTGCAATGTTAAGGGTGACAGGATCTGCACAGGCTTTCGCAAAACTAGTAACCAAAAAAATTAATAATGCAAAGAAAGGCCAGATTGTTACTGCTTTATCAGCATTTATTTTCTCTTATACTGAACCGTGCCTGATCTTAGGTACTATCATGAGACCAGTGACTGATACAGTTAGAGTATCAAGAGCAAAGCTGGCTTACATCTTAGACTCCATGGGATGTAATCTTGCTACATTCTCTCCAATCTCCAGTTATGGACCATTTATCACAGGTCTGATTGCGGCTGAACTGATTGCAGGCGGCGTCACTGGAAATGAATGGGGAATTTGGTTAAACATGCTTCCATTTAATATGTATGGTCTATTTGCAATGGTAACTGTACTTGTTGTTGCAGCGTTTAACCTGAACATCGGTCCAATGCATGAGGAAGAATTAAGAGCTAGAAAAGAAGGTAAATTACTTCCTGATGGAGTAGAGCCTTTAGTTCCTGAAAAGCAAAGCGCGTTACCTGAAGGTTATATGCCAAAAACTAGAAACTTTATCATTCCTCTGATTTGCTTATTTGCTACATTATTTGGAGTAATTATGTGGACAGGAGATATTGCGACTAATGGTTTTGTTGGCACATTTAGAAATGCTAATATTACACTGGGAATTACTTTAGGCTTCGTTGCAGGCGGTATCGGTGCAGGTGTAATTGGTGTAGTGGAAAAGTTGTTCTCTCCTACACAGGCATTTAACCACTTTGTAAATGGTATGGCTGAACTGATTAGTGTTCCATTTATTTTGATTTGCGCATGGTCAATCGGAAGCATTACAAGCCAGATGGAAGTTGGTGCTTTCATTGCAGGTATTGTTGAGTCTTATCTGACTCCTGGCATTGTACCATTCATGGTATTCTTGTTTGGAGCATTAATCTCATTTTCTACAGGTTCATCTTGGGGTGTTTGGTCAATTATGATGCCAATTGCATTCCCTATGGCAATTACGTTTGATATTTCCTTCCCATATGTTGTTGCAGCTGTAATCGGTGGCGGTTTATTTGGCGACCAGTGTTCCCCAATTTCTGACACAACAGTTCTTTCCTCTACAGGTGCTTCTTGTAACCATGTAGTTCACGTAAAGACTCAGCTTCCTTATGGTCTTACTGTTGGTAGCTGTGCTGCAATTGGATTCTTAATCGGTGGTCTGACAAGACAGTATGTATTAAGTGTTATTGTTGCTGCAATTCTTCTGATAGGTGCATTAGTTGTAATGTCAAAAGCTGCTGATAAGAAGGGTGCAATAGCGTAAATACGACTAGACGAGGTTAAAATGAAAAAGATAGATATGATCGTGAAAGCGCCTCATTTTTACACGATGGTAGGCGAGGGTCTTGGTTATGTTACAGGCAAGGCGATGCTTGTAAACGAAGGGAAAATATTGGGTTTCGTAGATGAATCTCAATGTGACAAAGAATATACAGCTGATGAAGTTTTGGAATTAGACCATCATGCAGTTATGCCGGGCTTTATCGACGGACATATGCACACAGCTTGTAATGTAATGAGAGGTTTAGCTCAGGATACAAATAATTGGATGATGTATGGTTTACAGCCATTCGACAATGCGGTTGTAAATGAAGAACGTGATGCCGGCAGTGAGGTTGCAATTATTGAAGCCATTAAGGCTGGCACAACTACCATTGGCGATTATGAATCAAACATGGATAATGTTTGCCGGTTTATAGAGAAAATTGGCGTTAGAGGAAATATTACACAGACAATTAGAGCGGCTAAAGTCAGAGTCTATAAACCTGGTGAATTATACGAGTTTGACGATGAATTGGGTGAAAAGTCATTAAATAGAAACATTGAACTGTATGATAAGTGGCATAACAAGGCTGACGGAAGAATCAGAATCTTGTTTGGACCTCAGGGTGCAGACTTTGTAAGCCCAGAAATGCTTTTGAAGATTCAGCGAATCGCTAAAGAAAGAAACACAAAAATTCATATGCATGTACAACAAGGTGATAGAGAAACTTATCAGATTGTAAAAAGATATGGTAAGCGTCCAACTGCATTCCTTGAGGAGTTAGGTCTGTTAGATAGCAGCCTGATTGCAGTTCACCTAACTGATTGTAACGATGAAGAAACAAGAACGATTGCAAAGAGCGGAGCATCAATGATTGTAAATCCAGCATCGATTGGCATCATTGATGGAATTGTTTGTCCAAGTTTGGTGTTCCAAGAAGCGGGTGGAAATGTTGCATTAGGATCCGACCAAGCTCCAGGCAATAATTGTCATAACATTATTCATGAGATGAAGAATGTATGCATGTTCAATAAGCTTAAGTATCAAAATCCTGAAATTATGCCGGCATGGAAGGCTTTACGAATGGCTACTATTGAAGGCGCAAAAGCAGTTGGTGTAGATGATATTGTAGGTTCTCTAGAACCGGGTAAGCAGGCTGACTTTATTGCTATTGACTTGAATTACCCATCTATGCTACCTGTTTATACATACCCAATGCGTAATATTATTCCGAATTTGGTTTATAGCGCAAGAGGGCAGGAGGTTGCACTTTCTGTAGTAAACGGCCGAGTTATCATGAAGGATCAGAAAATCTTAACCATAGATGAAAACGAATCACTGGAAAAGATCAAGAAATATCCTGACGAAATCGGAAAGCGTGCTGCAAAAGAATTCTTCGAAATTCACGGTACAAATGCTGTGTTCATGGAAGAAGATAAGCTTTAAGCAATAAAAGGAGCTGTCGCACAGTTGACTAGATAAGTTACGCTGGAGCGACAGCTCTTTTTTTAGATGTTATTGAAATAAACCTATAGCCATTTTGATTAGGTCTTTTGTGCTTTCTTTTTGGGTTTTGTAAGAATTCACAACCATGTATATGTTGTTATAAAGCAATAAATCAGGATCGGAAATGAGATGAAGGCTGGAATTATTTAGTTCTTCTAGAATTATTTCTTTCGGTAAAAGGGCAATTCCCTTTCCCTCAATAGCTAACCTTTTGATAATAGACATCTCACCAATATTTCTAGAATCATGAAAATAATCTTCGAAATTACATCCGCACATTTTAAATAATGCTACATTACTTTTGTAACTGCCAGTGCTTAGTAAGGTATTTAGTATTTTGCTTTTTTTGATACCATGCTTTACTGCAGGATGTGAAGGTGCAGCTGCAAGGTACAAGGGGACTGTACAAAGGTGACTGACTTTAATAGCAGGATTAATTGGTTCACTTTGTTCACATATAAATGCTACGTCGGATTCCCCGGAAGCAATGCTCGAAATTGAAGAAGCTGTAATCATCTTAACATATTCGATGTTGATATGTGGAAATTTGTTTATATACATATCCAGAAGATATTTCATCACTACATTGTCACTTGTTTCACTGGCAGTAATTCTTAGGAAATTTGCAGACGATGAGAACATTTGCATAGCTTCATTATATTTGGCAAGGATATCCTCCGCATAGGGGAGAAACTGATTGCCGAGTTCAGTTAAAACAATACCTGAGGACAGCCTTCTATATAGTTTGCATTCCAATTCTTCCTCAAGAGAGGACAGGTGGGCATGAATTGTTGAAGGCGAATAATCTAATATTTTCGCAGTTTCTGCAATGTTATGTATTTTTGCAACAGTAACAAATGACTGAAGTTGTTTTGTGTTCATTTAAGTGACTCCTTAGCACGAAGAGAATTCGGAATATCCGAAAACATATTCCGTATATTTGAGATTGTTGATTGTCTGCGTATAGTATAATTTAATGGAGGATATTTGTAAATACAGTTTATAGGTGTCTGCATACCAATCCATAGATATATTGATGGAGAGAAAGGATTTTTCGAAAACATGAATATTGATAGACTTATGGCCGATATAAAAAAACTAGGAAATATCGGATATGAAGAAGGTAAAGGAACAAGCAGAATGGCATATTCTGAGGCTTTTTTCAAAGGCAGGGATTTCGTTAAGTTTCTAATGGAGGAAGCAGGCTTAGTGACGCATATAGATGCTGTAGGAAATCTTACTGGGGTTTTAGAAGGCACTGATAGTAAGAAAATAGCAATCGGTTCCCATATTGATACTGTTCCAAATGGTGGGATGTATGATGGTGCACTAGGTGTACTTGCCGGAATTGAAGCTGTAAGGGTGCTTAAAGAAATGAACTATCAGAACAAACATACTATAGAGATTATCGCCTTTAACGAAGAAGAGGGGAATGTTGTTGGAGGCACATTTGGAAGCAAAGCCTTTGCAGGTGCCAAACTCGAAGAAAGCATGATTGAGAAGATGGCAGAGTATGGTATGACCGTGTCTGACTTTAACAGCTCCGTACGAAAAGGAGAAGATTATCTTGCATACCTGGAATACCATATTGAACAGGGTGGAATTCTAGAAAAGACAAATATGGAGATAGGCATTGTGCCTGGAATTTTTGGAATAATCAGATACCGAGTGGTTGTGAGCGGAGTTACCAACCATGCCGGAAGCACTCCAATGTATTTGAGACATGATGCTCTTGAAATGGCATGTAATATTATCACGGATGCATACGACATGGCACGAAGAAAAAATAATACAATGGTGTGCACTATCGGAGTATTAAATCTGGAACCGGGAGCTGTCAATGTAATTCCGGGAAAAGCAGAGTTTATCATTGAACTTAGAGATAAAGACATGATTGACATGCATGAGGTAATTGAGGAACTTCAGCAGAAGCATGCCGGAGAAAATATTGAGATGACAAAGATTATAGAGCAGGAGAATACCATATGTTCGCCTGAACTTACAGCAGTCTTTAAAGAATGTGCAGAGAAGCTTGGATACAAAGAAACTACTGTTTACAGCGGAGCAGGCCATGATCTAATTAATACAAGCATGATAATGCCGAGTGCACTTCTTTTTATACCATCCGTAAATGGCATAAGCCATCACAAAGATGAGTTTTCAAAAGAGGAACACATTGAAAAAGGAACGATGGTTCTAATTGAAGCGATTAAAACAATCGATGGAGGTAACTTAGATGAAAATAAAAATTATTAATCCTAATACTACCCTGGAAATGACGGAAAGTATCAGAAGAATGGCTGAGAGTGTATGTGACTCTGATACGGAATTACTAGTTGTAAGCCCAACAATCGGTCCTGCAAGTATAGAAGGATATGTAGATGAATATATGGCTGCAGTGGGCGTTGTAGACGAAGTTATTAAAGGCGATAAAGAAAACTGTGATGCATATATAATAGCATGTTTTGGTGATCCAGGGCTTCAGGCAGCAAGAGAAGCAACTGATAAGCCAGTTTTAGGAATTGCCGAATCTGCCATGTCGGTTGCAAAGGTAATTGCTCCATATTTCAGCATTCTATCAGTGCTTGATAGATCAGTAAAGGTTACAGATGATCTTGTTGGAGCATATGGATGTAAGGACTTTTGTCGCTCTATACGTAGCACTGGACTTGATGTTCTAGAATTTGGGAGGAATCCGGAAAAGGGACTTGAGGCTTTGATTGAGCAGGGAAAAAAGGCAATAAAAGAAGATGGTGCTGAATGCATTCTCCTTGGATGTGCCGGTTTTGTTGATTTTGTTGAAGCACTAAACAGAGAACTTGGCGTTCCTGTCCTTGATGGGGTTTCTCCGGCTGTGAAGCTGGCTGAGGCATATGTAAAGCTTGGGATTAAGACAAGCAAGGTGAATACTTATAAGTATCCAGAAAAGAAGGATGTAATCGGTTTCGAAAGAATAAAGGAGGGTTTATATCTATGAGAGTTTTAATAAAAAACGGAACTGTTCTAACTGACATTGACGAATACAAGGCAGATGTTCTTATAGAAGATGAAAAAATTGCGGCTATAGGGTTCAATTTAGATGAAACAGCTGACCAAATCATTGATGCTACAGGGAAATATGTAATGCCTGGTGGTGTAGACCAACATACGCATTTTTCAGCATTATGCAATGTTGGAAATAAAGACACTGCAGGTTATGAAACTACGGATTCTGCTATAAGAGGCGGGACTACCACAATTATTGACTTTGCACCACAGGATCCAGATACAGGGCTACTTGATTCAATAGATTATAGAATTAATGTCAGAGCAAAAGATAAATCCTGTGTGGATTTTTCACTCCATGCGATGATTACATATATTATGGATAGCATGTTTAATGAAATAAAGCAGTTCCCAGAAAAAGGGATTTCGAATATCAAAGCTTTCATGGCTTATAACGGATCACCGCTTCATTGTGATGACGGTACTCTGGTAAGAATAATGGAAGAATGCAAGAAAGTTGGCGCAACTGTTTTTGTTCATGCAGAAAGCGGCGAAATCATCAACTTCCTCAGAGATGAATGTGTGAAAAAGGGGCAGCTGACTCCGCGGTATCATTATGTTTCACGACCTCCATATACCGAAGCCGAAGGAGTTCACAGAGCTTGTTATTTAGCTGAAAAAACAGGCGTGCCCCTTTACATCGCACATGTCACATCCAGAGAAGCGCTTGACGAAATCGTGTATGCAAGAGGTAGAGGCGTGAATGTAAATGGAGAAACATGCACCCATTACCTTACAACCACAAAGGAAGTTCTTGATAATCCGGATTTCAATGAAGCAGCAAAATATGTCTGCTCACCGGCATTAAGAGATCAGGAGGATGTGGATGCATTGTGGGACGCTTTGAATAAAGGTCTTCTTACGGCAATTTCTTCAGACCACTGCGGAATCGATGTAAAGGAATTGAAACAGGCCGGAAGAGACAACTTTACCAATATTCCAAATGGATCACCTGGAGCGGGAGATAGATTCGCAATGATTTGGACGTATGGCGTAGAGACAGGTCGTATTTCGAAAAACAAATTTGTTGAGCTGATTTCATCAAAACCAGCAAAGATAAATGGAATTTATCCGAGAAAAGGGGCTATTCAGGTGGGGTCAGATGCTGACATTGTTATCTTTAATCCTAACTACGAAGGTGTTATCCGACTTGAAGATAATCCGAACGGTGTTGATTACAACGTTTATGAGGGAAGAAAACAGATTGGCAAAATTGACATGGTCTTCCTGAGAGGAAACCTTGCAGTTGAAGATGGGAAGTTTGTTGGAACTTATGGAATGGGTAAGTTTATTCCGGCAGAAATGTATGCCGCATGTTACAACGGAATTTAATTATTTTAATAAAGTGAGAGGTAATAAATATGAAAGTACTAACTTTTGGCGAAATAATGCTAAGACTTAAAGCTCCCGGTCATGAAAGACTGATGCAGACACCTTTTTTAGAGGCAACTTTCGGAGGTGGAGAAGCTAATGTTGCAGTTTCTCTTGCCAATTATGGCATGGACGCAGCTTTTCTTACCTTCCTGCCTGAGAATGCAGTTGCAGATGCCTGCATTGGTGAGCTTAGAAGATTCAATGTAGATACCAGCAGAATCATCAGAAAAGACGGACGTGTAGGAATATACTATCTTGATGCAGGAGCAAATCAGCTGCCAAGTAAGGTAATCTATGACAGAGCATATTCAAGCATTTCTCTTGCAGGCCCGGGAGATGTTGACTGGGACAAGGCTTTTGATGGTGTGGAATGGATGCATATCAGCGGAATTACTCCCGCAATTTCCGAAAGCCTTATGAAACTTTCAATTGAAAGCGTAAAGGAAGCAAAGAAGAGAAATATTACAGTGTCCTGTGACCTGAACTACAGAAAGAATCTGTGGAAGTATGGTAAAAATGCTCAGGAAGTAATGTCTGAAATAGCCGGTTACTGTGACGTCCTTATTGCAAATGAAGAAGATGTTCAGAAATCCCTTGGAATTACAATTGATGTGGATGTTGAATCAGGTGAAATCGACAATTCTAAGTATGAGATCCTTGGAAATAAGGTTCTTGAAAAGTATCCTAACGCTAAAATGATTGCTATCACTCTTCGTGAATCAAAGAGTGCTGATATAAACGGATGGTCAACATGCATCAATAACAGGGAAAAATTCTACGTAAGCAGACATTATAACATCAATGATATCATTGACAGAGTAGGCGGCGGAGACAGTTTTGCCGGTGGTCTGATTTACGGACTTAACAACTACGATACATTGGAAGAGGCGCTCGAATTTGCAACAGCTGCGTCATGCCTGAAGCATAGCGTAATCGGTGACTTCAACAGAGTAACGGTTGATGATGTTAAGAAGCTGATGGCCGGAGACGGAAGCGGTAGAGTGCAGAGATAAAGGAGAGATTCTAATGAGTGAATTACTTAAAGAAATATCGAAAATAGGTATCGTTCCTGTTGTTGTATTAGAAGATGCGGATAAGGCAGCAGATGTAGCTAAGGCCTTGCAGAAGGGTGGAATTAACTGTGCTGAAGTGACTTTTAGAACTGCAGCAGCTGAACAGTCTATTAAAAACATTGCTGAAGCATGCCCGGACATGCTGCTTGGTGCCGGAACGGTGCTTTCAACTGAACAGGTTGATCGTGCCGTTGCGGCAGGAGCAAAGTTCATTGTAACTCCAGGTTACAATCCAAGTGTTGTAGATTACTGTGTATCAAAGAATATTCCAATTGTTCCGGGATGTATGGATACTAACGCAATTGAAATGGCGTTAGAGGTAGGACTGGATACTGTTAAGTTCTTTCCTGCAGAAGCTGCCGGAGGACTTAAGATGATGAAGGCTCTTGCAGGACCATACACAAACCTTAAGTTTATCCCGACCGGCGGAATTAATAAGGACAACCTTTGCGAATATCTTGGTTTCAGGAAAATCATTGCATGTGGCGGAAGCTGGATGGTAAAAGGGGATCTTGTAAATAATGACAGATTCGATGAAATAGAAAGAATTACAGCAGAAGCTGTAGATAAAATGTTGAACTTTAGAGTTGTTCATATTGGAATAAATAATGACGATGAAGCAGAAGCAAATGCGCAGGTCAGAAAATTGAATGAGCTGTTTGGATTCAAATCCGACGTCAAATCAGCATCAACTTTTGCCTCTGATGCTATAGAAGTATGCAGAAAGAGATTTCCGGGAACTCATGGTCACATCGCCATAGGAACAGGAAATGTTGAGCGAGCTGTTTACTATCTGGAAAAGAAAGGCGTGGAATTCGACTTTTCTACGGCAAAGTATAAGGGTGATAGGCTTACATCTGTATACCTTACTGAGTGTATCGGCGGATTCGCTATTCATCTTGTTGAAAAATAGAGGAGGGTCATCACATGAATTACATATCAGATAATACACAGTCAATTAAACATTCTAAAATCAGAAAAATGTTTAATAAAGCACTTGAATATGATAATCCAATAAGCTTTACCATTGGTGAGCCCGATTTTACTGCATCAGATAATGTTGTTGAGGCAACCATTCGTGCACTTAAGGAAGGAAAGTCAAAGTATTCTGAAAATGCCGGAATTAAACCCTTGAGGGAAGCGATTTCAAGATATTTGGAGAGAGAATGCGGTTTGCTATACAATTCTGTGGACGAGATTACTGTTACAACAGGAGCAATGGGTGGTATCTATCAGGCACTGAAAGTAACTCTTAATCCGGGTGATGAGGTTATTGTAAGTGAACCTTGCTGGACAAACTATGCTCAGCAAATCAAAATGTGTGGCGGCGTTCCTGTCAGTGTACCTGTTGATTTTGAAAACAGTTTTTCACTAGATCCTGAGAAAATTGAGAGGAGCATTACCAAATCAACAAAAGCAATAATGATTAATTCTCCATGCAATCCTACAGGCACTGTTTTATCTGAGGAAGTTTTGATAAAGGTTGCAAATATTGCAAAGAAATATGATTTGCTTGTTTTCTCTGATGAGGTATATAAGCATATCATATTTGATGAAGCCAAGCATATCAGCATTGCATCTCTTCCTGACATGAAAGAGAGAACTCTTGTGTTCGATAGTTTTTCAAAGACCTTTGCAATGACAGGCTTCCGTGTGGGTTATGTTGCAGGTCCATCGGAAATCATTAGTAATATTACTAAACTTCAGGAAAATATTGCTGCATGTGTAGCGATGCCGTGCCAGTATGGTGCAGTGGAAGCTTTAGAAGGTGGAAAAGAACATCTGAACATGATGGTTGAACAATATGAAAAAAGAAGAAACTATATTTCAGAGAGACTATCCAAAATGCCTTATATTAAATATGAAAAGTCAAAAGGCACATTCTATGCGTTTATCTCAATTAAAGATACCGGTATGACCAGTGAAGAATTCGCTATGAAGTTATTGGAAAAAGAACAGGTTGTAGTTGTTCCAGGCGATGCATTTGGCGATTTTGGAGAGGGGTATATTAGAATATCATTTGCAACCTCTATGGAAAATATTAAAAGAGGAATGGATAGAATAGAGTCATTCTTGGTGAATTTGAAGGTGTGGAAGGCCGAAGCTTAAGAGGATGTAAAACCAGATACAAAATGGTTAGGGAACGAACAAATAGCCTAATATGACATTAGCCGGATAGAGAAATCTATTCGGTTTTTAAATGCTCAAAGTAGAGGGAAACTATTACTGCCTTTTATTCCACAGCCCATCCAGCCTATCATTCAGCTTTTCGACTTCTAAGGCATGCTGTTTCTCTATTTTTTCAATCTGGTTGGCTCTGGCCTCGGAAATGGCGGCTGCCTTGGAAAGCTCGATTTCCAGGTTGGCGAGTTTTCGCTCAAAGTCTCGTTCCTGGACGGAAAACTCTTTGGCGTAATCTACTCGCAGTTGAGCCAATGACCGTTCCAGGTTGATTTCTGCTTCTCGCTGCGCATCTATCAGTTGCTGCTCTGTCAGGCGGAGCTTCATTTGAATGTCAGTGAGCTCTGCCTTTAGGGCAGACAAATCCTTAAGCTCCTTTTTTAGTTGGGCATTCTCACTGGTCAGAAATTCGTTGTTCTTTTTTACCTGTTCAGCTGTTTCCTTTGCTGCATCAGCCTGCGCTTGTGCGGTAGAGGCCTTTTGTTGTTCCGCCAGAGCGTGATCTTCGGCTGCAATCTTTGATGCTTCCGCAGAAGCTATCAGCATGTCTTTTGTTGCAATCTCTGCCTTTAGCGTCTCGATAAAGTCGGACTGGTCGGTAAGCTGGCGGCGATATTCTTTGTGGGCTTTCTCGTCAGCCATCTTAATTCCGCCAAGCGCGAGAGTGTACAGGTCCAAAATCTTCGAAACACAAAGCTGGACTTCCTCGATGTTGGCCACATAATCGGGCAAAGCAGCCTTCGCCTGGTTTAGCTCCAGTAACCGCATGATGTCATCAAAGCCCTGAGCCTGGGTGATCTTCTCCTCGTCACAAAACTTCCGAAACCGTTCCGCAGCCTCCGCATCAATTCTAAAATAAAATTGTCTAACATCTCCCATGAGAATCGACTGCTTATCTTATATTGTGTCATTTTGGCTAAATCTCAATGTTTCCTGGATATTCTTATTATACAGTATGCTTGTAAGCCTCGTCAAAATTGTGCTATACAGTGTTATACATGGCTAATGTCATCTGCTTTTCTTTTTCCAGTTGTATATACAGGGCAGAATACCATCATGTGGACTGGTCATAAGGATTGAACAAAATATGATTCCTTAGTATAATTAGTAACATAAATATTCTAAATTTGAAGAGGACAAACCATGAACATCAAAAATAAAATCGACTTACATTTACATATTGACGGGTCGGCGAGACCTGAGACCGTCTACGAGCTGTCGAAGAAGTACGGCATTGAACCGGAATGCAGTATGACGTTGGAGGAAGTAAAGAAATCCATGATGATTCCGGAAGGGGAATATGACCCGGACTTTTTGACTTTTAATCCGCCGCTTAGGGCTATGCAGAATGAAGAGGGACTGTACCGCATCACCAAGGAGCTGGTGGAGCGTCTCGATGAAGAGGGTCTGATTTATGCGGAACTTCGTTTTGCTCCACAGTATCACTTAGAGCAGGACATGAGTCAGGAAGATGCGGTCAAAGCGGCCATTAAAGGCTTAAATGACGGCCTTGCCAACTGCAAGACACTGCAGGCCGGCTTAATTCTTTGTACCATGAATCACTGCGACCCGACCGACAACCGGGAGGCAAACCTGGAGACTGTACACCTTGCAAAAAAATACTTAGGTAAAGGTGTTGTTGCCATGGACATGGCCGGTTACGAAGAACAGATGGAAGGCTTTGCCGAATTATTTGAGCTGGCAGAGGAACTGGGCATTCCTGCGACGACCCACAGCGAGTTTACTGTGGGCGACGCGCTGAAGTATGGAACAACCAGAATCGGCCACGGCTATCAGGCGGCCTTATTGCCGGAACTGACGGAAGAGGTCATCGCAAAAGGCGTGACGCTGGAAATGTGTCCTGACAGCAGCCTGTCCTATGAGTATGGCCTGACTGGAGATGAAACACATCCGTTATATGTGCTATACAAGAAGGGTGCCCGCGTAACTGTCAACACGGACAACCTGACCGTGCTGGATACGGACTTAGAGAAAGAATATGAACTTTGCCGCAAGATGGGTTTCACCAATGATGACATTATTAAGATGAACAATTATGCCATCGAAGCCAGCTTTGCGGACGAAGAAACAAAGAAACGGCTGCTGGCGGTGCAGCAAATATAAAGGAACGGAGAGCAGGCAGATTTTCTGTCTGCTTTTGTTTGCATTCCATGCATAGCAGGTGTATAATATGGGCAAGATAGTAAGCAAGATAATACGCAAGATGGGAGGCGTACTCATGGATAGATATCAACCACCCTTTGAGATTACCAATGAAATGCTCCTGTATGTTTCTTCGATTTCAGAGAAGCTGGGGCAGATGAGTGTCATGGCGGGGATGGTTTCGAAACCACATCTTCGAAAGAATAATCGAATCAAATCGATTCATTCTTCTTTAAAAATCGAAGCAAACTCTTTGTCTCTTGGTCAGGTGCGGGATGTCATCAATGGTAGACTTGTCCTTGGAGAGCAAAGAGAAATTCAGGAAGTGAAAAATGCCTATGATGCCTATGAACAGGTTGGCGAAGTAAATCCTTTTGACATAGATGAGCTGAAGCGATTACATGGTGTCATGACAAAATATCTGGAACATGAATCTGGTGTATTTCGTTTAGGCGAGGAAGGCGTTTTCAATGGAGACCAATGCATCTTCATGGCGCCACCGGCAAAACTTGTGCCGCAGCTAATGACTGACCTTTTTGATTGGATGAATGCTGCAAAAGAGAAGGTACATCCTTTGATCTTGGCCAGCATATTTCACTATGAGTTCGTGTTTATCCATCCTTTTACAGATGGAAACGGAAGAATGGCAAGACTCTGGCATACGGCAATCTTGTCTCAGTGGAAACCGGCTTTTGCATATATTCCAATCGAAAGCCAGATTGAGAAATTCCAGCAGGAATACTATGACGCGATTTCCAAATGCCACGTAGAGGGTTCCTCAAATTCTTTTATTTTGTTTATGCTAGAACGAATTGATGAAATACTGGAAACTTTCGTGACACAATCAGGAGAATATGAAGGTTATTTATCTGAATATGTGAAGCGTCTCTTGGATGTCATGGAGTATGATGTGCCATACACAGCCAACGGCATTATGGAAAAACTGGGTTTAAAATCAAAGGAGACTTTTAGAAAACACTATATGCACCCGGCATTGAAACTGAATCTGGTGCAAATGACGATTCCAGAGAAACCAAACAGCAAAAACCAACGTTATATTCGGAAGTAGGAAGGAAACGATGACAACCAGGGAACAAAGACGACAACCAAAACAGAATAACTTCGGCGAAGGACCGGTCTGGAAATGCATCGTCATCCAGGCCATTCCTTTGACCTTGGCACAGCTGGTATCGCTGCTGTATAACGTGGTGGACAGAATCTACCTGGGCCACTTGGGTGAGGCAGACAGTATGGCGCTGACCGGTGTGGGCCTGACTTTCCCGATCATTTCTTTGATCATGGCCTTTACGGCTCTCTTTGGGAATGGTGGCGTGCCCCTCTTTGCCATGGCAAGGGGACGAGATGACAAAGAAGAGGCCAGACGCATTATGGGCAATTCCTTTGGACTGCTTGTATTGACTTCCTTTGCTTTGATGGCTGTGGGCTATGTGTTCTGCAAGCCAATTCTGTATCTCTTTGGTGCCAGTGATGCGTCTTATGTCTATGCGGCAGAGTATTTGAGAATCTATCTGCTGGGTACGGCATTCACTATGATTTCTGTAGGGATGAACGGCTTTATCAATGCCCAGGGATTTCCCAAAATCGGCATGTATACAACCATCATAGGCGCGGTGCTGAACATTGGGCTGGATCCTTTGTTCATCTTCGTGCTGGATATGGGCGTTGGTGGTGCGGCTTTGGCGACGGTGCTCAGCCAGGCGGTTTCTGCCATTTGGGTGCTGGGTTTTCTGACCGGCAGCAAGACGCCGATTCGACTCCAGTGGGATTCCGTGCGTCTGAGCAAAAGGACCACATCAAAGATTTTAAAGCTGGGCAGTGCCAACTTTATCGTTCACGGCAGTAATTGCCTGGTGCAGGTGCTGTGCAATGTGACGCTGCAGACTTTTGGCGGGGACCTCTATGTTGGCATTATGACAGTGCTCAATGCCATTCGTGAAATTACAGTATTGCCGATTTTCGGTCTGGTAAACGGCGGTCAGCCGGTCATCAGTTATAACTATGGGGCTGGTAATGGAGAACGAGTGAAGTCGGGCATCAAATTTTTCAGCCTGCTGGGTATCCTTTATACCCTGGTTGCGTGGCTGGCGATTATTGCCTTTCCTGCCTTTTGGTTCCACGTTTTCACCGACGATGTGCAGATGTTGGCAAGTGGCGGAAAGGCGTTACAGGTATATTTCTTTGGCTTTATTTTTATGGCACTGCAGTTTGCGGGACAGTCTACCTTTCAGGCAGTGGGGGATGCGAAACATTCGATTTTCTTCTCCACACTGCGAAAGGTGATCATCGTGGTGCCGCTTACGATATTACTACCGCGACTGGGATTTGGCGTCATGGGTGTGTTTCTGGCAGAGCCCATTTCCAACGTGATTGGTGGCACGGCATGCTATACCACTATGTGGAGAACGGTATATAGAAGATTAGGAAGAGAGGAAACATAAATGGGAAGATTTGAAAGAGAAAGAGCGTTTTTAAAGACAGATTTTGAGATGCTGAAGGGCGTAAAAACAGGTGCCGCATCCGGCGTACCACAGCCTGAGGCAGAAAAACCGGCAGAAGAAGGTCAGCTTTTGATTACATTACCAAAGCCATCAAAGGACGTGGTGACCAAAGCTAACGTCTTTGATTGTATTGGTGACCGCGAAAGCGTAAGAAAGTACACTGACGAGGCACTGACATTAGAGGAATTGTCCTATTTGTTATGGTCTACCCAGGGTGTAAGAAAGATTACGGATGCGGGCAGAATCATGAGAACCGTGCCGTCTGCAGGCGGAACCAATACTTTTGAGACATATATTTTTGTGAGAAAGGTGAACGGCCTGGCACAGGGCATTTACCGTTATCAGCCTTTCGAGCACAGACTGGTGTTCCTGAAGGAAGTAGAAGACATAGCTGCTTTGATCGATGAGATGACCATGGCAGAAAGACAGCCTTTCGTGCCGTACTTTGCAGGCAAGGCTTCCGTGATTTTCGCGTGGAGCACCGTGCCATACAGAGCAGAATGGAAGTTTGACGTGCAGGCTCACAAGAAGATTCTGATCGATGTGGGACATGTATGCCAAAATCTATATCTTGCAGGCGAATCCCTGAATGCAGGGGTTTGCGCCATTGGCATCTATAATCAGAACCTGATGGACCAGCTGCTGGATTTAGACGGGGACGAAGAAATGGTGATTTATCTGGCATCAGCCGGCAGGAAAGCGGAGTAAACATGAACTACTTGTGGAGATATGAGACACCGAAAGGCTTTGATGATATGTGGATGTCCGGCGATGGCGAGGTGCTGACCGGGCTATGGTTTGATGGATCAAAGGATACATCAAACCATTCGCTGGACGGGGAGAAACGTCTGACTGCTGTTTTTGAAGAGACCATCCGCTGGCTGGATGCATATTTTGCTGGAGGCATGCCGGATTTTACGCCGGCCTATCGGATTGAGAATCTGACGGACTTCCGCCGGGACGTGCAGGAGATTATGCGGGAAATACCCTATGGGAAAACCGTAACTTATGGGGACATTGCCCGGGAAATTGCTGAGAAACGTGGCATAGAAAAGATGTCTGCCCAGGCAGTAGGCGGTGCTGTGGGAGCAAATCCCATTTGTCTTATCGTGCCTTGTCACAGAGTCATGGGAGCAGGCGGGAAGATGACCGGCTACGGCGGTGAAATTGAGAATAAGATCGCGCTGTTGAAACTGGAAGGCGCGTTAGAATAACCTTAGAATAACAGAGGTAGGAAAATGATTATCAGACACGCAACGGAAAAAGATTTTGAGCGCATGATGGAGATTTATGCTTACGCAAGACAGTTCATGGCGGACCATGGAAATCCGAACCAATGGGGTCCGACCAACTGGCCGCCGGAGAATTTGATCCACGAAGACATCCGCAGAGAGAAAAGCTTTGTTTGCGAGGAAGACGGCCGTGTAGTGGGCGTGTTCTTCTTCGACCATGGCGAAAACATCGAACTGACTTATGCGAATATCGAAGATGGGGAGTGGATTGGCGACGATGACTACGGCGTGGTTCACCGCATCGCCGGGGACGGCTCCGTGAAGGGCATCGGTACTTTTTGTCTGAACTGGGCCTATGAACAGTGTGGCCACCTGCGTATCGACACCCATGGAGACAATGTGGTGATGCAGAACCTTCTTGTGAAGCTGGGCTTTACCCGTTGCGGGATCATCTATGTGGTGGAGGACAATTATCCGCGGTTTGCATACGAGAAGAATTAGACTTTTGCCGGCGATGCTACGGAAAGTAGCATGGATGTAAGCTTTTGATGCTGGTCTTTTTTGCAGGATACGGTATGATTGAGCCATAGAGAGGAGATGACGAACATGACATTAGGAGAAAAATTGAAAGACATCAGAAAGAGATTCGGATTATCCCAGGAGCAGCTGGCGGAAATCATGAACGTGTCCAGACAGGCTATCACCAAATGGGAGACTGACAAAGGTATGCCGGATGTGATGAACCTGCAGGAGCTGGCTAAGGTGTTCGGCGTGACCGTGGACTATTTCTTAAGTGATGAGGGCACGTCCGCGGTGAAGATCATGACCAAAGCGCTGGACAAGACCAAATACAAGAGCAAACTGAGCGCATATAACGAGATTTTGAAAGAATTCTACGGAGAACCGTGGGAGGTTTACGTGCTGAGCCGTTCCAAGAAGTTCAAGTTAACGGATTTCATCATCGACACCCTGACTGCACCGGAAATCAGTCCGGTAGACACTGCCGATATGCTCAGCGACATGTCACCATATTATCTGGCAAAGAAAGACGGCGTGAAGCTGCTGGTCAACATCAGAAAATGGGTGCTGACGGCTGTGGAACTGCCATCCGATACCAACGAGAAGAAATTTACCTATGGCAAGGATGCTTTTGTGAATACGGGGAAACTGAAGCTGTAGAAAGCAGCCAACACAAGCACTCGAAAGAGTGCTTTTTCTATGCAGAAAATAAAGATATCGATATTCGATATCTTTTTGTTGACACCGGCGCTTTACTGTGATAAATTGAGGGTGAAAAGGGGTATCGAATATCGATACGGAATATAATAAGAGAAACATAACGGGGAAATGGGTGAAAGGAGGTTCCAAATGGCGCGAGAGAAATTCAAGACTTTGACGGAGCAGATGTATTACGTGCTCATGGCGTTGCAGGAAGAGCGATGCGGCGTGGATGTCATGGCGGTGGTAAAGGAAATGACGGACCAGCGAATCAAACTGGGGCCGGGAACCTTGTACGCACTGCTGGGGGATTTTCAGAGAGAGGGATTGATCAAAGAGACCGAAGCCGTTGGCAGCAAGAGAAGTTATCAATTGACAGATGAGGGTAAGGAAAGGCTGAAACAGGAACACGAGCGGCACATGCTTTTGATCCGTGATTATCAGCAGTATTTCAAGGGGGGACAGCGATGAGAGGAAAGAACGTTTGGACAAAGAGATTTTATTTTAGCTACAAGGAACTGGATACCCTGGCTGAGTTTCTGGAGGACAAGGCGGCCAACGGATGGGAAATGACCAGTCTTCTGGGAAACACCTTTGGCTTCCGCAAGACGGAACCGAGACAGGCGAAATTCAGCGTGGAAATTGTAGAGGCTGATATCGATGAAACGCAAAAACAGCAGTTTATCGAATACTGCGAGGCAGATGGCTGGAAACACATCTTTGATGCCGGAAAGCTGCAGTTCTTTGAAAACGAAAATCCGGATGCGGATCCGATCCATACGGACGAAGAGGTAAAGCTGGACCTGGTTTATCGTCACTGCAGAGGACTTTCTATCGGTTTGAATTTGTCGATGGTGGCCATTGCGCTTCTCATCAGCGGGTTTCTAATCTGGAATTTGGATTACCGGGATATGTACACCAGCGGCATTGTGGTGAACATCTTTGTTCTGATTACGCTGGCAATGATGGCACTATATCAGTGCATAGAATTCTGCCTTTGGTATCGCCGGTCAAAACAGGCAGTCACCATGGGAAAGGCACCGAGGTATAAGCAAACCAAGGTTGCACGCTTCCTTGACATAGCTATCTATATCTGGGCTACGGCAGCAATCTGGCTGGACGATGTGGTGGATGCATTTTACAGTCAGTCAACGGTGTTGATTGCATTGGTATTTTTCTTCATCATCGGCACTGCAGGGTTTATATTCCTGTATAACCTGTACCAGGCAAAGTTCAACAAAGACGGGAAAACGCATACCGGGCTGTTTTTACTGCTTGGTGTCGCCTTTGTTGCGTTGATGGTCTGGGCATCCTATACCTTCTTTATGCCGGCATCTTTGAGCGAAGACGAGGGCGATGTTTTCCTGACGGTACAGGAGCTGGGTGAGACATCCACTGGAACCAGCGAACACTGGGTTGTTCATGAGGGATCGCCGCTGGACCGGCACGAAAGCGGTTCAGACCGTTGGGGTTCAAAGAAAGTATATTATGAACTCTACACTGCGCGTTTTGATCGTTTCTATGATGCAATTGTGGAAGAGGGGTACCTTGCCAGAGACAAAGTATATGAAGAAGTGGCAGACAAGGCATTCGGCGCAGACAAAGTTTTTCTTTTAGGAAAGGCAGAGAGCCTGACCATGTGGTTGCTGCTGTATGATGAAAAAATCCTTTACCTGGAGACGAGAGGATTTGATTTGACAGAGAAACAAAAGGAAATGATTGGAGAAAAAGTGAAGGTTGAAGAAAGATAAGGAGCTAAGGGGTGAGAGACATGACACAGAAAGATACGTTCACAAAAAGAATTAATTACGAATACAACGAACTGGATACCATTGCGGAATATCTGGAAGAAGCTGCAGCTGATGGCTGGGAGCTGACCAGTAAGACGGGTGCAATCTGGGGATTTCGGAGAAGCAATCCACGAAAAGTTCGCTTTAGTGTGGAAGTTGTAGATACCGATGTAACAGGTGATGTTTTGGATGAATTCATTGCCTTTTGCGAAGCAGGAGGATGGAAACATGCTTTTGATGCTGGAAATATCCAAATTTTTGAAACGGAAGACATGGAAGCAGAGCCAATACATACGGACCCAAAGGTAAAACTGGAATTGGTACACGACCGCTGTAAGGCACTGAGACTGCTGTTACCTGCGGCATTAATGGTGATTCTAGGCCTTATGATGAAAATGGCATATTTCCCTCTGCGGATTGACTTGTTTGCAGATTTTGATTCCTTGATTAATTTGGCTGTGCTACCTCTCCTTGGAATCATACTGATTGCATCTATGGCTGAATACCTGATATGGTATCGAAAAGCGAAGAAGGCTGTAGATGCAGGTCTATCACCGATTTACAAGAGAACGCAGGTTAGCAGAATACTGGATGTCCTTCTTTTAGCGATTCTCTTTGGTAATGTAATCGTAGGAAATCTGCTGGGTGCCGCTTTTGATGAAGACTGGCCGTTTTTCCTTTCTCTGGTTGCTGTATTAGCGGTTTCGATAATGGTATTTTGGATTCTGTTTCCAAAGCTGTCAGCAAAGTATAACAATAGTAAGAAAAGTAATGGCGGATTGTTTGCAATTGTTGTCATTATCGTTCTTGTTGTCTCGGTGTTTGTAGTACCAAAGGTGATTCCAGACGAAGCAGAGCCAAAGGGAATTCCGCTGACTCTGGAAGATCTGGGAATTTGCAAAACAGATGAGGCTGGGCATTATGAATGGAGAGAAGCATCCCCATTCTTAATGAGATATGAGGGCGGTGATGAGTCCCAGGGTAAGGCAATGTATTACGAAATATACGTGACTGACTATGAAAAGGTGTATGATCTGGCCGTGAAATACTGGCTGGAACCAGATGAGCTTGATGAGGAACTGTTCTATCCGGATGATATCAAAGAGATGTACAACTATAAAGAAGTAGACGAACCGGCCTTTGGCGCGGAAACAGTGTACTACAACCAGGACTACGACAGATGGCTGCTGCTTTATCCGGATCGTGTGATTTGGCTGGATACACCTGAGAAGCTAAGCAGTGAACAAAAGGAAATTATTGGAGAAAAACTGACTGGTGAGTTATAGTGGGGAAGGTGGAGAGAAGTGAAAAAAATTATTTTAAGTGCTGACAGCGACAGCATGATCTATTTGGTTCCAGATGAGGTAGCCGACAACTTAGATGAATACTGCATGGAGTTTTGTGACAAATGGCTGCCGACGTCCCCAGATGCTGAGAAGTATAGAGTTATAGGCGAAGAAGGTGAAACGGTTCTTTGTTATAGTGAGGAAACCTTTATAGCCTATTTGAACGAATTTGTTTTTCCAGAGTGTAAGTCCGTGTTTGTGAAAAACATTGGATGGACCAATTTTGGGGAAAATACGCCTGGTAAATACAAGGATTTACCTTGGTTTAACTTTTAATTGCTAAATATGCGTCATTTTGGATGAAATAGACAGGGCTAATTCGCGTTATCCTCCGTTTATTATTGACTGTAATAGTGATACGATGATTACAGAAATAAGAAATGGTGGAGATGTAATGATGAATAAACGCACGATAGCAAAAACCGCGGTTAACATAATATGCTTGATGATTAGCGTCATTGCGTTGTATGCTTTTACTGCTGTGATTGAAGTATCTATAGGTTGGCGTCTTGCTCTCATTGTGATAGCCATCGGATGGATTGTATCTGCTGTTTCAAATTTAATTGAATGCTTAAAACAAGGCAAAAAGTCGGGATAGAAGCTGTAGAAATAATCATTGGCGTAGAATTGGTATAGGGAATTTGATTTTTATTATTTTAATTGCAGCTTTAGTGTTTTTGGCGTACTGATGAAGAAGGGGAGATTTGCTATGAGAGAATGTCCATATTGCAAATTCATCATATTTGACTATGATCCGGCAAAGAGAAAAACAATCTTCTAAGGTAAGTCCATCGAGTCTGGCAGAATACATACACTTTACTTTGCTATCCAAATAAAGTATAATGTAAGCAAATTAGGGGGATTAGGCATATGAACGACTAGAAAGACGCGCGAGCACAATAACGAAATGTAATGTTTTGTTGTTGTGCTCGTTTTGTTATATGTCAGAAAAAGGAGATGAACTTCATGGAAAGAATATTTGAATTCTTTGACCTTTTACCATGGATTTTTGGAGGTTTGCTGATTGCGCTTAGCATCCTTGTAGCTATTCGTATTTTCATAAAGACAGAAAAAGGCGAAACCGTTCATATTGAGTCGGTCGGCGTGTTTCACGATCTGCCGGATACAGTGACGGGGCTTGGGAAGATGGAGGAAGCAAGAGATGAATAAGTTTGATGGAGGTACAAAATGATTTGTCCATATTGCAATGCAAACATGGAAAAAGGCTATCTGCAAAGCGGGCGACCTGCCTTTTGGGGTGAAAAGAAGAAAAAGCTGTTCTTTCATCCTGATGATGAAGGCGACATAGCTGTGACAAAGGGAATATGGAATGGCAGTTTTGCAGATGCGTGGGTCTGCCGCAAGTGCGGGAAAATGATTGTGGATTTGACCATAGAGTAGGTATTGATATACCACAAAGGTTCGAGAGAGGTAATAAGAATGGATAAGAAAATTGCAATGGAAAGGACGATATATGTCGGAGATAGAGAGATTGAACTGGTATGCCCGATTTGTGGCGGCAAGAAGTTTTTTGATAGAAAAACTTTGATGAATACGGTTGGTATGACCTTTTTTGATTTGGACTGGGCAAATCCGGAGGCAACCAACTTTATTTGTGAGGACTGTTCCTATATCTTTTGGTTTATGGAAGATCTTTCCGTTGGTCCGAAAAAGGACAGACCGTTGACACGTGCGGAGGAATATGAGATTTCTTTTAGAAACCATTCTAACGATGCGTTGTATAAGATTTTGAATGGAAAAGGTTATAACGATGATGCAAAGGCAGCTGCAAAGAACCTGTTACGTCAGAGAAAGATGCCGGTGTAGTTTGATATGATGTGCAGCAAGCGACGTTTTAGGAGGAGCAGAGATGTTAGAAGTCGTATTTAACGAAAGTGCAAGTATCAGCCTGATGATGGCGCAAAGATATGGGAAGGGCACTTTTCCAAGAACGCAAGGGATTCCGGGGTTTGTATTCTATGGTGATACGAAGCCATCTGAGGAGGAACTTGAACAGTTGCGTGCTGACTGGCTTGCGAAGGAGCAGGAAAAAAGGGAGAAGGCTGTGCCGCTGGGCGGTAAAGGGACGGACGTCTTCTGCTTTGATTTGCTATTGAACATAGGTGGAATCGGAGATGATTTTCTGGAAGAACGAAAACACGTTCTGAAACGATTTGCCTATCTTCAAGAAGAGGCGGTTGAAAGACGTGTGAAAGATACTATGATACGACTGGATACATTTTGTCAGCGTGTGCAGGACGGTGAAGCTGTGCGACTCTGGTATGTCCGCAAGCCAGAAGACATGTGTGGCATGACCTGGATTTGTTATGAGATGTGTAGACGCGAGGTGCCGCTCGATAAAGTTAACTTTGTGGAATTTCCTAAAGAAAAGTTAAGTTCGGGCGAAGTCAGTGAAGAAGAGTGGAGTCAGTATGCTGCGCTGCAGACTTTGATGGATGTAGAAGAAATCCGGTTCTGTGCCAGCCAGTGGGAAGCGTTACGGGAAGCAAATGCACCGCTGCGTGTTGTGGTTAATGGCTGCGTGGTGAGTGCAACGGAAGATTTCTACGATGGGCTGATTTGGCAGGAAGTTGAGCAGCAGGAGGTCGATTTCTACCAGACAAAACTGATTGGAAGACTGTTAGATCAGGGCATTGGTATCCGGGACAGCTGGCTTTCCTATCGTTTTGATTATTTCCTGGAGGCGGAGAAGCTGGAGCTGGTAGCGGTGGATCATGAATGTCCGTGGATTCGTATATTGAGGAAAGGAGAAACACGATGAGTAAAGCAGATAATGACAAAATCTATACTAGCAAAGAGTTATTTGATGAATTCGCAAAAGAACGTGAGAAAGAGGGGTTATTCTCCATGCCTGCCAGCAACAACGGAGAAGGCACCATCGCAAGAAAGGATAAATCCTGGAACAGCGTGCCGGGATTCTTTGCGAAGTTGTTTAAGAAGAAATAAAGTTAAACGTTAGGGGTGACGAGATGAAAGTTACATATAGACGGCTGGCTATGGCGGTTTTGATCATGATTTGTACAACCACCTTTGCATTCGCCAATTCATCCTGGCACTGGATATCGGAGACACAGCCTTTTGATATACTGCCGTGGGTAGTGGTACCGACTTTGGTTATTGAGATTGGCGTGCTGTGCTGGTGCGTGAAGGAAAGTAGTTTTCGTGTAGGTGTAATTGTTATGCTGGCCAATCTACTGTCTTTTGTTGCGCCGTTTTTCCTGGATTGGGGACTGGGACAGTATCAGTTGCTGGGATATGATTTTGAACGATTTTTGAACAACACGCCGAGATATATTATCGGGATGACATATGGATTGTTGACGCTGGCGGTGGAAGTGCCGGTAGTGTATAATATGTTTAAGAAGAATGTGGAAAGCAAGAAGCTTTTCATCACGATTGTCGCGGTGAATGTATTCACAACGGCGATGGTGTTTGCCATTGAGCACATCGTTTGCAGGGGTGTGTGGTAGAAGGCAGTTTTAATTAGAAAGGAATCAGTAATGAGTAAAGTATGTTATTTTGCAAGTGATGCACAGTTACATGGAAAAGAGAATCCATATATCCATTTGTTTTCTATCAACGAGGCTTTGGCAAATGGTGTGATGCTGGATATGGATTTTCTGGAGGGCATTGACAAAGATGAACCTGGCGTCATTGCCTGGTGTGCGGATGAAGATATGTTTGAGTTTCCAAACGTATGGATTAGCGAACCTTACGACCAGGCACCGAAAACGGAAAAGAAACATTTTGCCGAAATGGGTGGGAATCCTTTATTGGATTTACCGGGAATCGTAAACTATATTCAGGAACATTTCGCCTTATGGGAAGAAGTGAATGAACTGGAGTTGTGGTATGTTTGGCTGGGAAGTGAAAGCACACCTTATATAGAGACTTCCTGTCCTCTGGACAAAGTGACACCGGAAGTACTGGGTGAATTCTTTGCTGACCCGTATTTGGACTTTAAACTAACCATTACGAGATAAACAGAATGCAAATTGAGGAGTGACTAGAATGAAAAGACTTTTATTGTGTTGTGTGAGTCTGATTTTGATGCTGATGCTATTAATCGGATGTCAGCCGGCAGACCCTGTAGAAGATGTGAAACCTGACAGCAGTCAGTCGGCATCAGTAAAAACCGTTAGTGAGGATTCTGTAGAGCGACTTGTAAATAACACGTATCGCAAAGCCTTGGGCAGACACAGGCTGTATTGCTGTGATGCGTATTCGGATGATGATGGAACTTTTCATGCCACCTTTTATGGAGATGATGACCGCATTGAGTTTTTCGTAACCTATGATCCTGTAAACAAAGTGCTCAAATCAGATGCAGCAAGGGTGTATCATGCGAGCACCATTCTGGAAAATGTGGGAGCGATAATCGAAGAAACCACGGGGTTGCAGGGCGGCGAACTGGAAACAGATACTTATAGCATTGGTATTGATGCAGATCTGACAGAAGAGTTTCTGAAAGACTACGATGCATTTATTACCCATCCGGGGACCAAAATTGATATCCTGCTGATTTATGACAAGAAGGTTACTGACTTAGAAGAACAGCAAGCGCAATTGTTAATCGAAAAATTACAGAAAGCACATTTTAAGGGCGAAGTTACGTACTGCGGAGACGAATTTTTCAGCGATGATATTAGTTTTTAAGGTTGCAGCTAAAGGGAAGGTGAAATTTAGATACGAATTGTGAGATATCCTGTATCCTATATAGGACAAAATATATAGAAATTTCCAGAAATCTTGACGTTTTTGGTGTATATAGGATACGGAAGAATCTTTTGCGTATTAACGATAGAAAGCACTTGTAATGAGTGCTTTTCTTATTATAGAAATTATAAAAATATAGATACGAACGCTTGTTCTTTCGTACGAGCGATGATATAATATTTATAGAAGAGTTACCCTTGACAGCAGTGGTTTCAATCAAATCATAGATTTGTGAAACCTTGCATGTGACTTGCGCGCTGCATCATAGATGCAGGCAAGTCATCAACGGTGGACGGTTTGCTCCTATCTTACGGATAGGAGGTGATGAAGATGTACATAACATTAGATCAGCTTTTAGCTTACACAATGGTTATCGCAACAATCATCGCCTTGTTTTATAACAAGCATTAGATTTTCTTTGATATAAGAAAAAACCGCCCATGCTACCAAACAAAGCGGTTTATTTCTTATAAATCATCTGTTGGAGCAAACCGTTCATCGGTAGCTCTTTTGTACTTATATTTTACGTGATTTGATTACTGATGTCAATAAGTCTGATTCGATGATAGAAAATTTCAACTAAATGCAACTTTTCAGGGGGTCGATTTGTATGATTGTTGAAAGGCCTTTTCGAGAAACAAAAATGAGGAGTTAATGCATGAGGGTGCCAATAGAATTACTGGTAAAAAAATATAAAGACAATTTGTTTTCTGCAGCATTCAGTATATGCAAGAATGCTCAGGATGCAGAGGACATTGTGCAAGAAACCTATTTGAAATATTTGAAAAGTAAACAGGATTTCGAAAGTGAACAGCACATCAAAGCATGGCTTCTGCGTGTTACCATCAATCAGGCGAAAAACATAGTGCTGTCATTTTGGAAGCGAAATCGTATAACTTTTCAGGAGTATATGCAGGAGCTGCCTTTTGAGACGCAGGAAGACAGTCAGGTGTTCGATACGGTTATGTCTCTGCCAAGAAAATACAGGGTGGTGTTGCATTTGTTTTACTTTGAAGATTATTCAATCAGCGAAATAAGTGAGATTTTACAGGTTAAAGAAAATACGGTAAAGAGTCAATTGGCGCGAGGCAGGAAACTTCTCAAAGAAAAGTTGAAGGAGGCGTGGAATGAAGACGAATCGTGAAAAATATAAGGATGCGTTCAAGGTATTACATACCTCCAAGCATTTTCATGTGGAGGTAGAATCAATGAAAGAATCAAGGAAGACTGCATTCGGTTTTATGGCAAAAAGAACTTTAATCGCTACGTGTATCGTTATGCTTTCAGTATTTGGTGTAACTGCAGGCAATGGCTTCTTTGCGAAAGATGCACAAAGCTTTGTTTTAGTGGTAAATGCGGCTGATGACAGCACAAAAGATGAATTGCACATTGGCGAGAAATTGGCAATCAATCCAGGTATAGGGGGACATTCTATAGGAACGGACGAGTATGATAGTGGATATTACTGTATCAATATTCCAATTAAATTTGAAGGGGAACATATTAAAAATATTGATTACAGTGTGAACAAAGGTGGTTTTCAGATAGTAGAAAAAAAGGGTAAAAGTAATATAGCTGAGGGAAATGAAATTGATGTAATCAATGCAGGCCAAAATGGTGGCGGTCCCGGTAGTGAAGTAAAATATTATTCCAACTTTACATTAGACTATAATCTGCAAAGTTCAGAGACGATATGGATTAATATTGCTAGAGAAGGAATTCCTTTATCAGATGGCGGGGATTTCATTTCAGCAGAAGATCCAACAATTCAGGACTTAGAAAAACATTATCAGGAACTTTTAGATGGTGTTGTTATAACCTGTGGTGTAAACTTTGATGATGGAACCACAGAAACGGTTGACATGAAAATGGGATGCGCCATAGACGATAATAAAAATCATAAATTTACACTTGAAAGAGTGAATTAAGTATCCTTTGCCGGGAGACAATCAAATCTCTCGGCTTTTTCTTTTTGTATGCTTTTCTTGTCCAATACAGCCCTAAGATGCCATTGAACGTATCGTAAAGTAGAGGTAAAATGTACAGATAATCTATATCGAGGAGGTAGGCATGATTACAATTATGATGGTTTCTCAGAAAAACAAAATCAATGAACACTTAGCTTCGAGTATTATTGGTGGATTGGAAGATATGGTAAATCTTATCGCTACTACAGATACGGGGGAAGCGGAGACTATCATTCAGAGTGAAGAATTTAATATTGACTTGTTTATCTTTCAAGTTAAAATGAAACCGAAAAGTGGAACCGTCCTTGAGAATCTATTGCGTCAAAAGAAACGTTACGAAGATAAGCCTGTTCTTCTCCTAACGAATCTTAGTTACAATATGGTGGGATATCCTCAACTTGCGGGATACGAAAGCTATAAGCGTAAGAACTTTATTTCTATGCCTATCGAGAGAACGGATGTCCAGGCAAAACTATGCCTTTATCTGGATGAAATTTTGAAGGATCAAAAGCGACAGCTCAGTAATTTTGTATATTTGGAACATGACCAGGGTGAGTTGATGATTGAACGGAAAGAAATTCTTTATGCCGAAGTGCAGAATAAGCTTTTGACAGTGCATTGTACTTCTGGCCGCTTTGAATTAAAAAGAATTACGCTGCGAGATTTTTGTACACAGATCGTTGGAGATACTTTTGTGCAGTGTCATAAAAGTTTTGCTGTGAATCTAGAAGCTGTCAGCGAAATCATTCGAAACGGCAGAAGAAACTGGCTTGCTATCTTTGTTGACGGGGATGCATGCCCTATATCACAAACTTATTATGAACGTGTGAAAAGAGAATATATGCAGATAAAGCCAAAATAAGACGTATAAGTCCGACTTAGGGCACCCCTATTGTTTGCTCAATTCTACACTCCTATACTCATAAACAATAGGAGGTAGAGAAATGAAAAACAGAGTATTAAGAGTGGATGAGTATAAAACGTGGTATCAAAACCATCTTTGTGCGGACTTTCCGCCTAATGAGATTAAACCTTTGGAAGATATCATCAATCTAAAGCTAAGTGGGAAATATGATGTCATTGTATATGAAGCCGGTAATCATATTGCAGGTTATGCAACCATTTGGAAACGTAAAGGGAATTCGGCATATTTACTGGACTATTTGGGCGTACCTGAAGTTTTACGTAATAAAGGCATTGGCAGAGGCATTCTGAAGATGTTGAAAGCACACGTGATTGCCTTAGAAAAGAATCCAAATATATGTTTGATTCTGGAATCTGAAACACCGTTTGATAACGATAATTCTGCAGAAAATGAAATCCGAAAGAGGAGAATTCGTTTCTATGAGCGTAATGGATGGGTGAAAATGTATGAGATGGCTACTTGTGGAATGCGATTTAATGCCATGTCCTATGAAGAGGTTCCTAAAAATCTGGATGTAAATCAATTGGAACATAAAGAAATCTACGGAGAAAGACGTACAGATGTCATCATCCCTTTACCAAAAGGAGAGAAACCTCCGTTGCCGTATTGGGTGGAGAAAGATTAACGATAAGGCGGTCATCTTATTTAGATGACTGCCTTTCTTCACAGATAGGATTATGATATAATCAACGTATGTAATTTGATACAAGGGGGATTACAGAGATGAACTTTGTCATGTCATATAGCTGCGGCAAAGATAGTACGCTGGCATTACATAAAATGATAGAGCAGGGACATAAACCGGTTGCGCTTCTTGTCATGGTCAATGAGAATATAGACCGTTCATTTTTCCACGGAGCAGACTATGCAATGTTGGAGGCGTATTCTAAGTGTCTGGAGCTGCCGCTTTTGATTACACCATCAGAAGGAGAGCGATATCATCTTGCCATGGAAGAAAGCCTTCGGAAGGCAAAGGCCATGGGGGCAGAGGCTGCCTGCTTTGGCGATATTGATATAGAAGGCAATCGAATGTGGGCTGAGGAAAGATGTGCCAATGCAGAACTTGAAGCAGTGTTTCCTTTGTGGCAGAGAAACCGGGAAGAAAATGTATATGAACTGGTGGAACTAGGATACCGGTGTTTGATTAAATCCATCAACAATACGCTACTTCCGAAATCCATTTTAGGAAAGTTTATAGATGATGTATCTATTTCGATGATGAAAGACTGTGGTATTGATATATGTGGGGAGAATGGAGAATACCATACTTTAGTTGTTGACGGACCGATATTCAAGGAAAAACTTCCTTATCAGACAGGAAAACTGATAGACTTTGGGGATTTTTCCATTGTTGATGTATTTGTGGAATAGGGAGGAGAGTTATAAAATGTTTACCTACCGCTTATGTAACAAAACTGATTTAGAATGCTGGACTGCCATGAACCGTGCTTTCATGGCGGAGGAAATTCAGGACGATGGCTTATGGAACAACACTGGGCAGACTTCAGATGAACAGTTTGCAAAGACTTTTGAGGAAGCCCTTGGCTCCGACGAGTTAATCAGTTTGATGCTTTTCGAGGAAGATGGTGTACCAGTGGGCTTTGCTAATCTGATGACCATTTACAGCGTATGGACCCACGGCAAAGCGTTGATTCTGGACGACTTGTATCTGTATCCGGATGTTCGCGGCAAAGGATATGGCCGGCAGGCACTGAATTTTATCGAAGAGTTTGCGATAGCAAGGGGCTGTAAAAGGCTGCAATTCCAGTCAGAAGTAACCAATCCCAACGCCATGGAATTCTATATTTCGCAGGGGTACAGCCCGGCGGATATGAAGTTTTATGTGAAATACTTTAATGTGAAATAGTTTGCTAAATTTAAGGAGAAAAAAATCAAATATGATGTATCATGTTCATATCACGGAGCAAGTATTCGAAGATATGGGCAATATACAGATATCTGTCATCAAGGTGTGGAGTTTTTCTACACTTTTTTTAACTAATTTTATGTGCAGAGTGTCAAAAACTTACAGAAAATGATCAAAAATAAACAAGTTACTTGGAGTCTCAGATGTGCAAAGTTACAATATCTAAAAACTAAAAGGGGAGGCGAAGAGTAGTTGATACAATGAAAAAACCAGAACGTGTTTGTTATCCCGCGGTATTTACTTATGAAGAAGGACAGGAAATTGCCGTAGCATTTCCTGATTTAGATTGTGCCACCAGTGGAATAGATGATAGCGATGCACTATTATCTGCAAGAGAGTTGCTTGGCTGTGTGATTGTTGGCCTGGAGGAAGATGGTAAGCAATTGCCAACTCCAACAAAATAAGATAAGAACAGAGCAGTAATTGCTGCTCTGTTTTTCCTTTTACAAATATGTTTTGATAATTTCTTCCGCAATTTCTTTTTTTGAAACACATCGGTCCATGGCCTGCTTCTCGATATAACGGTGGGCCTCAGGCTCATCCATGTTTATTTCACTGATAAGGAGCCACTTTGCTCTGTTTACAATTCTGATTTCCTCCATCTTTTCTTCGATCGAAAGGGTTTTCTTTTCCGTTTTACGAAGAAGTTCCCTTGCACTGGACATCCAGTTCAGTGCGGTGACAACAGTAGGTTTTGATGTAGGTTTTTGTAAAGTAAACACACCATATCCGACTACTTTGTTGTGAATCTCATCATGCAGATCCGCACGGACAAAGAGAAGAACAATCGTGCCACGGCGATTACAAGTATCGATGGCAAAGCGCACACCAGTATCATCGTGCAAAGGGGAGTTTATTATTACGTAATCGTAGGCACGCTCTGAGAGAGCACGTTTGGCTGCACTTATACTGGAAACAATGCGAACCGGCATATATTTGGACTCCGTCAGAAGTGAAGAAAAAGAGGATGCAAAGTTTTCTGCAGCTGATACAATCAGCACACTGTAAACGCGCTCTTTTAAACTCATTTTTTTCCTCCCTTCTTTGTGGAAATATATATTACGGGTTATCTGCAGCAGTAAATATCTAAGATTGCATCAGGCACATGCCTTCTGATAAAACTGCTGTCCGCTGCAATTCTGCGGGCTTCCTTTATATCAGAAGGAAGCTTTTTGAAAGGCTTCAGCGTTTCCTCGGAAGATTTGTACAGGTTAAAATCTGCAGGAGAAGGCAGAGGAAGCCTGTTTTGCATACCTTCAAGTCCAGCGTAAATCATAAGTGCGAACGCCAAATATGGATTGGCGGTTGGATCAGGAGAACGGAGTTCTGCCCGGCAGTATTCACCGACTGCAGCAGGAACTCTGACAAGTTGCGAACGGTTCTCTTTGGACCATGTCACATAGCCGGGGGCTTTATCCTTGCCGAATCGTTTGTATGAATTTTCAGAAGGATTTAAAAATAGTGTCATGGCCTCAATCTTGTCGAGAATTCCGGCAATCATATAATCAAAGTTTTCATCTTTTTCGTTTGGTTTTACCGACATGTTGATATGGAACCCGTTTCCAGGCTGATTATCAAGGGGCTTTGCAGAGAAATCTGCCAAAAGACCGTTCTGGCGGGCGATTGTTTTTACAATCGTCTGGAAGGTCATTGCGTTGTCGGCTGCCATAAGGGCATCGGAATACCTGAAGTCAATCTCATTCTGGCCGGGCCCTTGTTCATGGTGGGAACTTTCTGGACGAATTCCCATCTGCTCTAGTGTCAGGCAAATTTCACGGCGTATGTTTTCACCGCGATCTTCGGGTGCAATATCCATATAACCGGCTTCATCATGGGGTATCTTGGTTGGTTTCCCTTCTTCATCCAGGTTGAAAAGATAAAATTCCTGTTCAGCACCGAAGGCAAATGTATATCCTGCTTTTTCGGCCGTATCTATTGCATTTTTTAGAAGTGTGCGGGTATCACATTCAAAAGGTGCACCATCCGGATAAGATATACTTGCAAACATTCGAACTACATTCCCGTGTTCAGGACGCCATGGCAGAGGCATAAGTGTTTCGGCGTCTGGATGAAGCAGAAGATCGCAACGTGATTCGTCACCAAACCCTGCAATTGCCGAAGCATCGAAAGCAATCCCGTATTCAAATGCACGGGAAAGTTCCTCCGGCATGATGGTAATATTTTTCTGTTTTCCAAATACATCACAGAAAGTGAGACGGATAAACTTCACTTCTTCCTCATGCACAAACTGCATGACT
>JAFWZZ010000015.1 GCA_017522185.1 Bacillota bacterium | reverse complement strand
TCGGTAAGGCTGAAGAAGAAGTAGAAGAAGAAGGTCTGGAATTATTCGAAGATAAGGAAGAAGACCTGAAAGAAAGACCGCCAATCATCACGGTAATGGGTCGTGTTGACCACGGTAAGACATCCTTACTGGACGCAATCAGAAAGACAAACGTAACTGCATCCGAATCCGGCGGTATCACACAGCACATCGGTGCATCCGAAGTCAGAATCAACGGTCAGAAGATCGTATTCTTAGATACACCGGGCCACGAAGCGTTTACTGCAATGAGAGCAAGAGGTGCGCTGGTAACAGACATCGCGGTACTGGTTGTTGCGGCTGACGACTCCGTAAAGCCACAGACCGTAGAATCCATCAGCCATGCAAAGGCTGCAGGCGTTCCAATCATCGTTGCTATGAACAAAATGGATAAACCGGCAGCTAACCCAGACAAGGTTAAGCAGGACTTAACTGAACACGGCCTGTTAGTAGAAGACTGGGGCGGCGACGTTATCTGCGTACCAGTATCCGCAAAGACTGGTGACGGTATCACGAACCTGTTAGAAATGATTCTGTTACAGGCAGAAATGATGGAACTGAAGGCAAATCCAAACAGACTGGCTATGGGTTCCGTTATCGAAGCAAGACTGGATAAGTCCAAGGGTCCTGTTGCGACACTGTTAGTAACAAACGGTACACTGCAGTCCGGACAGTCCGTAGTAGTAGGTACATGCTCCGGTAGAATCAGACTGATGACAGACCACAAGGGTAAGACCATCAAGAAGGCAGGTCCTGCAACTGCAGTAGAAATCCTGGGTCTGACAGATGTTCCACAGGCTGGTGATGAATTCAACGCAGTGAAGGAAGACAAGATTGCGAGAGAAATCGCTGAAGCGAGAAAAGAAAAGCTGAGAGAAGAAATCTTAGCAAGAAACGCAAGCACAACCTTAGAACAGTTATTCAGCCAGATCAAGGAAGGCGAAGTGAAGAACCTGAACCTGATCATCAAGGGTGACGTACAGGGTTCCGTAGGTGCCTTAATCGCATCCTTAGAAAAGCTGAACAACGAAAACGTAAAGGTAAACATCATCCACTCCGGCGTAGGTACTGTAACAGAATCCGATATCATGCTGGCTAACACAGCAGGTGCCATCATCATCGGCTTCAACGTAAGACCAAGCACTGCCGTACAGACTATGGCAGACAGAGACAACATCCAGATCAGAACTTACAGAGTTATCTACGATGTAATCGACGACGTAGAAAACGCAATGAAGGGTATGCTGGATCCGGAATTCAAGGAAGAAATCCTGGGTAAGGTTGAAGTCAGAACAACCTTCAAGGTTCCTGGTGTTGGCGTAATCGCAGGTGCTTACGTTATCGAAGGTAAGGCTGTAAGAAACGCAGAAGTAAGACTGGTTCGTGACGGCATCGTAATTCACGAAGGTAAGATTTCCTCCCTGAAGAGATTTAAGGATGACGCGAAGGAAGTAAACCACGGATTCGAATGTGGTATCGGTATCGAAGCTTACAACGATATCAAGGAAGGCGACATCATCGAATGCTTCCACATGGTTGAAATCGAAAGAAAATAGCAATATAGTCAGCAGATCAGGACGAAGAGATTCTTTTCGTCCTATCTGTGTAATATAGAGGAAAGGAAAAAACATGGGCAGAGGATACAGACAGGGCAGATTAGGCGAAGAAATCAGAAAGATTATAAGCTCCATGCTGCTTCGCGATATGAAAGACCCAAGATTATCTACAGGAATGATCAGTATTTCTGAGGTAGAAGTGACTTCCGACGGAAGCTACGCTACCTGCTATGTAACTGTGCTTCCATTCGGCTCCGGCGAAGAAAACAAGAAGAAGGCTGAAGAGGATGCACTGGAAGGTCTGCGCAGCGCCAAGGGTATGCTGAAGAAGGAAATCGGCAGACAGATCAAGCTGAGACATATTCCGGAATTGATTTTTAAGTTAGACACTTCCATGGAATATGGAAGACACATCGACGAAATGATTAAGAAACTGGACATCAAAGATGAAGAATAATACATTAGCGGAAATCGCAAAGGTCCTTGCGGAAAAACAGAATATTTTGATCTTCCCGCACATCAACATGGATGGCGATGCACTGGGCTCTGCAGCGGCGCTCTGCAAAGGTCTGCGTGACCTGGGAAAGAACTGCTTTATCCTTATTGAAGACGATATCCCGGGCAACCTGCTGTTCCTGGACAAGGGATATACCACCAGAGATCAGGACATTATGGAGAATCCTGAGATTTCCATTTGTGTGGACTGCGGAGAGGAGAAGCGCTTCCCGAAGAGAGCGGAAACGTTCCGAAAGGCGGATATTACCGTCTGCATCGATCATCATGCAACCACCAGGTACATCTGCGATTACAACTACGTAGACAGCAGCCGTGCGGCAACGGGCGAACTGATTTACGACCTGCTTTGCATCATGGGTGTGACGATCGATAAGGAAATCGGAGAGGCTGTTTTTGCTGCAATTACGACAGACACAGGCAACTTCCAGTATTCCAACACATCAAAGAGAAGCCACGAGATCATGGCGGAACTTTATGATGCAGGCATCGATGCAAACGGTATCAGTATCGAACTCTACGAGAACATGCGCATCGAGAAAATCCTCATCAAAAACAAGGTGTTATCCACGCTGGAACTTGTAGCCGGCGGCAAAGGCGCCATCTGCTACATGACAGAAGCCATGCTGACAGAAACAGGGGCAACCGGTGACGAAACCGACGGCGTGGTGCAGGAACTGCGCAGCATCAGCGGCGTAGAAATCGCGGCATTTTTGAAGGAACAGCCTGACGGCAGGGTGAAAGCCAGCCTTCGTTCCAAGAGATACGCGGACGTTGCGGCCATCGCATCGGCTTTCGGTGGTGGCGGCCACATCAGGGCGGCTGGCTGCACGCTGGACTGCAGTCTGGATGAAGCCATGGCCCTCATCAAAGAGAAAATGACAGAAAGTTTATAACTATGATAGAAAATGGAATTTTAAATATCAACAAACCACAGAACATGACGTCCCATGACGTGGTAGCCATCGCCCGCAGGGCTCTGGGAATCAGGAAAATCGGCCATACCGGCACGCTGGATCCCATGGCCACCGGCGTGCTTCCGATCTGCATCGGCAGGAGCACCCGCATTATCGACTACCTGGATATGGATATCAAGAAGTACCGCTGTACGATGATTCTTGGTATGCAGACAGATACCCAGGATATCTGGGGCGAGGTGTTGGAACGCTGTGAAGTCAACGTCAGCGAAGCAGAGGTAAGAGCTGCTTTTGCCGCTTTTGACGGTGTCATTGACCAGAAACCACCGATGTATTCCGCATTGAAAGTCAACGGGAAGAAGCTTTACGAGTATGCCAGAGAAGGAAAAGCAGTCGACGTGAAGAGCCGCAAAATCTTCATCAAATCCCTGAATATCGAGAACGTCGATCTGGAGAGTGAAGAGAAGACGGTAACCTTTACGGTAGAATGCTCCAAAGGCACCTACATCCGTACCATCTGTCAGGATGCCGGAACTGCCATGGGATGCTTTGGCACGCTGTCTGTTTTAGAAAGAATCAAAAGTGGTATATTTGATTTAGAAAGATCCATCACCATCGAAGAGCTGCAGACGCAGCCGGCAGAATGGATCCGGGCGCATCTTTACGAGACGGACGAACCTCTCCACAATTTCGGCAAGGTGGTCGTAAAAGAAGATGTTGCCAACAAGTTTATGATGGGCTGGAAGCTGCCGTTATATCTTTGTGACGTGCAGAAAGCACCAAAATATGAGAAAGATGACTTTTATCTGCCGATCCGGGAAGAATTCAGACGTTCCTACAACGTATACGGTATGCTGGATGGCGTGGAAACCTTCCTTGGCGTGGCATATTATCATCCGGAATATGACAAGCTGGTGGCGGATAAAGTATTTTTTGTGAGGTAACAGGATGAGAATTTTTGAGACTTTAGACGATATAACGAATATGGAACCTGCTGCGGTGGCACTTGGTAACTTTGACGGCGTCCATCTGGGACATCAGGAGCTGATCAAAAAAGCGGTGGAACGTGCGAAAGCAGACGGCCTGAAGGCGGCTGTTTTCACCTTTTCCAACCATCCGAAGAACCTGCTGCCGAAGGAAAAAAAGGTAAAAAACATCTTATACAAGGAAGAAAAGGCAAAGATTATCGAGGATCTGGGTGTGGATTACTTATTTAACATCCCGTTTACCAAGGCGATTATGACCATGCCGCCGGAAAACTTTGTGCAGGAACTGCTGTTGGACAAGTTCAACATGAAGGCAGCGTTCTGTGGCTTTAACTACCATTTCGGGTTTAAGGCCCAGGGAAATCCGGACATCCTGCGTGAAATCGGAGCCAGAGAAGGTTTTGATGTAACGGAAATGCCTGCATACAAGATCAAAGGCGATATCGTCAGCTCTTCCCTGATCCGTACCCTGATTGCATCCGGTCAGGTGGAAAAATGTGAAACCTACATGGGCAGACATTATGCCATCGGCGGCGAAGTGGTTGTGGGGAACCGTCTGGGTAGAAAGCTGGGATTCCCGACTTCCAATCTGGTCATCGACCAGGACATGGTAACACCGCCAAACGGCGTGTATATCACGTACTGTACGTATAACGGGGTGCAGTATCCAAGTGTAACCAATGTGGGCATCAAGCCGACCATCGGACACTATACAAAGAACGTGGAAACCCACATTTTCAACTTCAACAAGGAGCTTTACGGCAAGGAAATCAAGGTGGAATTCCTGAAGAAAACCCGTGACGAAGTGAAGTTCGACAATGTCCGCGATCTGTCCGAACAGATTGTCAGAGACTGCAGAGAAGCCAAGGCTTTCCACGAAAAAAAGGTTGACATACACCTGTAGGTGTAGTAATATTTAATGGTTGAGTTTATAAATACCGTTTGCTAGGTTTACCGACACTCCGGCGGCCTACATGGCAGACGGCGTATGAAGAAAAGGAGAAAGAAAATGATTACAAAGGAAATGAAGACAGCAATTATCAAAGAATATGCTACAAAGGAAGGCGACACTGGTTCCCCAGAAGTACAGGTAGCTATCTTAACTGCAAGAATTAACGACTTAAACGAACACTTAAAGGTTCACAAGAAGGACCACCACTCCAGAAGAGGTCTGTTAAAGATGGTAGGTCAGAGAAGAGGTCTGCTGAAGTACCTGAAGGAAGTTGATATCGAAAGATACAGAACTCTGATCGCTCGTTTAGGATTAAGAAAGTAATTGCAAGATTGCGATCGATGAAAATTTTGGCGGGGAAAATGATCCCCGCCATTTTTTAAATAAAAAGAAACAAATGCTAAAGCCAAAGAGAGAGACGAATAAACAGGAAGGAGTTGTTTATTAAAAATGGCAAGATTTACTGATTACAGAACTTTTAAGACAGCAATCGGAGGAAGATTACTCCAGCTGGAAATTGGCAAGGTATGTGAACAGGCGAATGGACAGGTTATGGTAAGATACGGTGAATCCGTAGTTAACGTAACAGCATGTGCTTCCAAGGAACCAAGACCTGACATTGACTTTTTCCCACTGAGCTGTGACTACGAAGAAAGAATGTACGCTGCAGGTAAGATTCCTGGCGGCTTTATTAAGAGAGAAGGCAGACCTAGCGAAAAGGCAATCCTGTCTTCCAGACTGATGGACAGACCTTTAAGACCACTGTTCCCAAAGGGCTACTTCAATGATGTCGTTGTTGTTGCAACGGTTATGTCCGTAGACCCTGACTGCGAAACAGATATCATGGCAATGATCGGTTCCTCTGTTGCACTGGCAACTTCCGATATTCCATGGGAAGGTCCTACAGGTTCTGTTCGTGTAGGTATGATTGACGGACAGTTCATCATCAACCCTACATTAGAACAGAGAGCAGAATCCGTGATGAACCTGACGGTTGCAGGTACAAAGGATGCAATCATGATGGTAGAAGCAGGCGCTGAAGAAGTTCCTGAAAACGTAATGCTGGATGCAATCCTGTTCGCACATGAAGAAATTAAGAAGATTGTTGAATTCATCGAAGCTATCGTTGCTGAAGTAGGCAGAGAAAAGCAGGAACTGAATCTGTACAAGGTGCCTGAAGAAATCGACGAAGCAGTAAGAGCTTACGCTGTAGACAAGATGAAGGTTGCAATCAAGACTGTAGACAAGTTAGAAAGACTGGACAACATGGATGCAGTTGAAGTAGAAACCAAGGAACACTTTGCAGAAATCTACCCGGAAAACGGCAAGGATGTTGCAAACGTTCTGTACAATATCACAAAGGAATCCGTTCGTAACATGATTCTGGACGAAGGTATCAGACCTGACAACAGAAAGCTGGACGAAATCAGACCAATCTGGTGTGAAACACAGATGTTACCAAGAGTTCACGGTTCCGGCCTGTTCAAGAGAGGTCAGACACAGGTTCTGTCTGCTTGTACACTGGCTCCTGCAAGTGAATCCCAGACTATCGACGGTATTACTGAACAGACAGAAAAGAGATACATGCACCACTACAACTTCCCAGGTTACTCCGTAGGTGAAGCAAGACCTATGAGAAGCCCTGGCAGAAGAGAAATCGGTCACGGTGCGTTAGCTGAAAGAGCTTTAATTCCGGTACTGCCAAGCGTGGAAGAATTCCCTTACGCAATCAGAGTGGTATCCGAAGTATTATCTTCCAACGGTTCTACTTCCATGGGTTCCACTTGCGGTTCCTGCTTAGCTCTGATGGACGCAGGTGTTCCTATCAAGAGACCGGTTGCAGGTATCGCGATGGGTCTGATCGAAAGAGTAGAAGAAGACGGTTCCTCCAAGATGGCTATCTTATCCGACATTCAGGGTATGGAAGACTTCTTAGGCGACATGGACTTCAAGGTAACAGGTACAGAAGTCGGCGTAACTGCAATCCAGATGGACATCAAGGTACACGGCTTATCCAGAGAAATCCTGGAACAGGCTCTGGAACAGGCAAGAGTGGGCAGAATGCACATCATGGAACAGATGATCGAAGAAATCCCTGCTCCTAGAGAAGAAATGTCCAAGTACGCGCCAAGAAGCCTGACTATGAGAATCGATCCTGACAAGATCAGAATCGTTATCGGACCTGGTGGTAAGACAATCAACAGAATCGTTGACGAAACAGGTGTTAAGATCGACATCTCCGAAGATGATCCAGGCTTAATCAGCATCTACTCCTCCGACATGGAAGGTGCAGAAGCTGCGAAGAAGGAAATCGAACTGCTGACGAAGGAAGTGGAAGTAGGCGAAATCTACGAAGGTAAGGTAACTCGTATCCTGAGCACTGCAAAGGGCTCCGTAGGTGCGTTCATCGAAATCTTGCCTGGCAAGGAAGGTCTGCTGCACATCTCCAAGATGGCAAAAGAAAGAGTTGAAAAAGTAGAAGATGTGATGAACATCGGCGACGTTGTAAAGGTTAAGGTTACAGAAATCGACAGCCAGAACAGAATCAACTTATCCAGAAAAGAATTATTATAATCAGTAAAAAAAGGCTGTGATGTATATTCGTCACGGCCTTTTCTGACGTAATTCCAGGACAACAGATAAACATGGAGAAGGGATGAAAATGAAAAAAATTACAAGTATGATGCTGGTATTTTTGATGGCAGCAAGTCTCTACATGGGCCCGACAGATGTTTACGGGCAGGAGACTGTGTCTGTAGCAGATGTGCAGACACAGACGGAAGCAGAAGTGGTGCAGCCTGAAACACCGGCTGAACCAGACACACCAGCTGTTCCGGAAGAGCCGCCGGTAACGGAAGAACCAGAGAAACCGGCACTGAAGGCGCCGGTGGCGAAGACCACACTGCGCCTGGAAGACGCGAAACCGAAGCTGACATGGAACAAGGTGAAAGGTGCATCCAAATACCAGGTGTATGTGGCGGAACAGAAGAAAGGCCCCTACTACCGCAAATGGACGACCGTCAAAACAAACTATTCTCACACGAAAGCCAGGGCAGGACAGAAGTACTACTACAAGGTGAAGGCGGTTTCGGGCAAGGAAACAGTAAACGATTCGCCGATGAGCAAAATCGTCATCCGAACCTGCGGTCAGCCATATATCGTCAGCATCACGGATACGAAATACACCTACAATGATTTCAAGACAGACATGGACAGGCTGGTAAAGAAATATCCGGACTTGCTGAAGAAACGGTATCTGGGAAAGACCGTGGATGATCGGGGCCTCTATTCCATGACATTCGGTAACCCGAAGGCGAAGAAACAGATCTTTGTGACGGCTGGATTTCATGCCAGGGAGTATATCAACTGTCAGGTAACCATGCGCATGATTGAGTATTACTGTCGAAACTACCAAACGGAGACATATAACGGGGTGTCCTATGAGAAACTCTTTAATCAGGTCAGCTTTTGCATTCTACCTATGGTGAACCCGGACGGCATCGCCATCAGCACTTACGGTCCGTCTGCTATCAAAGATAAAAAGCTCCGTGCCAAGGTAAAGAAAATCGACCGCAACGGCAGCTACACCAACTGGAAGGCTAACGCGCGCGGCGTAGACCTGAACGGCAACTACATCAATTATGCAGGACCGCCGGACAAGACCACCTTTGCCAGCGAAGGCTATCCGGGGCCTAAGAGCTATTCGGAGAAGGAAACAAAGGCTGTGAGAAAGGCCATGGCAGGCTGCAGTAACATCAAAGCTGTCATCAATTACCACAGCATGGGCAACTGCATCTATTGGGGCTACCACAGCAAAAAGTACAAGGCCAAAGCCTGGGCCTTCGCCAAACTGTTCCGGGATATGACCGGATACTATACCATTGACGAAAGTTACAGCCCAATGGCCAGAGGGGATTTTGAGCATTACATCATGCACGAATACAGAATCCCGTATGTGTGTATCGAAAACGGTAAATCCAGAACTCCTGTGAAACACAGCGAGTTCAAGAGCATCTATAATAAAAATAAGCTTGGATTTGCCAAGGCGGCATATCACTATTACAAATAAAGCAAATTAACGGGAAAGCTGCATTGGAAGTTCCTTCAGCCGTTCCCTGCAGACATAGAGGGACATGTCTTTGTGGGAACAGATGGACCACTTGACCAGTGTGGCTTTTTTTCTTTGCGCGTTAATCTCAATGGCGGTAATGGCGCCGGGATGGACGCAGCTGCCACTGTTGATGTACATGCCGCCGTCTGTCTGCATCAGTGAGGGCTTGTGGGTGTGACCTGCACCCAGGATGCACTGGTTTTCCCGGCTGAATGTCATGAAATTCTCCTCAGTTTCCCGGACCTTGGTGTAGTTTTTGGCCGCACTGGTCGGATCTTTGAAACCGCGCAGTTCCAACGGTTTCCAGATATAGCGGACCAGGCTTCTGGTCAACTTCCAGTGCCGGTCGTTGAGAAAGTCACCCTGGCAGCCGTGAAACAGATAGAGATCCGGTCCGTCAGGGAAGTCAACAATAAGAGACTGATGGAAGGGAATGGGGAAAGGTACAGTTTTTGTCCTGTAAACACCCAGTTCTTTTTCCCGGTCGTGATTGCCATAGAGCAGGAAAATCCGGTCTTCCTCCGCAAGCAGCTGAAACAGCTGGAACACCTCCCGGTGGGTCCGGTAGATATCTGCGAACCGGCGGTTTCCCCAAAGCTCATCGCCGTCTCCCAACTCAATGTATGTAAAGCTTTTTTGGATGTAGTATTTGAGGGCGGCCGTATAGACCGGCCGGTTGGACAAAAAACTGTCTGCCCAGTTTCCGGTGCCCCGGTGACAGTCGCTCATCAGGACGATTTTCGGATGGTCCTCTGCAGAAATATGCAGGGCCCGGCTGAATGCCTTTTTGTAGTATGCGACACGGTTCATAATAACCCTCCTCACTTTTACCCTATGCAAAAGACCGTCTTTGGTGTATAATATATTGTTAGATATTGAATTTAACAGGAGGTAATCTTTTGAATACAGAAGTAAAGTTAGAAAGAAAATTAAAGCCGATTAACGTTTGGTCTTTAGCTTTGGGAAGCATCATCGGCTGGGGTGCATTCGTAATGCCCGGCACCACGTTCCTGCCGAAGGCAGGCCCGCTAGGGACTTTGATCGGTATGGCAATCGCTGCCTGCGTGATGATCTGTATTGCGCTGAACTACGGTTACATGGTACAGAAGTACCCGGTGGCTGGCGGCGAGTATACATTCGCAAAGAACGCCTTTGGGACGAAGCACGCCTATCTGTGCGGCTGGTTCCTGAGCCTGTCCTACCTTGCAATCGTTCCGCTGAATGCGACTGCGCTGGGCCTGGTAAGCCGAAAGCTGCTGGGCGGCGTACTGGAATTTGGACACTTATATACCGTGGCAGGCTGGGACATCTATGTAGGCGAAATCCTGCTGGCATCTGCGGCACTGGTTATTTTCGGTGTTTTATCCATCAAAGGCATCAGCGTTGCAGGATGGATCCAGACTGCTATGGCCTTTGCGCTGGTAGCATCTGTTCTGGTTCTGGCGGTTTTCGCGATTATCAATCCGGACGTAAACTTCTCCAACCTGCAGCCGGCATATCCGACAGGCAAGAGCTCCTTTGCGGCAATCGTAGCGGTCGTTGCCGTTGCACCATGGGCTTTCGTCGGATTCGACTCTATCCCTCAGGCAGCAGAGGAATTCAACTTTTCACCAAAGAAGGTAAACGGCATCATGGTTTTTGCCATCCTGTTCGGTGGTGCAGTGTACGTCATCCTGAATACCATCACGGCATCCTTCATGCCGTGGGAACAGCTGCTGGCAGAAGGTTATGACTGGCCGACAGGCGAAGCGGTGGAATTCATCATGGGCAAAGTAGGCCTGATTTTCCTGGGCGTGGCACTGGTTTGTGCGGTGCTGTCCGGTATTATCGGTTTCTATATGGCAACCAGCAGACTGCTGTTTTCCATGGCGAGAGAACATGCACTGCCAAAGTGGTTCTGCGCCATCGACACAAAGACAAAGACTCCAAAGAACGCAATCCTGTTCGTAATGCTGATTTCTCTGACTGCGCCTTGGTTCGGCAGAGAAGTGCTGGTATGGATTGTAGATATGTCGTCTATCGGTGCGGCCATTGGCTACGGCTACACCTGTATGGCAACATTTAAGACACTGAAACAGAATCCGCAGGACAAGAAGCCACTGCTGAAGGCGCTGTCCGTCGTAGGCGCTATCTTTGCGGTAATCTTCGTAGGTCTGCTGATCGTTCCTGGCATGCCTTCTTATCTGGCATTCGAATCCAGAGTGTGCCTGATCATCTGGTGCGTCATGGGTATCGCTTTCTACTTCTGGTCTAAGAAGCAGGATTTCAAAAATAAATAAAGACAAAAAAACAGGCCTGTATGCAATTCGCATACAGGCCGTTTTCTATTTCTTCTTCTTATACATTTCCTTCACGGATTCGATATCATTGGGCAGGAAGATGACGTTTTCTTCCTTTTCAAACGGATTGGTATCGTCTTCTGTAACGCCTTCGACATCGTCGTCGAACTCGATTTCCCGATCGCTGAAAATGTAATATATGATTAATCCGATGACGAAAATGATTCCTAATAATAATAGTGGCATGATATCCCTCCTAACGAAAACATTGTACCATAGAATCCGGTTATGAGAAATAAAAAATAAGAAAATTTTTGTTGATTTTGTGACAAAATAATGATAAGATAATCGAGTACGTGAGTATTGAAAATTCAATATCCAGACGGTGAAGGAACCAGTAACCCTGCGTAAAATCCTTACAGAGAGCCTGCCAATTGCTGAGAGGCAGACGGTGAAGCAACGGTGAATATCACTCCGGAGTCTGACACTTTAATGAGAGGCACTGTGATAGCAGTAAGCAACTAGGGTGGTACCGCGGTTTAGATTAAATCGTCCCTAATCGAAATTATATTCGATTGGGGACTTAATTGTTTTTTGGCCCCAATACGAGTCAAAACGAAAGGAAGAAAATCACATGTTTGAGAAATTAAACGAAAAGCCAATTGCTGAAGTCCAGAACGAGCAGGTGGCAAAGTGGAAGGAAGAAGACCTTCTGCACAAGTGCGTAACAGAAAGAGAAGGCGCACCAAAATACGTATTCTTTGAAGGCCCTCCAACAGCTAACGGTAAGCCGGGCATTCACCACGTTATGGCAAGAACACTGAAAGACTCCGTTTGTCGTTACAAGACAATGAAGGGCTTCCAGGTTAACAGAAAAGCAGGCTGGGATACACACGGTCTGCCGGTTGAAATCGAAGTTGAAAAGCAGCTGAACATGAGCGGCAAGCAGGATATCGAAAAGTATGGTATCAAGGAATTTAACCAGAAGTGTAGAGAATCCGTTTTCACATACACTGATATGTGGAGAGAAATGACAGAAAGAATGGGTTACCTGGTAGACCTGGACGACCCATATATCACATTAGATAACAACTACGTAGAATCCTGCTGGTGGATCCTGAAGGAATTCTTCAAGGCTGGCTTAATCTACGAAGGTCACAAGATTCTGCCTTACTGCCCAAGATGCGGAACTGGTCTGGCTTCCCACGAAGTAGCACAGGGCTACAAGGAAGTGAAGGTTAACACTTTAATCTGTAAGTTCAAGAGAGTAGATGCTGAAAACGAATACTTCTTAGCATGGACAACTACACCTTGGACACTGGCTTCCAACGTTGCACTGACTGCTGGTCCTGACATCGACTACATCAAAGCAAAGATGTTAGAAGGCGACGAAGAAGGCAACCTGTTCTACGTAGCAAAGGCTCTGGCTGACAAGGTTCTGGGCGAAGGCAAGTACGAAATCGTAGAAGAAATGAAGGGTACTGCATTAGAATACATGGAATACGAACAGCTGATGCCATTCGTAAAGCCTGACAAGAAGGCATTTTTTGTAACATGCATGGACTATGTATCCGTAGAAGACGGTACTGGTATCGTTCATACTGCACCTGCATTCGGTGAAGACGACTATCAGTGCGGTAGAAAATATGACCTGCCTGTACTGCAGCCAGTAGATGAACAGGGCTGCTACACAGCTACACCTTGGGAAGGCCGTTTCGTTATGGAAGACGGTCTGGATGTAGATATCATCAAGTACCTGGCAGCAGACAACAAGATCTTTGCAAAGGAAAAGATGGAACACAACTATCCACACTGCTGGAGATGCGGTACTCCACTGGTTTACTATGCAAAGCCATCCTGGTATATCGAAATGAGCAAGCTGAAGGATCAGCTGGTTGCAAATAACAATACAGTTAACTGGTTCCCTGAATACGTTGGTGAAAAGCGTTTCGGCAACTGGTTAGCAGAAGTAAAAGACTGGGCAATTTCCAGATCCAGATACTGGGGTACACCAATTCCTATCTGGAGATGTGAATGCGGCCACTTAGACTGCATCGGCAGCAGAGAAGAATTAGTAGAAAAGGCAATCGAAGATATCGATACTTCTATCGAACTGCACAGACCATATGTTGACGATGTACACATCACATGCCCACACTGCGGCAAGCCAATGCAGAGAATTACAGAAGTAATGGACTGCTGGTTTGACTCCGGTGCAATGCCTTTCGCACAGTGGCATTATCCGTTCGAAAACAAAGACATCTTCGAAGAAAAGCTGTTCCCAGCTGACTTCATCTGCGAAGGTATCGACCAGACAAGAGGCTGGTTCTACTCCCTGATGGCGATTTCCACATTCATCAAGGGACAGGCTCCTTACAAGAACGTACTGGTTAACGACCTGATCTTAGACAAAGAAGGTAAGAAGATGTCCAAGTCCAGAGGAAACACAGTTTCTCCATTTGAACTGTTCGACAAGTACGGTGCTGACGCTACAAGATGGTATCTGTTATCCGTTTCCCCAGCATGGACACCAACCAAGTTTGACGAAGACGGTCTGATTGACGTTGTGAGCAAGTTCTTCGGTACACTGAAGAACGTATATAACTTCTTTGTTCTGTACTCCAACCAGGATGACATCAAGGCTGACGAATTATTCGTTGACTACGACAAGAGACCTGAACTGGACAGATGGATTTTATCCAAGTACAACCAGTTAGTAAAGGACGTAACTGAATACATGGATTCCTACGACCACATGAAGTCCGTAAGAGCCATGACTGATTTCGTTGCAGAAGACCTGTCCAACTGGTACATCAGAAGAGCTAGAAGAAGATTCTACGCAGAAGAAATGACTGATGACAAGAAGTCTGTATATGCAACAACTTACGAAGTATTAGTAGGCGTTGCTAAGTTAATCGCACCATTCGCACCATTCTTATCCGACGAAATCTATACTAAACTGACTGGTGAAGAAACTGTACACGTTGCATACTTCCCAGAAGCTAACTTAGAGCTGATCGACAAGAAGGTTGAAGAAAGAATGGACCTGGTAAGAACGCTGGTAACTCTGGGCAGAGGTACTCGTGAAAAGGAAAGAATCAAGGTTAGACAGCCGCTTTCCGAAATCCTGGTAGACGGTAAGTACAGAGAAACCATCGAAGACCTGGTTGATCTGATCAAGGAAGAATTAAACGTGAAGACTGTAGTCTTTGCTGACGAATTAGACCAGTACATGAACTTCAGCCTGAAGCCAAACTTCAAGGTTGCAGGTCCGGTTCTGGGCAAGAACATCAAAGCCTTCGGCGGCGCTCTGGCTAAGGAAAATGCTGCTGAATTCATCGCGAAGTTAGAAGCAGACGGCAAGGTAGCTCTGGACTTAAACGGTGAAATGGTTGACATCGAAAAGGACTTTGTTGACGTAAGAATCGACGCCAAGGAAGGTTTCGCTGTTGCTATGGAAAACAACGTGTTCACTATCCTGGATACACAGGTGACTCCAGAACTGGAAGAAGAAGGTCTGGCAAGAGAACTGGTTTCCAAGGTACAGCAGCTGCGTAAACAGCACGATTTCGAAATGATGGATAACATCAAGATTTTCGTTGACGCTGACGAAGCAGTAACTGCTGCAATCGGCACATTCGCAGAATGGATCCAGAAGGAAACTCTGGCTGTAGCCATCGAAGCTAAGGCTGAACTGGATACTTATGACCTGAATGGCCACAAGACCGGTATCGCAGTAGAAAGAGTATAACAGAAACACATTGGGGCCGCCTCGTGAGGCGGCCCTTATTTACAAACAGGAGAGTTCTTATGATCAACTTAAGAAATCTACAATTAAAAGAAATGGAAACTCTAATCAAATCCATGGGTCAGCCTGCATTCCGAGCAAAGCAGGTCTTTTCCTGGATTTATAAGGGTGTAACTGATTTTGACCAGATGACCAACGTGCCGAAGGTCCTCCGTGACAAGCTGGCAGAAGAAACCTATATCGGCAGACTGAAGATGCTCAAGGTCCAGAAGTCCAAGACGGATGGCACACGTAAGTATCTTTATGAACTGGAAGATGGCAATACCATCGAATCCGTATTCATGAAGTACAAATATGGAAACTCCATCTGTGTATCCAGTCAGGCTGGCTGCCGCATGGGATGCAGGTTCTGTGCGTCCACCAGAAACGGCCTGGAACGTGACCTGACAGCAGGGGAAATCCTGTCTCAGCTGATGGAGGCAGAAGCCGACACCGGTGAGAAAATCGGCCACATCGTAATCATGGGAACGGGGGAGCCTTTTGATAACTTCGACAATGTGGCTGCCTTCCTGCGCATCGTCAACGATAAGAACGGCCTCAACATCGGTATGCGAAACATCACCGTTTCTACCTGCGGTCTGGTACCGATGATCGAACGCTTCGCCGAGGAGTTTCCACAGGTGAACCTGGCCATTTCCTTGCACGGCACCACTGACGAAATCCGTGGATCTATGATGCCGGTTAACAAGAAGTATCCGCTGGATGTGCTGATTCCGGCGTGTAAGGCATACACAGAGAAGACCGGCCGCCGCATTACTTTCGAGTATACTATGGTTAACGGTGTCAACGACAGCGACGCCGATGCGGCAAGGCTGGCAGGACTACTCCGCGGCATGCTCTGTCACGTGAACCTGATTCCGTTGAACAAAGTCGCCGAGTCCGGGTTCGATACGGTCAGCCGCAAGCGGGCAGGGGAGTTTGCTGAAATCCTGGAATCCAAAGGCATCCCGGCTACGGTGAGACGCGAGCTGGGCGCCGATATCGATGCGGCCTGTGGCCAGCTGAGACTGGGGAATTAAATAAATAATATTTTCAGACAATTGTTCTAAAAACCAAAAACAAAAATCTTTTTAGGGGAGAAATCCAAAACTTGCCGGATTTCTCCCTTTTTTGTTGAAAAAACAGGGATTTCCAGTATTTTGTGCTTGCTTTTTTGGATGAAAATGTATACAATGTAATGGCGTGTCAAAATACTTTTGTTTATGACGCGACTGTACGAATAAAAGGAAGGTTTAGTTATGGATTTCAAGAAACAGATTGAAGCCGTTATGGAACCACTGGCGCAGGATATCTCTGCATTATGCCAGATCAACAGTGTGGAAGGCGAACCACAGCCGGGCATGCCGTTTGGTGAAGGTCCTGCAAAGGCGCTGGAAGCTGCACTGGCACTGGGTGAAAGACTGGGCTTCAGAACAGAAAACTTTGATAACTACGTTGGACATATTGAAATGGGCGAAGGCGAAGAAATGCTGGGTATCCTGGGTCACGTTGACGTTGTACCTGCAGGAGAAGGCTGGGACTTCGATCCATGGGGCGGTGTCATCGCTGACGGAAAGATCTTCGGAAGAGGAACGTTAGACGATAAGGGTCCGCTGGTAACTTGCTTATACGCTATGAAAATCCTGAAGGATATGGGCGTAACTCTGAACAAGAGAGTAAGAATCATTCTGGGTACAAACGAAGAAACAGATTGGAACTGCATGGCTTACTACTTAAACGAAGTAAAGCCTGAGCTGCCAACGATCGCGTTCTCCCCAGACTCCCACTTCCCTGTAACTTATGCGGAAATGGGCTTATTACAGTATACGCTGACTCGTGAAATTTCCGAAAAGCTGGAAATCGAAGGTGGTAACGCATTTAACTCCGTTCCATCCAAGGCGAGCGTTGTATTAGATGGTAAGTACGCGGCAGACTTAGAAGCTGCTGTAGCTGCTTACGCTGATCCTGCTATGTTTGCGATCGAAAAGGCTGACGACAAGGTGATCTTACGCGCAACAGGCGTAGGTGCACATGCGGCATACCTGTGGGAAGGCAAGAATGCGCTGACTCACATGATGGCAGTATTAGGACAGTTACCTCTGGAAGGCGAACTGAAGGAAGTTGTTGATTTTGTAAACGGCCACTTCGGCACATGCCTGTACGGAGAAAACATGGGTGTTGCATGCTCTGACGACGACTGTGGTCCTCTGACATTAAACTTAGGTAAGATTGTTGTAGAAGACGGCAAGTTAGTTCTGTGCTGTGACAGCAGAATCCCTGTAGCTTTCACTGTTGATTCTATTGAAGAAGCAGTAAAAGCAAAGATGGAAGGAACAGGCTATGCATATGAGCGTGTTTCTACCGAAAGACCTCTGTATGTACCAAAGGATTCTGAATTAGTTCAGACTCTGATGGAAGCTTACAGAACAGTTACTGGAGATACAGAAAGCCAGCCACAGTCTTCCGGCGGTGCTACTTACTCCAGAACTATGGACAACTGTGTTGCATTTGGCTGCTTATTGCCAGACCAGGAAGATACTATGCACCAGGCTAACGAATGTTTAGAATTAGAACATCTGAAAATCTGGTTAGAAATCTGTCTGGAAGCAATTTATCAGCTTGCAAAATAAAAGTTTTATTAGGATTTATTATTAGGAGGAATTTGAAATGTCTGAAAACTTAAACAAGAAAAAACATTTCGAAATGCCATCCGCATTAATGATCGTAACAATCTTCTTGTTCATCGTTGGTATCCTGACTTGGTTCGTACCAACTTCCGTAAACGTAGATGGTCAGATCATCTTCAACGCGGCATTTGATGCAGATGGTAACGTTATTGAAAACGCTGGTACAAATCCAGCAGGTCTGTGGGACTTCTTCTTAGCTCCAATCTTAGGTTTAGCTGAAGGTGTACAGGTTGCTGCTGCTCTGATCGTATCCGGTGGTTTCGTTGCAGTATTAAACGCAACAGGTGCTTTAGACGCTGGTATCGGTGCTCTGCTGAGAAAGTTCAGCGGTAACACTCTGATCTGCGTACTGATGTTCGCTTTTGCTTTAATGGGTACTGTATTCGGTTTATGGGAAGAACTGCCAGCATACGCTGTAGTAGTTATTCCAATGTTCTTAGCTGCTGGCTATGACGCATTCACAGGTATCATGGTAATCATCGTAGGTGCTGTTGCTGGTAACATGGCTGACATCGTTAACCCTTACGCAATCGGTGCTGCTGTTGCTGCTACTGGTAACGACGAATTAGGTATCGGCGATGGTATCGTTCTGAGAATGATCTTATTCGTTGTATTATTAGCTATGGGCTGCTTCTTCGTAACAAGATATGCTGCTTCCGTTAAGAAGGACCCATCCAAGTCTGTTGTTGACAACAGAGAAGCTGCTTCCCTGCACGCATCCTTCGACGTATCTGAAATCAAGCCTTTAACTGGTAAGCATAAGGCTTCCCTGGCTATCTTCATCTTCGTAATCTTATTCACAATCGTTGGTTACGCTCCATGGGATTCCATCGGCGATGGCGAAACTGTATTCAATGCAGTAAACGGTTTCAAGAACTTATCTGGTACATTCCTGGGTAACTTACTGGGTGTTGATTCCTTTGTTGAATTAGGCTGGTGGTACTTCGATGAATTCTGTACATTATGGTTAATCGGTGCTATCTTAATCGCTGTTGTAAACAAGATGCCAGAAAAGGTATTCGTAAAGACATTCGTTGGTGGTGCTGCTGACCTGATGTCCGTTATCCTGGTATTAGCTGTATCCAGAGGTATCGGCGTATTCATGGGTGACAAGTACTCCGGTATGTCCATCACATTCATTTACTGGTTAAAGGATATCTTAACAGGTGTTCCTCTGTGGGCATTCGTAATTGCAGCTATCGCAGTATACCTGATGATCGCTCTGTTCTTACAGTCCACTTCCGGCGTAGCTGGTATCACAATGCCAATCTTCGGTGCAATTGCGTTAGCATTATTCTCCACAACTGCTGCTGGCGGTATTGCTGGTCAGGTTCTGTTAATCTCCGCTTTCACTTGCGGTGTTAACTTCATCTGCGGTATCTACCCAGAAGCAACAAACATGGCGATGTGCGATATGACAGGTACATCCTATCCAGTATATCTGAAGACTATGCTGAAGACTTTAATTCCAATGTTAGTAGTAGCTGCAATCATCATCTCTGTAGCTCCTTACATCGGTTTAGTATAAGCCATTCTTACATAGCAAATATGTGATAAATTTGCAGGGAGAGGATTCCTCTTCCTGCATTTTTTTCGACATTTTTCGAGACTTTTCAAGGATAGTTTCTTGAAAAAAACATTGAATGTAATGAGCCCTTGGTGTATAATGGGTTTATTAACAAATAACAAATAGGAGGACAATAATCATGGTGAAATTATTGATTGGACATAAAGGAACAGGTAAGACTAAGCAGATGATCGATCTGGCTAACGAACAGATTGAAAACAGCAAGGGTAGCATCATTTTCATCAACAAGAACTCCAGATTAATGTACGACCTGAAGTACAGAATCAGAGTTGTATGCATGGAAGAATATGAACATGTAACAAACAGTGATGAATACATTGGCTTCCTGTACGGTATCATCAGTTCCGACCACGATATCGAAACAATTTACATCGACAGCATCTTAAAGCATGCTGATTTCTCCTTAGGCGATTTGCCTGAATTCTTAACAAGACTGCAGGATATCTCCAAGAACTACGGCATGGACTTCGTAGTAAGCTTAAGTGCTGAAAAGGAAGAAATGGTTGGCGTGGATTTCACAGACCTGGAAGTTCTGAACTAATTTATTTGTTATGAAAAGGACGGTTTTACCGTCCTTTTTTTCTTGGATTTTTTCCCGGCATTTGGTACAATGGATATGTTAAGGAAATCTTTCATTCTGGAGGAAGAGACATGAAGAAAGTTTTGAGTCTGATGCTCTGCATGGTCGTGGCGTTCTCACTGGCTGCATGCGGAGGCGATAAGAAAGAGAATACAGATGCGAAGGAGTACACCTACGAAATCGCCTTTTTAACTCCGTCTTCGGAAATCTCCATCGATGACGAAGACAGAATAGAGGCAGCGTGGAACGGTGTGCGTCAGTTTGCAGAAGAAAAGGGCAAAACCTACAAATACTACGAAGCAGAAAAGAATGATACAAAGGCCCAGCTTGCGCGCATGAAAGATGCGGTTGATGCAGGGGCCAAGGTTATCGTTACGGCAGGTCCTGAGGTAAAGGAAGCCGTTGCGGAAGCACAGCAAAAATACAAGGACGTGAAGTTCATTTATCTGGACGGAAGTCTGGACGAAGTGGCAGACAACTGTGTGACGGTACGTTTCAATCCCTTGCATGCAGGATTTCTGGCCGGCTACGGTGCTGTCGTGGAAGGCCTGGGAAATCTGGGCTATCTGGCCGATGGTAAGAGCGCAGAATCCGTTGCTTATGGATATGGATTCCTGCAGGGCGCAAACGAAGCGGCATCCCGTTTCGGCCGCTATGCGGTGATTCGATACGATTACGGCACCAAAGACGCGTCTGCAGAGGAAATCGGCAAGGTGGCAAAGTCTTGGTATGATGACGGCGTCAGAGCCATCTTTACCTATGGCGGAGATGTTTTCCATGGCGTAAAGAAAGAAGCAGAAGAGGCAGACAAGGTTGTCATCGCGTCAAATGCTTCCAAGGACTACGACAAGACTGTCATCACCTCTGCAAGAAAGTGCTACGAAGAAGCTGTCGGCGCCCAGCTGCAGGCTGTTTATGATGGCACGTTCAAGGGCGGAAAATCCGTCTACATGAGTGCAAAGAACGACGGCGTTGGTTTGGACATGAAGAAATCAGAATTCCAGTATTTTAACAAAGATATGTACAACGAGATTTACAAAGAGCTGGCGAAAGGGGACCTGAAGGTTCTCTCCGCAAAGGATGCAAAGACAGTCGACGACCTGATTAAGGCGAAGTGGCTGTATTACATCCGTATCGATCAGGAATAATCAGGAAGGGGACGGCATGTTATGCCGGTCCCTTTCTTCGCGAAAGGAAACAGGATGTTTTTACCGATTACAAGAGAAGAAATGTTAGAAAGAGGCTGGGACCAGGTGGATTTCGTCCTGGTAACCGGGGATGCCTATGTGGATCACCACTCCTTTGGGACAGCAATCATCGGACGCCTGCTGGAAAGCAGGGGGTTCAAAGTAGCCGTTCTGCCGCAGCCTGACTACAAGAGCATAACGGATTTCCAGCGTTTCGGAAAACCGAGACTGGGGTTCCTCATCAACAGCGGTACCGTGGATTCCATGGTAAATAACTACTCCGTCTTCAAACGGAAACGTAAGGTGGATGAGTATTCCCCGGGCGGCAAGGCCGGCAACAGACCGGACCGTGCAGTTATAGTTTACAGTAACCGTGCCAGAGAGGCCTATAAGGATGTGCCAATCATCATCGGCGGCATCGAGGCCAGCCTGCGCAGACTGGGTCACTACGATTACTGGAGTGACAAAGTCCGCAGATCTATCCTGCTGGACGCCAAGGCGGATCTTTTGATCTACGGTATGGGTGAGAGGGCCATCGTGGAAATCGCCGAAGCCCTGGAAGCCGGCATCGAGGCTAAGGACATCAGCTGGATCAAAGGCACCTGCTACAAAGCAAAGGAAATCGACATGGACGAAGATACCGTCATGCTGCCGTCCTTCGACGAAATTTCGAATGCAAAGGAAGCCTACGCAAAGAGCTTTGCGCTGGCCTACAGGAGCAATGACTATATCAACGGCAAGCGTCTCGTCGAGAAATATACCGACACCATTTATGTGGTACAGAATCAGCCCCAGCCGCCTCTGGAAAGGGAGGAGCTGGACGACGTCTACGAACTGCCTTTCGAAAACGAGGTGCATCCGGCTTATGCAGAGCTGGGTGAGATTCCGGCCTTCCGGGAAATCAAGTTCAGCATCGTCTCCAGCCGTGGTTGTTTCGGCGGATGCAGTTTCTGTGCGCTGACCTTCCATCAGGGAAGACAGGTGAGAAGCCGCAGCAAAGAATCCCTGGTTAAAGAGGCAGAAGGCCTGACAAAGCTAAAAGGCTTCAAGGGATATATCCACGACGTCGGCGGTCCGACTGCCAACTTCCGCGCACCGGCCTGCAAAAAGCAGCTGAAGAGCGGCGTCTGCAAACATAAGGACTGTCTCTATCCGGCGCCTTGCAAAAACATGGATGTGGATCATAAGGATTACCTGGACGTGTTGCGCGCGGTCAGAGGTATCAAAGGCGTCAAGAAGGTCTTCATCCGTTCCGGCATCCGTTACGATTACCTGATGGCGGACAAGAGCGACGCTTTCCTAAAGGAGCTTTGCCAGTACCATGTCAGCGGTACCCTGAAGGTGGCACCGGAACACATCTCCGACAGAGTTCTTTACTACATGAGAAAACCGGAGAAGAAGGTCTTTGTGGACTTTGCGGAGAAATATAGGAAGATGAACCAGCAGCTGGGCCTGAAGCAGTATCTGATCCCGTATCTGATCAGTTCTCATCCGGGAAGCAGGCTGGAGGACGCCATCGAATTGGCTCTGTTCCTGAAGGAATATGGATTTATCCCGGATCAGGTACAGGATTTCTATCCGACACCGGCGACCCTGTCCACCTGTATGTATTACACGGAGCTGGATCCATTCACCATGGAACCGGTCTATGTGGCGAAGGATATGGAAGAGAAGAAGATGCAGCGTGCGCTGATTCACTATAACAAGTCGGAAAACCGCGATACGGTCATCAGAGCCCTGCAGAAGGCGGACAGACCGGATCTCATCGGGGTTTTATTGGGAAATCAGCGGGGAAACAGAGGAAACAGAAATGAGTCTAATCAGAGAATTCACAAGAATCATGCAGGCCGCAAGAAGGCAGCACAAAAACGCAAAAAGTAAACCTTTGATCCAGTCGGAAGAAATCCGGGGAAAAGAAGGCTCTTTGGATAACATGCTCATCCACGGCGACAATAAAGCCGCCATGAAGAACCTGCTGGAGCAGGGCTATGGCGGAAAAATCCAAATGATTTATATCGACCCGCCGTTCTTCTCCAAGGCCGACTACGATGCGGTGGTAAAGGCGGGGGACAAGCAGATCCGCCACCTGGCCTACGAGGACAAATGGAGTAAGGGTATGAGCCAGTATCTGAAGATGATGGCGAGCCGGCTTTATCTGATGAAGGAGCTTTTGGCCGATGACGGCCTGATCTTCCTCCATCTGGACTGGCACGTGGTCCATTATGCCAAGGTCATCATGGATGAAATCTTCGGCGAGAAACACTTTGTCAATGAGATCATCTGGCAGTATAAGTCCGGCGGCAGCAGCAAGAAGCACTTCTCTAGGAAACACGACACCATCCTGGTGTACAGCAAGAGTACAAAATACAAGTTCTTCCCTCTGGAAGAGAAATCGTACAACAGACAGTACAAGCCTTACCGTTTCAAGGGTGTCAAGGAATACAAAGACGACCTGGGCTGGTACACCATGGTCAATATGAAGGACGTTTGGAGCATCGATATGGTGGGCAGAACCTCCAGTGAGCGTACCGGTTACGCCACACAGAAACCGGAGGCGCTTATCGAGCGGATGATTTCCTGCTGTACGGAAGAGGGAGACCTCTGTGCCGACTTCTTTTGTGGAAGTGGTACACTTCCGGTGGTTGCAGGCCGTATGAACCGGAAGTTTATCGGCTGTGACGAAGGAGGCCTTGCCATCGAGAGCAGTGTCAGCCGTCTGGCCCAGGCAGGGCAGAGCTTCCGCGTCTTTGACATGAAAAAGGAACCGAAACCGAAGCTGAAGGTAGACGTGGAGATTCTGGAAGAGGAAATCTACGGTACAGACAAAACCCATCTCCGAATCAGGCTCAAGTCCTTGCGGGAACGTCAGCTGCATAAGACCACCGACGGAAAGTCTCTGGAGACGGCGTTAGAGGTTCTGGAGGAAGATGCACTGCAGATGGTTCACGCGTGGAGCATCGACTACGACTATCAGGACGGAATACACCGGCCGGATGTGGTCTTTGTCAGAACCAAAGGGGAGCTGACACTGGAACACGAACGCATCATCGGTGAAAAGAAACCAATGTGCATCAAAGTTGTCGATATTTTCGGCAATGTGGTATTTGAAAGAATGGAATAAATTAAAGAAAAGAAGCGCCGGGGCTTTCCCGGCGCTTTCCTGTGTTTTTGTATAAGATTCTCTATAGCACGTACTTTTCGCTGTATTCATTGAACAGTCTGCGGAACTGCGGATTATCCATATTCTTGACCGCATCCAGATACTCGTGGGTATCGAAGGTGCCGTGCTGGGATTCGATGACAGCGACTGCGATGTTGGAGCAGTGGTCGGAGACTCTGGAGTAGCTGGTCAGGATGTCATTGAGGATAAAACCGTGCTGGATAGTGCAGGTACCGGCCTGCAGTCTCGCGATATGGTTTCTGCGGGCCTCGTAAATCAGTCCGTCGATAACCTGTTCCAGCGGTTCGACCCTTGCGGCCTTTTCCAGATCAGTCTTTGTGAAAGATTCCTCTGTAATGGCCAGGATTTCCGAAAGGGCCTCTGTCAGCTTCAGCAGTTCCAGTCTGCCCTGCAGGGAAGCGGTTGTGCCGTTTTCTTCGATCTGCTTTGCTGCCAGTGCCAGGTTAATGGCGTGGTCGCCGATACGTTCAAAGTCGTCGATGGTGTGGAGCAGTTTGGCGATACGTTTAGAGTCCTGATCCCCCAGGCCGATCTTCGACAGTTTAATCATATAGGTACTGAGCTGATCCTGGTATTCGTCCAGAACCATTTCCATCTTAGAAACCTGGTCGAAGGTTTCCTCGTTATATGTAACCAGAAGGCCCATGGATTCTAACAGGGCATCCTTGGAAATATGGCACATTTCTACGGTAACTTCTGCTGCCTGCTCTACTGCCATGGTAGGTACGGCCAGAAGACGGTCGTCCAGCATAATTTTGCTTTTTTTGTCTTCTTCCAAATCCGGGATGATTTTGTTTGCCAGCATTTCCAGCTGCTTTGCAAACGGAAGCAGGAGCAGCGTTGTCACCACGTTAAAGATGCTGTGAGAGATGGCGATAGCAATCGGCGTGATGCGCATATCTGTGAAAGCCCAGTCAAAAATCATGTTACCCACACAGAATGGAATCAGACAAACCAGTGTACCGATGATATTGAAGGAAAGATGCACCACGGCAACCTTCTTTGCGTTTCGACTGACGCCGATACTGGATAGAACGGCAGTCACACAGGTGCCGATGTTCTGTCCCATGATGATCGGAATGGCCATGCCGTAGGTTACACTGCCTGTCAGGGAAAGTGCCTGCAGAATTGCAACAGATGCGGCGGAGCTCTGGATGATACCGGTGAATGCAGCACCGACCAGAACCGCGATAATCGGATTTTTAAATGCTGTTAAAAGCTGTGCGAACTCCGGCATTTCACCGAGGGGTTCCATAGCATCTGACATCAGATTCATGCCGAACATCAGAATGGCAAAGCCCACGAGAACGCTGCCGATGCTCTTATGCTTATCCTTTTTGCCCATCATAATCATGATGATACCGATGAAGGCGAAGAGAGGGGAGAAATTTACAGGTTTCAACAGTTTGATCCATACGACATCGCTGTCGATGCCTGCCAGAGACAGAAGCCATGCGGTTAAAGTCGTACCGATATTGGACCCCATCAGAACGCCGATGGTCTGCTGGAATTCCAGGATACCTGAGTTTACCAGACCTACCAGCATGACGGTAACGGCTGACGAGGACTGTACGGCGATAGTCATCCCTGCGCCGCAGAGCATGGCCATGAAACGGTTGTCGGTGACTTTGCTTAAGGCATGATTCAGCTTTCCGTTAGAAACCTTTTCCAGCCCGTCAGACATGGCAGTCATGCCGTAAAGGAAGAAGGCGAGTCCGCCCAGTAGTGCGATGATTGAAAAAATGTCCATATGCAGTTCTCCTAATATAATAATAAATGCAATACTATTGTATCATATGGCGGACTTTATGGTAAGTGATTGTTTTTTTATGTGAAAATGCCTTGTTTGTAATAAAACAAAAATAAAACATAAAGGTTTTACTAAAAATACTCTAATAAAACATAAAGTTTATGTTGACATTTAATGTTTTATAGTGTATTCTTTATGTAAGGGAGGTGAGAGTCTAATGGGAAGACAGGTCATGATTGACGAAGAGAGCTACAAGAAGTTCCAGGCTGCCTTGATGTTAACGGCAGAAGATGAGAGCCTTGTACTGAGCAGATTGATCAGTGAATATGCTCATAACGTGTTTGCAGGCGTTGTATCCGGAGATAACGGTACAGGGGCGCAGCAGGCACAGCATGCAGCAGTCACTGAGGCAGATGAAAGTGAACAGAAGAAATCCTTTGTGAACTGGTTCCGTGGATTAACGAGAAACGGGAAGGCATACAATCCGGTTACCATCAGCGGATACGCTGGCAGAATCGAGAATGCCTGCAAGGAAGCAGCTTTCGCATCTGTACCGATCAGCAATCTCTTTGGCATCACAGATCTTACAGATTTCCTGGATGTGCAGAAGCAGCTGAAAGAATGTGCGGGCTACGCGGAATTTGATGCGAAGGTCCACAACGGATTCACGGCGGCACTGAAGAAATACGAAGAATTTTTAAGATTCCAGGCAAACGGACTGTCCGTTTTGGATATGCCGATGATGCCGCAGCCGTATTTCCAGACATCTACGGTTCATCGCTGGACTATGGAAGAAGATCTGATTTGCTGTAAAAGATTCCTCCAGGTCTATGTCATCGAAAAGAGCGACATGGATACGGTATCTTTCCTGCAAAGCCTTGCAAAGGAAGTGCCGGAGGTTTCCGAAGGATCACTACGGATGAAGATCCAGAACATCAAACACCTGACATCTCTGGAAGGACTCGAAAACAGCTCCTTGATCACATCGTTGGGGCCGGGCTCCATGCAATGCAAAAGCGCCTTGAAACAGGCCATGGAAGAACTGGACCTGAGATGATGACCAAACTCATGAAGCTATGTAACCGCGTTTTGTAAGAAACGACAGGCACAAAAAAAGAACCTATACACAAAGGTTTCCCAAAGCGTATAGGTCCGTCGCTGGTGCGCCTAACAGGATTCGAACCTGCGACCTTCACATTCGGAGTGTGCCACTCTATCCCCTGAGCTATAGGCGCATAACAATTGTAAGTATAGCACAGTTTAGAGAAAACTCCAATGTTTTTCTTCGACAAAATTCTCCATTTTGCGGGGAAAACAAAAAAGTTATCATCAGAAGTCCTGGGATACATAGGATAGATGATGTGGGCAAACCTCGAATGGAAAAAACTTCCTTGTGTTTGTTAGGTATATATAGTATAATAGTAAGGATTATTTTTTATTTGGAGGTAGAACCATGAGATTGGAAAACAAGGTTGCTATCGTTACAGGTGGCGCAGACGGTTTAGGCGCAGCAATGTGCAAACTGTTCGCTGCTGAAGGTGCGAAGGTTATCGCAGCTGATATGGCAGACGCTCCTAAGTACGAAGCAGAAAACGTTGAGTACTACAAGTTAAACGTAACTGACGTTGAAGGATGTAAGGCGCTGGCTGACTACGTTGTAGAAAAGTACGGCAAAATCGACATCCTGGTAAACAATGCTGGTATCACAAGAGACGGCATGACTAAGAAGATGACAGACGAAATGTGGGATCTGGTTATCGACGTTGACCTGAAGGGTGTATTCAACCTGACAAGATACGTTGGTCCTCAGATGGAAGCACAGGGCTCAGGCGCTATCGTAAACATCTCTTCCGTAGTAGGTGTATTCGGTAACATCGGCCAGGCAAACTACTCTGCTGCTAAGGCAGGTCTGTTAGGCTTAACAAAGACTTGGGCTAAGGAATTCGCTAGAAAGGGCGCTGCAGTTAGAGTTAACGCAATCGCTCCTGGTTACACAATGACCAGCATCCTGAGCACAGTACCACAGGACTTATTAGATAAGTTCGCGAAGATGACAATGTTAGGCAGATTAGGTCAGCCAGACGAAATTGCAAAAGCTGCATTATTCTTAGTTTCCGATGATGCATCTTATGTAACAGGTCAGACTCTGAACGTAAACGGTGGTATGAGACTGTAATGAAAAAAGATGGTTTTATCAAAACCTCTGATCATGGTAAAATCTATTTCACTGAAGTTGGAACCGGCCAGCCGATTGTATTCGTGCATGGCTGGAGTTCCAATGGTGAACATAGTTTTAGCCACATGGCAGAAGCATTAAAAGATTCAGCTCGCTGCATCTACTTTGACCTGAGAGGTCATGGACATTCCTACACATACAACGCAAGCTCCATCGGCAGACTGACAGATGACCTGCACGATCTGATTATCGAATTAGATCTGCATGATGTCATTCTGGTAGGGCATTCCCTGGGAGGCCTGCTGATTTATGAATACTTTGAAAAGTACGACGGCGCCAGAGTGGCAGCCGTAGCCGTACTGGATATGAGTCCGAAAGTGCTTTGTGATACGGAATGGGATCACGGACTGCGTATTTCCGAAGACCCGATGGCGTCTTATATGGAACACACCATGCAGACCATGACCGGCGAGTTTATGTCAATGGGCGGCTGGGCGATGAAAGCCTTTTCAAATATGATGAGTGCAATCTCACCAGTGCCTTTTGGTTCTGTCCTGTATACTTTGTGGCTGGATATGTTAGATGCAGATTTCCGTGAGGGCGCAAAGAAAATTGACGTTCCGTTTGTCTACTTCTACACGGAAAACGGTATGTATCCTGTATCGACCGCCAGGTGGCTTCGCAGAAATGTAAAGGGAAACTACAAAGGAATAGATTTGTATCCAAATAATCATTTTACGATGATGTTAGAGACAGAGAAGATTATTTCAGAAGTCAAAGGATTGCTGGAATAATGGCAAAAAGTTGTTGATAAATCACTAAAAATATGGTATAATTTTTAGCGATTTTGTTTTGACCAATAGATTTAAGCACAAAGAAGTAAAAAAAGTAAAGTAAGATATTGTTAATTGTTAAGAAAAAAGGTAGGTAAAAAATTATGTTCGATCCAATCAAAGAACAGCAGAAGTTAATGGAAACATGGACTGAAAACATGAAGAAGATGGCTACTCCAGACTTTGAAGAAATGCAGAAGGCTATGTTCCCTAACATGGACGCTATGAAGGCTATGTACGGCGATGCACAGGAAAATGCAAAGAAAATGTACGAAGAAATGCAGGCTAAAGTAAAGGAAATGTATGAAGAAGCACAGGCTAAGGCTAAGGAAATGTACGGTGAAATGCCAAGCTACGAAGAATACATGAAGAAGTTCACAGAAATGTTCCCAATGATGGATGACTACGCAAAGTTATTCGAAGTTAAGGTTCCAGGTTTAGAAATGTACAACCAGCTGTTTGACTTCTACAAAGGCGTAATGAACCCAGAAGATTTCGCTAAGAACTTACAGGAAAACTACAACAAGATGATGACATCTTTCATCCAGAACGCAATCCCAAATGCTGACGTTGCTGAATTATTCAAGCAGCCTCAGGAACTGACTGAAATGTGCGTAAAGTTCTACCAGAACATGATGAGACCTTGGATGCAGTTAGATGAAGAATTAGTAAAGAACGTTTTAAACGGCGATGCTGATGCTGCAATCAAGTTCTTCTCCGAAATCGGTGACAGATACGAAGCAACTTTCGGTAAGGTTGTAAAGATGATGAACTTAGGCATCAACATGGAAGCTGCTAACGAACAGCAGGCAGCTATGGACGCTTACTACAAGATGATGTTCTCCGCTGGTAAGTTATCCGCTATCATGACAAAGTCCAACAACGCTAACGTTCAGACTTTAACTGAAACTTACAAGAACATGATGAAGGAAGGCCAGAAGGTTTCCACATTCAGAGAATTCTATGACCTGTGGTACAACACAAGCGAAAAGGCTATGGAAGATTTATTTGCAACAGCTGAATTCTCCAAGGCTTTCGCAGACTTCACTGACAAGTACTTCTTATACTTAACTGCTTCCAACAAAGTAGTAGAAAGAAACTTATCCTCTTTACCAATCCCTACAAACAAGGATATGGAAGGCCTGTACAAGACAGTTTACGATCTGAGAAAAGCAGTTCGTGACCTGCAGAAGGAAGTTGCTGCATTAGTTGCTGCAAAGGCTGCTCCAGCTCCAAAGGCTCCAAAGGCTGAATAATTACGTAAAACTAGGGAAAGAAGGGTATATATAAATGAAAAACGAAGATATAATTGTAAAGATGCAGGAACAGATCAACAAGGGTCTGGAAGAAGTTGCTGCAGCACAGAAGGAAGCTACTGAAATTTTTGCTAACATGGCAGAACAGTTCTCTCCTCAGAAGAACTTAGAAGAAATGATTCAGTTCCAGGAAGATGCATTCGCAGGTTTCCAGACACTGATTGACTTAACTGCAGAAGACGTTGCAACTGACCAGTTAGAAAAGGAAGTTGTATTCGGTATCGGCAAGATGACTTTAGTTCACTACAAGCCATTAGTAGAAGCTTCCAAGGTTTCCAAGTCCCCACTGATGATCACTTACGCTCTGATCAACAGACAGACTATGTTAAACCTGCAGGACGACAGATCCGTGATCAAGTCCTTATTAGAAGCTGGTAACGACGTTTACATGATCGACTGGGGTTACCCAACAGCTGAAGATAAGTACATGACAATCGATGACCACGTAAACTGGTACATGGACGAATGTGTAGAATACATCAGAAAAGCAACTGGTGCTAAGAAGGTTAACCTGATGGGTATCTGCCAGGGTGGTACTTTCTCCACAATCTACACAGCTTGCCACCAGGAAAAGGTTAACAGCCTGATTACTCTGGTAACACCAATCGACTTCGAAACAAACGATGGTCTGTTATTCAGATGGGGTAAGGACCTGAAGATCGATTCCATGATCGACCACTACGGTGTAGTTCCAGCTGACGTAATGAACTTCTCTTACTTAATCTTAAAGCCACTGACTCTGTCCTTCGACAAGTACGTGAAGATGGTTCCTAAGATGCACGACAGAAAGTTCTTAGAAAACTACATGAGAATGGAAAGATGGACTTTCGACTCCCCAGACCAGGAAGGCGAAACTCTGAGACAGTTCGTTAAGGATCTGTACCAGGGCAACAAGCTGGTTAAGGGCGAATTAGTAGTAGGTGACTACACAGTAAACCTGAAGAACATCACTTGTCCAGTTCTGATGGCTTGCGGCGATGCTGACCACCTGGTACCACTGGCTGCTTCCGAAAAGTTCGTTGAATACGTAGGTTCCGATGATGCAACTTACATGCACTTCAAGACCGGCCACATCGGTATGTTCACTTCCTCCAAGTCCCAGAAGGAAATCGTACCAAACATCGTGGAATGGTTAACAAAGAGAAGATAATTAATCCAGAATATAAAATCTATCAACATACAGAGGGCCGGCGCGCATGCGCCGGCCTTTTGTCATGCAACAAAAAGGCGGTAGTGATTTGCACTACCGCCTTTGCTTTGCGCGTATTTGATTATAATCCTAATCCGAAATTCTTCTTCACTCTTGCCATGGTCTTCACGGAGATGGCATTGGCTCTTTCTGCGCCGTCCTTCAGGATCTCGATCAGCTCATCGGAATGTCTGATTTCTTCGTATCTTTCTTTGATCGGTGCCAGGGCGTTCACTGTGATTTCCACTAAGTCCTTCTTGAAATCGCCGTAGCCTTTACCTTCGTACTTGGCTTCGATTTCTTCCATGGACATGTTGCCTAACACGCTGTAGATGGTCATCAGGTTGGAGATGCCTGGCTTGTTTTCCACATCGTATCTAACCACGCCTTCGGAGTCTGTTGTGGCCTTCATGATGGACTTTTTGATCTTGTTTGGCTCATCCAGCAGGGAGATTCTGCTGTGTACGTTAGCAGCAGACTTGCTCATCTTCTGGGTAGGATCGTCTAACGCCATGATTCTTGCGCCGGCCTTCAGGAATCTGCCTTCCGGAATGACGAAAGTCTTCTTTACGGTGTTGTTGATTCTGGTTGCGATGTCTCTGCACAGCTCGATGTGCTGCTTCTGGTCATTACCTACAGGTACCACGTCTGTGTCATATAACAGGATGTCGGCTGCCATCAGCACAGGGTAGGTGAACAGGCCTGTTGGAGCGGATTCCTTGTTCTGGCTCTTGGATTTGAACTGTGTCATTCTGGACAGTTCGCCTGTGTAGGAGTTGCAGGTCAGAATCCAGTTCAGCTCTGCGTGGCCCGGTACATCGGATTGTACGAATACAATGGATTTCTTAGGGTCAACGCCAACTGCCAGGTATAATGCAGCAACGTCTAAGATGTGTTCTTTTAATTCCTTTGGATTCTGCGGCACGGTAATCGCATGCATGTCTACGATGCAGTAGATGCATTCATGGTCATCCTGCAGTTCCACGAACTGCTTCAGTGCGCCCAGATAGTTTCCTAAGTGGATGTTTCCTGTCGGCTGTACGCCGGAAAATACTCTTTTCATGTGTCTTTACCTCCGTTTTCTCAATCGAGGATAAACAAAAAAGCTTCTATCCCCGTCTAACAAGGGACAAAAGCCTGGCTTCTGCGATACCACCCTAATTCGCAATACCCTCGCGGGCATGCGCACTCTGGACATACCATCATATGTCATCCGATGTCACGGTCGGAACCCGTCTCCCATACTAAGCCGTCAAAGTCATCAAAGCCGTTCTGTTCGCCCTCATCAGTCCATTCGCCCAGGTGTCCGCCGCTGCAATCCCACCGCCTGCAGCTCTCTCTTTGCAACCTTCCCAAGGTACTACTCTGAATCAAAGGTTTTATATTCACTTACAAAGGAAATTCTATCACAGGAAAAGAGGAGAAGTCAAGGCAATTTTATTTTGACAAAAGGGTGCGCCTGTCGTAAGATGAAGACATCAAAAAACGGAGGTTTGCCATGTTATTTGACTTAACATTACGGATTACACCTGACATGATGAAAACGGCGGGAGACAGCGAAAAAAAGGTCTTCTCGGGGCATCTGGGCACCCACTTTGATGTGATGGACAAAGCCTTTCCTTTGGAATACACAAAAAGAGAAGCGGTCTGTTTTGATGTGTGGGGCCTTGTGGAAATCGGACCGGAGGACATAGACCTGAGCCAGGTGAAAGAAGGTATGTTCGTCGCTTTCTGTTCCGGGTTCATAGAAGAAGCCGGCTACGGCAGCAGGCGGTATTTCAAGGAACACCCTCAGCTGAGCCAGGCTTTGATCGACGGGCTTCTGGACAAAAAGGTATCTATCATCGGGGTGGATTTTGCAGGGATTCGCAGGGGAAAGGAACACACGCCAGCGGATCAGAAATGTGCGGACAGGGGCGCCTTTGTGGTGGAAAACCTGTGCAATCTTGGAGAAATCTGCGGGAAAACATTCGCGGCCCACACCTATCCGATGAACTACGCGGAAATGTCCGGACTGCCTTGCAGAGTGGTTGCGGAAGTGTAAGCGATGTGATAAAATAAACAAGTTAGTATAGAAAGTATTACGGAGGTAATTATGCAGAATTTTGATTACAACATTCCAACGAAAGTATATTTTGGTAAAGGACAGATTGAGAAGCTGGGTGAAATTAAGAACTATGCTTCCAGAGTGTTAATGGTATATGGCGGCGGCAGCATCAAGCGTGCCGGTATCTACGATCAGGCTGTTTCCGTACTGAGAGAAAACGGCATTGAATTCTTTGAATTATCCGGTGTTGATCCAAACCCAAGACTGGAAACCGTGCAGTTAGGCAAGAAGCTGTGTCTGGACAAAGGTCTGGACGGCGTGCTGGCTATCGGCGGCGGCAGCTCCATCGACTGCTCCAAGGCTATCGCAGCGGCTGTTAAGTATGACGGCAACGTTTGGGACATGACTTCTGACTGGTCCCTGATGCAGGATGCACTGCCTGTGTTCGTCGTTTCCACCATGGCTGCTACAGGTTCCGAAATGGATGCCTATGCGGTAATTACAAATACAGAAACAAACGAAAAGAAGGACTTAGGCGGAGATCCTGTGATTCCGAAGTTCTCCATCTTAGATCCGAAGTTTACATATTCCGTTCCAAAGTTCCAGACTGCAGCCGGCGCAGCTGACATCATCAGCCATGTGTTCGAAGTCTACTTCAACAGAACACCGAAAGCATATCTGCAGAAGAGAATGAGTGAAGCGGTAATGAAGACTGTCATCAAATACGGTCCGATTGCTGTAAACGATCCAAAGAACTACGAAGCTAGAGCAAACCTGATGTGGGCTTCCAGTTTAGCGATCAACGGTCTGTTATCCAACGGATGCTATCTGGACTGGGGTATCCACCCAATCGAACACGAACTGTCTGCTTACTTTGACGTGACACACGGCGCAGGTCTGGCAGTGGTAATGCCTGCATGGATGGAACACGTGCTGCAGGATGACACCGTAGAACAGTTCGCAGAATACGCAGTCAACGTATGGGGCGTAGAGGCAGAAGGCAGAGACCAGTACGAAGTTGCAAGAGAAGGTATCGCAAAGACGAGAGACTTCTTCGTAAACGACTTAGGTCTGCCTGGCACACTGCACGAACTGAACGTTCCGGAAGACAGCCTGGAAATGATGGCTGGCAATCTGAACGGCGTGCTGACAGGCACATTCGTTCCGATGACAACAGAAGACGTGCTGGCGATTTATAAGGCCTGCTATTAATCATGACTGACTGGCGTGAAAGGCTACCGAATAAATGGACTTTCATTAAAGATATCAAAAGACCCGCTTGCGAAAGCGGGTCTTTTTTCATGTTCGGAAGAGCATGAAAGCGTGTCAGCCTCAGGAAATCACTATATTTTCCTATATTTTCTAAAAGTGTACATGAATTCTAACCACTTTAACTCGTTTCTAAACTATGAGCATGAAAAAGTATAAATAGTGTATACTTTACGAAGAAAAAATATACACTAATGACGAATTCTTCCATTCCTTACGACCGGAAAATAATCAAATCCAGCCCGATCTTCTCAATGGCTTCCCAGGGCAGCTGGAAATGGTCGTGGAAGCTGCCAAACCGGCTTTTTTCCATGAAATTCGGTACCATGAGGGCTTTGATCGATCCCGTCTGAGGGTCAAAAAGAATCTCTGCATCGCCCAGAGCACCGTGGCGGCTGCCTTTCGTTAAATCTATGATTTCCTTGTCACCAATCTCGCTTAACAGCATAAATCACCCGTCCTTTGCGCATAATATTTTTTAAATTTTATGACGAAAGGACTTTTTTTATGTGCGAAGAAAAAGATAAGACCACCCAGGCGGCGGAACCTGTGGATCTGATTAAGGAACTGGGCCTCCTGGCCGCGGGGACAAACTTCAAGAGCGATTATCAGTACATTCCGATTATCGGCTGTGTGGAAGGCCATATGGTTCTTGCCAGCGACAACAAAACCACCAAGTACGAGCATCTGATTCCACAGCTGATCATGGTAGAGGAGAATCCGGACATCAAAGGCCTGCTTTTGGTGCTGAATACCGTGGGAGGCGACGTGGAAGCCGGCCTGGCCCTGGCGGAACTGATTGCATCCCTGTCAAAACCGACCGTATCCCTTGTCATCGGCGGCGGCCACAGCATCGGCATTCCGCTGGCGGTTTCCGCTGATTATTCCTTTGTGGCAAAGAGCGCAACCATGACGCTGCATCCCATCAGGACCAGCGGGACTTTGATTACGGCAGACGCCACCTTCGACTATATGAGAAAGACCCAGGAACGTGTAGTAGATTTTATTGTGGCCCATTCAAAAGCGTCAAAACTCCATATCGAAGAGAAGATGAATGCTACTGGAAACATGTCTAACGATGTAGGCACCATTCTCTTCGGAGAGGACGCCGTAAAGATTGGAATCATCGACGAAACCGGTGGTTTAAGGGAAGCGCTGGGGAAACTAAAGGAACTATCTGGAGAAAATGTAAATAAATAAATAAAATGTAAATTTATGGTTGACGAGTCGGAGACATCGTGCTATGCTATCCTCGAGAAAGGGGACAGGACACATGATGAAAGTATGCGTACAACTGCAGGACAGGGACTTTGCCTGCAGCCTGGTGAGAGGTCTTGCAGCAGAAGGAAGAAATCTTTGTTTTACGTTGGTTGACGCTGATTTTGATGAAGCGGATTTCGATCTGCTTTTGACTGACCGGGAGCTGCATTCCCATAAAGAGATTCTCCTGTGCAGCAGCCCGGACGAAGAGCGGATTTATGAGGGACCGCCTTACAGGATATTCCGTTTTCGGGATGCCGGTTCCTTTGTGGGCAGTCTTCTGTATATCCATTACCGGGAGACCGGGAAAAACCTGGAGTTTGCAGGAGATGTCCGGTGCAGAATCCTGATGTTTTCTTCTTTGACAGGAGGGGCCTGCGGTACGGCTCTTGCACTGGCCGCCGGAGAAATCCTGTATCGTCATTTCGGATTGCGGTGCCTGTATCTGAATCTTTGTCCCATCGATGGCTCCAAGCGCTTTTTGACATCAGATGGCGGGAAGGGCCTGTTGCATCTGCTCTATCATCTGGAGCAGGAGCGGGATTTTCCCTTAGAATCGTTTATCCGCAGGGACCTCCATGTTGACTGCGTCGACACGAATACGTCTAACCCATATTTTGATGAGCTGCACCCCCTGCAGCTTCACCGACTCCTGCAGAAGATAGATGATTATGGGAAATATGCCTTTCTGTTTCTGGACATAGGGAATCATTTCTCTGGGAATAACCGGGAGCTTCTTTGTCGTAGTGACGAGATTATTCTGACGGCAGACAGCAAAGACCTGGTTCCGGAACCCTTTTTCAAAGAGATCTTACAGTTGTTAGAAGGCCTCGCAGCAGGGACACCGGTGAAGGTCATTTCTCTGGATGCACAGGATGCAGCAGAGCACACTGCACCGGCCCTGCTGGAGAACGGCCTCCTGGATCTGTCTGCCATGAAGCAGGTACAGTGGGAGGCTGGCAGGCTGGTAAAGGAAATGATGGAACGAAATCATGATCGATGAAATAAGAAAGAGGCTGATGAACTCCGGCGGGGAACTTTCCGACGAACAGGTCATGGCCTGCATTGAAGAAATCGTGCTGAACGACGGAAGGCAAAGACCCTTTCATGAATACGGTCCCCTGATACGCAGGCTTTATGCCAGACTGCGTAGTAAGCTGGGAATCCTGGATTTATATATGAAAGACGAACGGGTCAACGAAATCATGATCAACGGGCCGGATACCTTCTTCTTTGAGACGAGAGAAGGCATCGTGCAGCTTGAAGAATCCTTTGAATCCGTGGAAGAACTGGAAGAAGTCATCCGTAACATTGCCGCGGCAGTACACCGTGAAATCAACGAGATGCATCCAATCCTGGATGCCAGACTGTCTGACGGATCCCGTGTTAACGCGGTGTACAAGAATATTGCAGCCGGCGGTCCAATTCTGACCATCCGGAAATTCGCCAAAGAGCGCATTCGCATGGCGGATATGATCGCAGGAGGTACCATCTCTGCTGAATGTGCAGAATTCCTGTATGAGCTGGTCCGTTGCGGATATAACCTGTTTATCTGTGGCGGGACGTCTTCGGGAAAGACTACCTTCCTTAATGCGTTGTCGGAAGCCATCCCAAAGGACGAACGCGTCATCGTCATTGAGGACTCCGCAGAGTTGCAGCTGCACCATATCCGGAATCTGGTCCAGATGGAATGTCATCAGGCCAATGCCATGGGGCAGGGGGCTGTTTCAATGGACATGCTGATTAAGACCAGTCTTCGTATGCGTCCGGACCGTATTATCGTAGGTGAAGTCCGTGGCAAAGAGGTGGCCGATATGCTGCAGGCCATGAATACAGGCCACGACGGCAGCATGAGTACCGGGCACGGCAACTCCGTGGAAGGCATGCTCCGGAGGCTGGAGGCCATGTATCTGATGTCTGCCCAGATTCCCATGGATGCCATTCGCGCACAGATTGTAGAAGGGATCGATGTGCTGGTTCATCTGGGCCGGCTGGGTCCCGGTCGGAGAATGGTGATGGAAGTGCAGGAACTTCTGGACTTTGAGAATGGGAAATACGTGCTGAATCCGTTGTTTACCCTGGACGAAAACCAAAATCTGACTTCCACAGGGAATGCCCTTCAAAGAACAAGGAAAATGCAGCTAAAAGGAAACACGTGATGACAGAGTATCAGATTTACATATTATCAGAAAAGGAGCGGAAGACAGCTGTCGTCGTGACTGCGCTGGCCCTGGCCGGCGTCAGCATGCTGTTCTTTCAAAGTCCGGTGCTGGTGCTGCTGCTTCCGGCGGCGGTGAAACCGGCATGGAAACTCTACGGGGATTATCGCAGAGACCGGCGGCAGGAGGCACTACTAAAGGAGTTCCGGGACTTCCTCTTCAGCCTGTCGGCATCCTTCGCTACAGGCAGGCACATGACGGAAGCCATGAAGGAAGCGGAAACCGCTTTGTATCATATTTACGGGGACAAGGGAATTATGGCAGACGAGCTGCGGTACATGCTCAGGGCCATCGAGGAGACCGGACAAAGCGACCAGAAGCTTTTTGCAGACTTTGCTGCCCGAAGCGGACTGGAAGACATTCAGCTGCTCTCGGAGGTCTATGGCGCCTGCAGGGAGACTGGCGGCAACATGGCGGCAGCCGTCAATAAAGCGGCGGCACTTTTGACGGAAAAAATCAATTTGGAAATGGAAATACAGACCATGCTGTCTCAGAAGAGACTGGAAGGGACCATTATCGCCATTATGCCGGCGGTGATGATCATCTTCCTTCTGTGGATGTCTCCTGAATACCTGGAACCCATGTACACGACGCAAGGGGGCAGACTGATGATGGCAGCAGCCCTTGGTATCAATGGTTTTGCATATTACTGGATGGAGAAGATGACAAATGTTACACTCTGACTGGCTGAAGGCACATAAAAAAGAAATCAGGATTCTGATTAGTATAAATATCATACTGTTGGTCTGCCTGGCGGTTTCTTCCGTCAGCAGGAGCCGGTATCTTGTGCGGGAAGATGGGAACCTTGTCGCCATTGAAAGAGACAGTCTGGAGCAGACACTGTCCCTGCCACTGGAAGTCGAAGCGGAAAAAGGAGGAGAAAAACTGACCTGCGAGGTCATACTGTCCATAAAGGCGCCGGAATTGGAGTCCGACGGGAAGGCTGCGTCTGAAGATGAAACGGTACGCGATGACTTTGTTCTGGAAGATGCAGTTGCAGGACTGATTGATGAGATAGAAACGAAAAAGGAACTTCGCATTTCCCTGCCGGAAAAGCTAAATGACGGTACAGTGCTGCGATGGAGAGGGAAACGGGATCTGCGTTTCCTGCTGGTATTCCTGTTGCTGCCGGTATGCCTCCTTTACATATATGAAACAGAGCGGAAGCAGGAAAAGGAAAGAAGACGGCGTTATGAAGCGGAAATCCGCAAGGCGCTGCCTTCCTTCGTGGACCAGCTCCTCCTGCTGCTAAACTGCGGGATGATTTTTCACGATGCTTTTTACCGTATCGAGGCAGGTTATGCAACACGCGGTACCCAGGACAGCTTCTGCCGGCTGCTTGGCCGGATTCGTAAGGAAGCTGATGAGACCGGATTTATGGTGATCACCGTGATGAAGGGGATGGCGCAGGAGGTAGGCATCCGGGAATATGTGCGTATGGTAAACATCATGATGGACCATCAGCATCGCGGCGTCAACCTGGAAGAAAAACTTGCAGCAGAGAGCCGTCTTTTGTGGGAAGGCAGAAAAGCCTCAGCCATGCAGAGGGGAAAGGAGATGGAAACAAAGATGACTTTTCCTTTGGCCCTGTTGCTGCTGGTTTTGATTATCATTGCCGGCATGCCGGCAATGATGAATATGTGAGAAAGGAGAAAATGAGATGAAGAACAAAAAAGGAACCATCATGGTCGGTGCCATGGAGATGATTCAGGTCGCAATCCTTATCGGCATCGCCGTGGTCATCGGCCTGATTTTCAAGACGGAAGTCACAACCTTTGTGAACAACACCTTCTCCCAGCTGAATCCGCGATGAGGAGCAATAAAAGGGGAGAGGAAATGGTGGAAGCTGCCATGGTGCTGCCTATTCTGATTCTGGTGGTCTTTTCTTTGATTCTGGTGATGGTTCATTATTATGAAAACCATCATGGACAGATTGTCTTACATAAAGAAATGCTCGCCCAGGTTCAGGAAAGCGATACTGTTTTCCGCATCAGAAAACGAACGCAGGAAAACCAGACGAAGCTGGACGGCATGGTCAATCATATTCTGAAAGATGAAAAACAGCACAGAATCTACGATCTGCAGCCGGCGGCATGGATACGTCTGGGGGAAATGGCAGGGCTGGAAGATGGATAAAAGAGGATTCTTCTCCGTCTATGCCTGCCTCTTTCTTGCAGTTCTCATCGGTTCGGCTGGTATCTTTATCGGTGCGGCAAAAAAGGGCACCATCATCGGAACTGCCCGGGCCTGCAGCGGCCTCTGGTCCCAGTCGGTTCTTGCGGAGTACGACCGGAACCTGCAGGAGCGGTATCATCTGTTTGGATACTACGGCTATCCGGCACTGGTGCAGGACAAGCTTGCTTTTTATGCTGATGAAACCTTTGAGAGCAAACGGGATGCAAATCTTACTATTACGTCCTGCAGTCTCTGCGATTATTCTCTCAGGAATGTAGAGATATTCAGAGAGCAGGTCATTAGCGCAGGGAAGACGGCACTGACTGGAGTATTCAATGGGCCGGCCGAAGAAATCAAAGGCGTAACACACCATCAGAAGCCGGCTGCACGTGTTCTTTTTGCAGACCTGCCGTCGGAAGGCGCAAAAGCAGGGATATCCCTGTCATCTCTGGAGAAGACATTCGACGGTGCATCCGGCCTCAAAGGACTCGTGAAGAAGGGTTCGGATACCGGCCTGCAGCTAAGCTATATCTTTTCTCATTTTAAGGATCAGTCTCATCCCCGGGAACTGGGAACCACGTATCTACAGGCCGAAGTGGAATATCTCATCGGCGGGAAACAGACGGATGATGCCAACGAAGCCGTTGTAAAACGGAGAATCATCGCGCTGCGGGAGCCCGCAAATCTGGCTTTTCTGGAAAGAGACCCTGTCAGGTCCGCAGCTGTTTATACGGCAGCAGAGCTTCTGACACCTTCTGCGGCAGCAGCAACGGCCCATTCTGTTATGGCACTGTGGGCATATGCGGAAAGCGTCAACGACTATCGTCTTCTGACAGAAGGCTATCCCGTGCCAAAGGAAAAGACAGATGCCAGCTGGGCCACGGACTTGGACATGATCCTTGCGGACGACGATGTGGAAGGGTGCATTTATACGGGTACAAAGACGGGGGATTCCTATGAGGATTATCTCCGGCTTTTGCTGGTGATAATGAACGAAAATACAAGGCTGCTGCGCATGATGGACCTGATTCAGATCAATATGCGGTACAGCTATTACGATACCTTTCTCATCAGCGATTACTACGGGGGACTTTCCTACACCTTCAATATCAATGGGGAAAACTGTCATGTGGAGGAAACCTATGAATAGAATGGGGAAAAAGGGGAGTTATCTGGTGGAAGCGTCCATCATCATGCCGCTGTTTATACTGGCTGTTCTCATGCTGATTTCGGCAGTTCCGGCACTTTCTGCCGCCGAGAATACGGCTTTTTCTGTCTGTGATGAACTGCGGCTGGAGTCGGCAAAGGCACCTTTTGCGCCGGAAAAGCAGACCATGAAACTGCGCATGAAATCCAGAACTGCTGCCGAAAACCCAAAGGCATCTGTTCTTCGGTTTACATCTTGCAAATACAGCTACCGGAAACACGGTATCGATGATCTTATTACGGTGGATTACCATTTCTATTATGATGGAAATGACTTCTATGGACTGTTCAAAAGTACGACCTTTACCAACAGAATGACGGTGCGTGCTTTTAGCGGAACGCTTCACAGGCAGGCACCGGAAGGCAGACCGGCGGAAGAAGACAGAACCGTATATATCTTTCCCCAATGGGGCATGCGCTATCATCGCAAAAGCTGTACCTATGTGACGGGAAGCTGTCAGATGGTTTACCTGACGGCGGCCATTCAGAAACAATACAAAAGCTGCAAACTATGTCAAGCCCAGTCAGCTCAGATTGGAAGCCCGGTATATTGCTTCGATAAATACGGCGAAGCGTATCACGTGGCCGGATGCAGCATAATCAAACGCTATTATGTCACCAGGGGACAGCACAAAGCAGAGTCTCAGGGGTATACCCCCTGCAGTAAGTGTGGAGGATGAGATGAATCAGAATAAAACGGTGTTTTACGGGAAGGACGGAATCCCGAAATGGATGATGGAACAGCTGGCCATGGGCATCATGGACGTGTTTCTGCCGGTCAGTTTCATACAGGATACAGCTGGTATTTCCGCCGTGTTTCAGACGGGCGGATGCAGACCATTGCACCAGATGAAGCAGATGTCTACAGAAGAAGTGTTTCAGATGTTTTGCAATCTCATTGGGCAGATGGAAGCAAACGAACGGCATTATCTGTTCCCGGACCGATATGTCATCAGTACAGAGACTGTGTTTTACGATCCGTTGAAGAGCAGGATAAAGATGATTTTTGTCCCCAATGAAGAGGGGCTACCGGGAAAAGAACAGCTTTGCTTGTTAATCAGGGACTGCATGAATCTTGCCAGCGAAGAAGGTCGGGGGTATCTGGAGAGCCTTGCCGAAGAAATCTGTGAGAAGGATTTCAGCTACCGCGGCATACTTCACCGATGCGAATTGCTGCAACAGGAAGTTTATGTTTGTGATATTCCGTAGAGAAGAAGGTGAAAGCCTTCTTCTTCTATTAAGTATGGAAAGAAACTTAAAAATAGAAAGGAGTTTTTCATGGGAATTTGGACAAGAGCAAATGGAAGACTGGAGTTAATTCCTCCTCCTGATAATAAGTTGTTGATTGACTTTTGGCACTTTAATATGACAACATGTCCGGAAGTCTATAGGCGAATAGATGAATACTTTAGGAACACATGGTTCTTTGATAAGGATGATAAACTTGCTTGTATTTCTGGAAAGTTTGCAGAGGCGGAAACCTGGCTGGAGTGGATGAAGGTGCATTTCTTTGAACCCCGGGGATATAAAATTGAAGGCGATCCGGATATAGTTTGGGAAGATGTTGAAGGTTTTGATACTTTGGATCGTGAATCCAGCATAGAATACTATGCATGGCTCCGTAGAATTTCAGCGTTAAGCCAGGAAGCAGCGTCTTATGTTGAATGGCATTATGGAAGCTTGGATGACAGTTGGAAAGAACTGGAGGAATGGCGTGAGCAGAGACCCAATCAGCTTCCGCCTCTCAACTTGTTCTAACCAATCCTAAGCAGGATGATTGACAGACAACAGAAAACAGCGTACGAAAAGGTTGCTCTTTGAAGCAACCTTTTTTATATGAAAAAAATGAGGAAAACTACATGAGACATTTTAATCCCGCAACCATGACTACATATTCGGTGTCTTTACTGCATATAAAAAATAATCTGCAACCATGTGTGATTATTTTGTGATTGTACTGCGCAATCCTTCACTACAGAGTTGTGTGGAGAAGGATATACGGCGAAAAATCATATGTATCCCTGACTGTCGCAAGGGTTTACACAGTAAATCGCATATAAAGTGACAGAATGGTTGCGTTTTTGGGATGCATGTGAGAGGTGGAGGGTTACAGGAACACGGGTTACAGCATGCAAATCCTAATCACGCGCAGTAGTATCGTCATATTTGGTCTAATGGTTGCGATTTTTTTTCTAAACGCAGTAACATCAAAAAATATGGTTTGATGGTTGCGCGGTTATCACGATTTGCCGGTTTGCCAATCATGTGACTTTCATACGTCTTTTCCCACACACTCTTGCATAAGTTTTATACAGAGAAAAACACGGAGGTCAACATGAGAAGACGAAGAATGCGGCGGTACCGGCCGGGAAAAGAAAATTCCATGATGAAATTAGGATTGATTCTTGGTATAATATTATGTGCGGTTGTTTTGGGTTATCTGACGGCACGTTTTGCGCTGGGGCCTTTGATGGGCTACGATACGGAAGTGCTGAAACCGGAGTTTCCGTCGAAGCTGGCGGCACGTCTGGAGGATGCGGCGGAAAAAAAGGCGGAATCGAAAGAGAGCGGCAAGAAAAAAGAAGACAGAGGCTACGTACTCCAGTTTGGCAGATTTGACGTCAGGAGCGGAGCAGAGACTCTGCTTTCCCAGCTGGACAAAGACGGCATTGAAGCGGAAATCAAAGAAGAGGACGGAAGCTACAGGGTCATCAGCGAGAACATCGATACCAAGGAAGAGGCCCTGAAACAACTGGAGAAACTAAAAGATGAGAACAACATCGACGTCTTTATCGATAGTATCGATTAGATGATGCCGATTGGAATAGAAAAGAGGATTTGCTATGATACCACTATCGACGAGAATGAGGCCGGAAAGACTGGAGGACTTCCAGGGGCAGGAGCATTTCATGTATCCCGGCTCGCTTTTGTACAACTCCATTAAGAACAAGACCTTTACGTCGGCAATTTTCTTTGGGCCATCGGGCACGGGCAAGACGACCCTGGCCCGTATCATTGCCAAAGAGATGGACAGTGATTTCATGGAAATCAACGCGTCAACTACGGGAACCAAGGAGCTGAAGGATCTCATCGAGAATGCCAAGCTCCGTTTCTACGGTCTGGAAAATAAGACAACCTATGTGTACATCGACGAGTTCCACCGCTGGAACAAGCTGCAGCAGGACTCCTTGCTGAAGGCTTTGGAAGAAGGGGTCATCCGTTTCATTGGCAGCACCACGGAGAATCCGTATTTTGCTATCAATAATGCGGTGCTCAGCAGGGTAAGAAACATCTATCAGTTCGAGAGACTGCAGCCGGATCATCTGAAGAAACTGATTTTAAGAGCACTCACGGACAAGGAGAAAGGATTTGGCAATCTGGAGATTCCTTACGATGAAGAGGCGCTGGACATCCTGGCGGATCTGGCTAACGGAGACGGCCGTGTGGCGCTGGACACCTTTGGATTCATCATTGATAACCTGAATCTGGGGGACCGTATCACCAAGGAAATGGTGGCGGAGGCCATGCAGCGGAAAATCGGATTCTACGACAAAGGAGACGACAGATACAACCTGCTGTCCGCCCTGCAGAAGTCCATCCGGGGTAGCGATCCCGACGCGGCCATCCACTATTTTGCAAGGCTGGTAGACGGCGGCGCGGACATCCAGATGATCGGCAGAAGACTGATGGTCATCGCCAGCGAAGATATCGGCATGGCTTATCCGTCGGCAGTTTCCATCGTGACATCCTGCGTCCAGGCGGCGCTTATGGTAGGCTATCCGGAAGCGGTTATCAACCTGAGTCAGGCAGTTATACTGCTTGCCTCGGCACCGAAATCCAATGCGGCATACATGGCCTACGAAAAGGCCCTTTCCGACATCAGAAAGAAGAAAATCGACGATGTCCCATTGCATTTAAAGGATGCCCACTATCAGGGCGCGAAGAAGATGGGCATCGGCAAAGACTATAAATATCCTCACGCATACGGCGGTTATGTCCAGCAGCAGTATCTGCCGGACAACCTCTATGCGGAAGGCGTCAAATATTACGAGCCTACATCCAACGGATCTGAAGGCTCATTCAAAAAATTCCTGGAAGGATTAGAAGAAAGATATGGCAGAAATCATTAGAGCAAAGAACTCCGGCTTTTGTTTCGGCGTGAAACAGGCCATCGAGAAAACAGAAGCACAGGTAGAAAAGAACCGGGGAAAGAGAATCTTTACCTGCGGACCGCTGATTCACAACCAGTTCGTTACAGGACAGCTGGCCGAAAAGGGCGTCGGCATCATCTATCAGCCGGAAGAGGCAGAGGCAGGGGATATCGTTATCGTCCGTTCCCATGGGGAAACCAAGGCTTTCTTTGATGCGGCAGAAGCACGCGGGCTGGAGGTGGTGGATGCTACCTGTCCGTTCGTCAATAAGATCCACAAGCTGGTCTTTGATGCAGACAGCGAGGGCAAAAACATCGTCATCGTTGGCGACAGAAACCATCCTGAGGTGGTGGGTATCAACGGCTGGTGCAGAAACAGGGCATATATTGTCAACGGCAGAGAAGATGCGGATGCAGTGAATGTGGACAAGATATTCCTGGTATGTCAGACCACCATCAAAAAAGAACTGATGGACCAGGTCATCGCGGCGCTTTCGGAACGGGACATCGAAATCGAAGTTAACAATACTATCTGCAATGCTACCAGAGAGAGACAGGAATCCTGTGACCAGCTGTCCAAAGAGGTGGAAGCCATGGTCATCGTTGGCGGCAGAAACAGCTCCAACACCCGGAAATTATACGAGATTTCGAAAAAAAACTGTAATAATTCTTATTTTGTTGAAAATATTGAAGATTTACCATTGAAAGAATTAAAAAAATGTAATAAAATAGGGATTGCGGCAGGTGCATCAACACCTGAATGCGTAATTAAGGAGGTTATTGCTAACATGAGTGAATTAAACGAAAAATTTTCAATGGAAGATTTCATGGATGAAATCGACGCGTCTTTAAGATTACCTCGCGTAGGTGAAGTAGTTGATGGTTCTGTACACCAGGTAACTGAAAAAGAAGTTATCGTGAACATGGGCTGCAAGAAAGACGGTATTCTTCCTGTGGAAGAAGTTACTTTAGAGGAAGGACAGAAGCTGGCTGATTTATTTAAAGAAGGCGACGAGATTCAGGCAAAAGTTATCAAGACAGATGACGGCGACGGTGGAATCTTACTTTCCAAGAAAAAGCTGGAAATCAATGAGCACTGGAATGAAATTAACGAAGCTCTTGAAAATAAATCTAACATCACAGTTAAAGTGGTTAAGCAGGTTAATGGCGGCGTAATCGCAGCTTACAAAGAAGTGACTGGCTTTATTCCTCTGTCCCAGTTATCCGACAAGTTTGTTGAAAGTGCAGACGAATTCTTAGGACAGGTACTGGAAGTTAAGGTTACAAGAGTTGACCAGAAGAGAGGCAGAGCTGTATTCTCCAGAAAGGCTGTTTTAGGCGAAGCAAGACAGGCTAAGATTGCAGCTATCTGGGAAGGTCTGAACGTAGACGATGTTGTAGAAGGTACAGTAATGAGATTTACTGATTACGGTGCATTCGTAGATTTAGGCGGCATTGACGGTCTGTTACACATCTCCGAAATCTCCTGGGGTAAGCTGAAGCACCCACAGGAAGTTCTGCAGATTGGTGACAAGGTTAACGTAAAGATCTTATCCATGAACGAAGAAAAGGGCAAGATTTCTTTAGGTCTGAAGCAGACAATGCCAGAACCATGGTCCGTAATTGACGATACATACGCAGTTGGACAGGTTGTAGCTGGTAAGGTTGTTCAGATTAAGGAATACGGTGCATTCGTTGAATTAGAACCTGGTTTAGACGGTCTGGTTCACATTTCCGAAGTTGCTCACAAGAGAGTAACAAACATTGCTGACGAATTATCCATCGGTCAGGAAGTATCTGCAAAGATCTTAGAAATCGACAAGGATAGAAAGAGAATCAGCTTAAGCATTAAGGAAACTGTTGACGCTCCAGCAGAAGAAGCAGTTGCAGAAGATGCTGAATAATTAAGAGTGAAGGATACGCGGCAGGTAGCAATACGTGCTGCGTATTTTTTTGCGTATTAGAATAAGTCGCTGGAAAAGCGCAAGAATAGAAAGAGAGGTAAATATGAAAAAAGACACTTTAAGTATTGGCAGAATCATCTCTGTTTCTCTGATGCTTTTTGCTATGTTTTTCGGTGCAGGAAACATGATCTTCCCGCCGATGCTGGGCCATCTGGGTGGAGAAAACTTCCTGCAGGCTACATTGGGATTTGTTGTGACTGACGCGGGGCTGTCCGTGCTGGGTATCGCAGCAATTATCTTTGTTGGAACAAAGATCGACGATCTCGGAAAACTGATCGGTCCGAAGTTCGCAATCTTCCTCAGCATGCTGATCTATCTGCTGATCGGTCCGTTCTTCGCTATGCCGAGAACAGGAACGGTTTCCTACGAAATGGCCATTGTGCCATTCTTAGGTGACAGTGCAAGCCTGTTAACTTCCGTGATTTTCACGGCAGTTTTCTTCGGCCTGACTTACGTGCTGTGCCTGAACCCAAGTAAGCTTGTTGATATCGTAGGTAAGATCCTGACACCGGTTCTGCTGCTGTCCATCGCGGTTATCTTTGTGGTCAGCATCGTGAACCCTGTAGGCACCATCGGTGCGGCTCAGGGCGATTACGCTTCTATACCGTTCTTCAAGGGCATGGTGGAAGGTTACCTGGCATTAGACGGCTTCGCGTCCCTGGCTTTTGCTATCGTTGTCATCAACGCGATCAAAAACCTGGACGTGGAAGAACCAAAGGACATTGCAAAATATACATTAGTTTCCGGCATTTTTGCAGGCATCGCACTGGGTGTTGTTTATCTGGCACTGAGTTTCGTAGGTGCGCAGACTTCCGGTACCATGGCATTTGAAAACGGCGGCCAGCTTCTGGCAGACGTAACTTACAGACTGCTGGGCAACGGCGGCAGAATGGTTCTGGGTGTAGCGGTATTGCTGGCATGTCTGACCACATCCATCGGTCTGGCGACCTCCTTTGCCGACTATGTGCACGAAACATTCCCGAAATATTCCTATAAGGCAGTTCTGACTGCAGTATGCCTGTTCAGTTTTGCCGTATCCAACGTAGGCCTGACACTGATGATTACGTTTACGCTGCCGGCACTGGTTATGGTTTATCCGCCGGTGATTACGCTGGTTCTGATGGCATTTATGCACAAGAAGATCGGCAGCCATCCTGCACCTTATGGACTGGCGTTCCTGTTCGCCTTTATCATCGGCATCTTCGATGGTCTGAAGACAGCAGGCATTTCCCTGGGTGCTTTCGCAGGTATCATGGAAATGGTTCCGTTCTTCAATCTGGGCCTGGGCTGGATCGTGCCTGCCATTGTGGGCGCGCTGATCGGTCTGGTCATTGCAAAAGCAAAAAAATAATTTTTTGGACGAACCATAAAAATCCTTTCATATTTTTTCGGCAGAATCAGATACTACCGTTAGAATAGGAAAGGAGTTCAGAAAATGAAGAAGACCAGATTCTTACTGGCAGCCATGCTGCTGGTAACCATGTTTACGTTTACAGGCTGCGGAAGCCAGAATGACAGAAATAACGACGCCATTCCGGACGAACAGCAGAATCAGACCATGCAGCAGGATGCTGATGATACCCGTGAGGATGCAGACGATGTAGGTGACGACATCAAAGATGGCATCGATGATGCGGCTGATGACGTGAAAGACGCTGTAGACGGTGATGACGACAATCGTGACGAAAATCACGAAAACAAAGACAAGAATCAAAATGATGTAAAACAGTAGAAAGACGCAGACTGGAATGTCTGCGTTTTTTCTGGTAAAATACAGGTATGGAAAAGAAGAAGAAAAAGAAACAGTACAAGAAAAAACTGCATACAGAGAAAAAGACAGGAATCCTGGAGAAGAACAAAGCCGGCTTCGGGTTTGTCCGTCAGGAAGAGGACGGAGATATCTTCATCGCAAAGAGCAACATGGGAGATGCCATGCACGGAGACCTGGTAGAGGTGGACCTTCTGCCGGAATACTTATGGAGAAGAAAGAGCAGAGAAGGGCTTATCGACAAGGTGCTGGAGCGTGCCCATACGGAAGTGGTCGGCACCTTTCAGAAGAACAAACGGTTCGGATTCGTGGTGCCGGATGATGCTCGTAACAACGATGACATTTTTATCAAAAAAGCGGATTTCCGTAATGCCCAGAACGGGGACAAGGTAGTAGCGAGAATCACAAAGTATCCGGAAAAGAACGTCAGCGCCGAAGGGAAAATCATCGAAGTCATTTCCCGAAACGGCGAGACCGGCGGCGCCATCAAGGCTCTGATTCGTGCCAACGGACTCTTTGAAACCTTTCCAAGCCGTGCCAACGCAGAGGCGAAGGCCAGATCCAAAGAAGTGATCACAGAGGAAGAAACCGCAAGAAGAAGGGATCTGCGCGGCGAGACCATTATCACCATCGACGGAGCATCTGCCAAGGACCTGGACGACGGTGTTTCCATCAGGAAGCTGGAAAACGGAAACTACCTGTTAGGCGTCCATATCGCCGATGTCAGCCATTATGTGGACATGGGGGGATATCTGGACAAAGAAGCGGCAAAACGCGGTAACAGCGTGTATTTGCTGACCAGAGTGGTGCCTATGCTGCCGAAGGTTTTGTCCAACGGTATCTGCAGCCTGAACCCGGATGTGGACCGTCTGACCCTGAGCTGCCAGATGGAAATCGACCGGACCGGTCATGTGGTCAGCCACGAAATCTTTGAGAGCGTCATTCGTTCCAAGGCCCGTATGGTCTACGATGACGTTTCCGATATTCTGGAGCATGAGGATCCGGAGCTGACTGTCCGCTATGCTCACATCCATGATGATCTGAAGCTGATGGGAGAACTTGCCGAAATCCTCAGAAACAAGAGAAAGCAGAAGGGAAGCCTGGACTTCGATTTTGATGAGGCGGAGATTCTGCTGGATGAAGATGAAGTGCCGGTAGATATCGGTATCAGCGACCGGAGAACGGCTAACAGACTGATTGAGGAATTCATGCTGGTGGCAAACCAGACTGTGGCAGAACAGTTTTACTGGATGAATCTGCCCTTTATCTATCGTGTTCACGAAAAACCGGATGTGGAGAAGATGCTGGAACTGAAGGCATTTCTGGCCGGATTTGGCATCAGTCTTCCGGGAAATCCGGACAACATCCATTCCGGCGTCCTCAACGATATCCTGACGGAAGCGGCAGGAAAGCCATATGAGAACATCGTCAGCACGGTGATGCTGCGTTCCATGAAGAAGGCTTTTTACAGTACCAGCTGCGAGGGCCATTTCGGCCTGGCATTTCCGTTTTACTGCCACTTCACATCGCCGATCAGACGTTACCCTGATCTGATGATTCACCGTATCATCAAAGCATCCATCAACGGCCGGCTGGACGAGGGGATGATTGAGAAGATGAGGGCGGCGGCAGAAACGGCTGCGGATATCTCCTCCCAGACGGAACGGAAGGCCCAGGAGCTGGAACGGGAAGTAGAGAAGATGAAGAAGGCCGAATACATGGAAGGCCATATCGGAGAAATCTTCGACGGTGTTATCAGCGGTGTAACCAGTTTCGGCATTTACGTGGAACTGCCCAACACGGTGGAGGGCATGGTACGCCTGGACTCTATCAAAGACGACTACTACGAATACGAAGAAGGGAAGTACCGCGTTATCGGCAGACTGTCAAAGAAGATTTACCGGCTGGGTGATGCAGTACAAATCGAAGTCATCGGTGCCAGTCCGGAAGACCGGCAGATTGACTTCGTCCTTTACGATGAGACCGCGTGGTAATATATAAAAAGACATGAAAAAAGGAAGCCTCTGAGGCTTCCTTTTGGCTTGATACAGATTAAAAATTCATAATCGTTTCAATGGCATTTGCAACTTCCTTGTAGTCCTCTACAAGTTCCTGTAAACGCTGTTTTCCGCTTTCTTCGATGTGATAGTAAACGCGGGTCATACGTTTTCCAACTGTGGACTTGTAGTCGGAAATGTACTTGTGATCAATGAGTTTATACAAAGTAGGATACATGGATCCTTCCGGAATGATCAGGACGCCGTTTGATCTTTCGTCAATCAGCTGGGACAGCTGATAACCGTAGCAGTCCCCCTCTGTTGCTAAAAGATGCAGCAGCAGCATTTCAACAGAACCTTTCTTGAAGTTGCTCTTGTTCTTGTTTCTTTGTGTCATATTGCATCAATCCTTTCTACAATATACTAAAACATTTCTTGTGATAAATCAATGAATATTTTTCCATTCTTTGTGTAAATTGTGTGATTTTTTTGTCAAGGTTTGGGAATGTGAAGAATGGATGCATTAATTAGAAAACACCTAATTTTTCGATGTAATTAGCAATAAAAAATGCCTATCCCACAACAATAGGATAGGCAAAAAATACAAAGTTTATTCATAATTATACAAGCATTATGTCGCTCTGTTAGGATTCCAGAAGGATCTGGAGAAGAGCAGGATAATTGCATACATTTCCAGTCTGCCTGCAAGCATTAGAATCGAAGAGAATATCTTACCGGGCTCTGACAGAATACTGAAGTTACCTCCGACAATGCCGCCAAATGCCGTTCCGTTGTTGGTAATACAGGCCAGCGTCGTGCAGAAGGTGGTTTCCATATCCAGATTTTCCAGTGAGAATACCAGAGATCCGAAGACAAAGACCAGGAAGTACAGCATCAGAAACACGGATATAGAAGATACGCTGGCTGCGCTGACCGGTCTTCCCTGAATCATAACCGGTTTTACTGCCTTTGGATGGATTCTCTTATAGATACCGCGTTTAATCAGCTTCAGGAATATGATGAAACGGATGACCTTGATGGAGCCGCTGGTGGAATTGGAGCAGCCTCCAATGAGCAGCAGGATAATCAGAACTATCTTACACAGCCCAGGCCATGCATTAAGATCAGCAACCTCAAAACCGGATGTAGCGCCGTAAGCAACTGACTGTGCGATGGCAGTACCAAAGGCATCTGTCAAAGAATCGCAGGTGCCTGTAAAGAACAGGGTCAGAGCGATGATGGCAGAACCGACCGCCAGAATTTTCAGGAATGCGCGCACTTCTACGTTGTTTAGAATACTGGACCATTTCCGTTTATACAGATAAAAATACATCATAAAGTTGATGGATCCAAAAATGGAGAATGCCGTAAAGACCCCCGTAACATAAGGGGATACAGCGATGACGTTTCCTGTACCCACATTGATCAGTCCCGCAGTACTGATGGTGGACATCGTGTTAAGCAGGGCTTCAAAAGGCGTCAATCCCGTTGGAAGCAGAAGCAGGAATTCCACCACAGTCATGATCACATAGATCATATAGGAAATCTTTGCCGTATCGCTGATTCTGGTGGACATTTTTTCTACCTGAATGCCGGGCATCTCCGCATTGATCATCTTCTGCCCCTCAGCACCCAGTACGGGGAAGAAGGAGATGGTCAGCAGGAGAATCCCCATGCCGCCAAGCCAGTTGGTAGTGGCTTTCCATAATAACAGAGGCTTCGGCATAGAGGGCACGTTAACTGTCCATGCACCGGTTGTTGTCCAACCGGACACAGACTCAAAGATGCAGTCTGCAAGACTATATCCCTGATCCGCAAGCATGTAAGGGAAGATTCCCATAAAGGACACCGTAATCCAGCATACAAAAGCGATAAAATAGCTTTCTCTCTGCTTGATTTTTAAGGTATAGTATTTCAATTGTGTGTGAATGAATAATCCGAGACCAAGGCAGAATACTGCAGGTGTAAAAAAGGCAGTAGCAGAAGCGTCATCCAGCCACACGGCGTAAGCCAATGGGACCAGCATGGCAATGCCTTCAAAAATCAGTACGAGACCAATGGTTCTAAGGATTACCCGATAGTTGTTATGCATATCAAAAATCCTTCTATATCAATGTTATACTTTGTTTGCATTCCAGTAATGCGGTGATAGCAGCATGAAGAACGTAAACAGTTCCAATCTTCCTGCAATCATCAGCAGGGAAAAGAAGACTTTGGAAAAGTCGGAAAAAATTGCAAAATTCATACTTGGGCCTACCAGATTAAAACCGGGACCTATATTACCTACACAGGTCATAACGGAAGAAATGGTGGTCATCAGGTCGAAGCCGTTAAGGGAAATCACGGCTGCACCTGCAAATACAACGAAAATATACAGGAAGATAAAGTTCGCAATATTGGTTGCCACTTCCTGTGGAACCGGGCGGTTTCCCACTGTAACCGGAATGAATCTGTTTGGATGCAGTTTGAGGGAAACCCCTCGACGCACCATTTTCAGCGCAACGAGAATACGGATTAACTTTACACCGCCTCCGGTGGAGGAGGAGCAGGCGCCGGTCAGCATCAAAATGAAAATCAACATGCGGCTGAAGGTCGGCCAAATGTCATAGTCACAGGTCGCGTATCCTGTCGTTGTGATGATAGATACTACCTGAAAAGCGGAATCCGTAAAGGCTTTTCCTATGCTTTCGTAGTGGCCTGCCTGATACACGTTGAGGAATATGGCCAGAGTAATACCGGCGATGATCAGGAGGTACAGTTTCAGCTCGGAATCGCTGAAGAAGTTCCGGATTCCTCTCTTGAGCAGAACGAAATACAGGTTGAAGTTAATGCCACAAAGGAGCATGAATATGATGATAACCCATTGAATATATCCGCTGTCGAAATGGGCAATACTGTCACCATAAGAGGAGAAACCGCCGGTTCCCACTGTGCCAAATGTGTGCACAAGGGCATCGTAGAGGTTCATTTTACCAGCCATGAGAAGCAGAACTTCCACAACGGAGAACAAAATGTATATCAGATACAGATTTCTTGCCGTATCAGAGAACCTTGGGGAAATCTTATCTAATGTTGGGCCTGGTGTTTCCGCGCTGGCAATAATCTGCCCTTTGATACCGATGGAAGGCAGCAGTGCTGTTGCAAACACGATAATTCCCATACCACCCAGCCAGTGTGTAAAGGAACGCCAGAATAACATAGATTTAGGCAGGGCCTCGATGTCGTTCAAAATCGAACAGCCGGTCGTTGAGAATCCGGAACATGTTTCAAAAAAAGCATCAATATAGCTTGGAATCGCACCGCTCATCACAAAAGGAAGGGCACCGACCAGCGATGCTACCAGCCAGCATAAGGCTACAATCAAAAAACCGTCTCTTTCTTTGAGTTTTAACTCAGCAGGCTGATACATCTTGTGGAAGACATAGCCTGTGCCGAAACATAGAAGAATAATGCTGGAAAAAGCGGTGAAGGAAGCGGTTTCGTCATAAATCACAGCAACCAAAAGTGCTGGGATCATAGAAAAGCCCAGCACAAAAAATATGATACTCATGATTTTGATAACATTATTAAAATTTACTGTCATCCGAAACTCCTAGTCTCTGTCTTTATTCTTAATCAGATTCTCTAAATCAGCCATTTCTTTCAGCAGACTGACAAGAATGACACGGTCATTCCACTTAATCGTAGTATCACCCTTTGGAATGATAACCTGTTCGCCCCTGTGGATGGCTGCGATCAGCATACCGTTTGGCAGGTTCAATTCACTCAGTGGTTTGTCAATCATCTTCATATGGGAGTGGGCTACGATTTCCATGATTTCAGCCTGTCCCTGAATCAGCGTGGAAGAAATGATTTTCTTGGTTCCCTGGATGAAACGCAGGATGTTGCTTGCAGTAATGTCCAGGGGATTCAGTACCATGTCCACACCCATACGTTCAATCAGCTCTTTGTAGCTTTCGCGGCTGACTTTGGAAATAACATCCTCGATTCCATGCTGTTTTGCAGTCAGCGCCAAAAGCAGATTTTCTTCATCGAAGCCTGTACATGCGACAAAAGCATCCATCTCATCAAAGTTTTCCTCTTCCAGGAAACTTACGTCAGTGCCGTCGTTGTGAAGAACCATGACGTTTTTCAGATGAGTGGAAAGATAGTAACATCTTTCTTTGCTCTTTTCAACTAATTTCACAGCAGCGCCGAATTCAGAAAGCTTCTCTGCCAGGTAGAAGCCTGTCTTACCGCCGCCGACAATCATCACCTTACGCAGGTTGGTATATTTGCCCTTTACATGGACTTTTTTGTTCAGCTCCATAATCTCATCTTTCTCACCGATGATGTAGAGAATGTCTTCTCTGTGAATGTCGTCATTACCGTGAGGGATGATAACCTTGCCTTTTCTGGAGATAGCAGCAACCAGCATATTTGGGAACATTTCTTTGATCTGCGGCATGGTCAGACCGATGACACGTGGATAGTGTCTCGCGTAGAATTCTGTCAGCGCAATCTTGCCGCTGGTGAAGATACCGTTATTTAGTGTATATTTTTCTGCCAGGTATTTGTGAATTTCCAGCGTGATGGCAAGGTCCGGATTGACGATAGAGTCAATTCCCATCTTTTCTTTGATGAAGAAAAACTGGTTCATGTGTTCTGGCTCACGGACTCTTGCGATAACACGTCTGCATCCCAGCTTCTTCGCAAAAGATGCGATGACGATGTTGGTTTCGTCATTATCAGTTGCCGCCAGCAGATACTGGAAGTTATCAATACCCATATTCTGCAGAACCTTGATTTCACGGGCGTCCGCATGAATGGTCATTACGTCCATCTGGTTGGCAACCTTCTGCAGCTTTTCTTCATTTTTATCTATGATCGTGATTTCGTAGTTGCCGCCTAAGAGGGCTGTCGCAACCTTGCGGCCCAGCTTTCCTGCACCGACAATAGCTATATTCATAATCTATACCTCATTGGAAAATTTTTTATCATATATATGCATAGGCTATTCTAACGCAAACTCATTGAATTTGCAAGGGGGTTTGGTGTATAATACATCGTAATCAGATAGAAAAAGGAGAAACGGATTTGAGAATCAAACGTTTTATCGGGGGCTCCCTGGAAAGCAACGGATACGTGCTTCATCAGAAGGATGGCAGACATTGTCTTCTTGTGGATCCGGGATACCGCCCGAAGGTGTTTATCGACTACATCAAAGAGCAGAACCTGGCCCTTACGGGGATTATTCTAACCCATTTGCACCACGACCATACCGGTGCGGCTGAAGCGGTAAAGTCCGCTTTCGACTGCCCGATATATATGCATCGTGATGACGCCTTTGTATATGGCGGTAAGGTAGATGTGATGGTGGAAGATGGTTTTGTTTTCGACCTGGAAGGTGAATCGCTGGTTGTGCAGCACACGCCGGGACACACTATGGGAAGCATCTGCCTTTACAGCGAGAAGAGCAAGGTCTGCTTTACGGGAGATACCATCTTTGATACGGACCTGGGAAGAACGGATCTCGCCGGCGGCAGCGAGTCCATGATGACAGACTCCATCCGCAATGTGGTGGACAAGTGGGACAACCAGATTACCATTTATCCGGGTCATGACGGCAGCTGCAACATGAAATTTGTGAGAGCTCATAACCGGGAATTTTTAGCTTTGAGGGACGGACATGAAAGATAAAGACATTAGGCTGGTGGCGCTGGATTTAGACGGCACTACATTAAACGACTATGGAGAAATATCAGAAAGAACGATGGAGGCGTTCCGGCGTGCCATGGAGCAGGGCATTCATATCGTGATCTGCACGGGAAGAACCTTTCAGTCTCTGCCGGAGCAGCTTTTTCACATCGAGGGGCTGGAGTATGTGGTGACTTCTAATGGTGCGAAGATTACCCGTCTTGCAGACCGGGAAACGGTTTATGAGAACAACGTAGGGGCAAAGGCAGTTATGGAGATTGCGGAAATCCTGAGACCGACCGGTTATTCCCTGGAGGTTTTTGTAAACGGCGGCGCATATATCGCAAAGGAAGAATACGAGGAATACCAGACCATCGGTTCCACGTTCCGTGATATCGGGTATGTGCTCAGCACCAGAAAACCTGTGCCGGAATTCTTCGATTTCATCCGTACACACCGGGACGGTATCGAGAATATTAACATCAGCTTCCCGCACATGGAAGACCGGGAAATCCTGATGAAAATGCTGGCGCCTGTAGAGAATGTAACCCTGACTTCTTCGTTTATCCACAACATCGAAGTTGGCGGCGCGACGACCAGCAAGGCAGAGGCACTGCGGTACCTGATGAGGGAACTGCACCTTTCTTCCGGTCAGCTGATGGCAGTGGGAGACAGCCTCAACGACCTGGAGATGATCAGGCTGGCGGAGATCGGCGTTGTCATGGCCAATGCTTCTGACGAGATGAAAAGATATGGGGATTATGTGACCGACACCAACGGCGAAGACGGCGTGGCGAAGGCCATGGAACGGTTCGCTATAAAATAGGAAAGAAATATAGTGAGAACTTTTGGACCGCTTGTAGAAATACAAGCGGTCTTTTGATGAACAAAATAGGAGAAAAAAGTAATTCTGGCAATAAATGCAAGTAAAATATTGACATTATATACGTGGCGTTGTAAGTTATAGACAAAACAAAAATGTAAAAAGGTGGAAAATGAAATGAATGAAAAACAGAAGTTTGGCAAGGCTGGCGAAGATTTCGCTGCACAGGTGCTGCAGCTGAAGGGTTACACCGTCCTGCGGCGGAACTATCGGTGCAGGGCCGGTGAGATCGATATCATCGCGGAGAGGGGAATGGAACTGTTCTTCATCGAAGTGAAGACAAGACGGGACACGGCATTCGGTCAGCCCTGTGAGGCGGTAACGGAAACGAAACGCAGCCATATGCGGAGAGCGGCCGGACATTTTTTGTCTGAATCTCCCTGCCACTGGAATGCCTTTTCCTTTCAGGTCGTCGAAATCGGCTTTCATCAGATTGTGGATGCGTTCTAGGAAAGGAGGAATCAGAATGTTATGTAAAACCTATTCGGCTTTTGCCAGGGGCATCGAAGCCCTGCCCATCCTGATCGAAACAGACGTATCCAGTGGACTGCCTGCATATAACGTGGTCGGCCAGCCGGACAACTCTATCAAAGAATCCAGGGAGCGGATCCGGCTTGCACTGCTTCATGCGGGCTGTGAATATCCAAAGGGAAGGATTACCATCAATATGTCGCCTGCGATTCTGCGGAAGAGCGGCAGTCATTTTGACCTTGCCATCGCGACAGGGATCCTGGCTGCATCGGGCCAGATCTTCTGTGAAGAGCTGGAACAGTACTGTTTTCTCGGTGAGGTTTCGCTGGATGGCGGCATTAACGGTGTTTCCGGGATTCTGCCCATGGTCATGGCGGCGCAGAAACAGGGGAAGAAGAGGGTCGTGGTGCCGAAGGCAAACGAAGAAGAAGCGCTGCTGCTTCCCGGCATACAGGTATTCGCCATCCATCATCTGACGGAGCTGGTGCAGCATCTTTCCGGTGAACTGATACTGACGTGCCGCGAAGGAGGCCGTGTGTCGTGGAATCGTGAACCCATAGGCGATGCGAAAGACTTTGGGGAGGTCCGCGGTCAGAAAAGTGCGAAACGGGCCATTATGACGGCCGTGGCAGGTGGTCATGGTCTTTTGATGATGGGAAGTCCCTCTACGGGGAAGACCATGCTGGCAGAAAGGATTCCAACCATCATGCCGGAGATGAGCAGGGAGGAGATTCTGGAGACCACGAAGATTTACTCCATCGCAGGTCTTTTGACGGAGGAAGAGCCGGTCGTCACCCGAAGACCCTTCCGTCATCCTCACCATAAGCTGACCATGGCAGGACTTCTGGGCGGCGGTGCCTATCCGAAGCCTGGAGAAATCACCCTTGCAGACAAAGGCGTCCTGTTCCTGGACGAACTGGGAGAATTCGACTACAAGGTAATGGAGGGGCTGCGGATTCCGCTGGAAAAGAAAACCATAACCCTGCATCGAAGCAGCGGGCAGTATGAATTCCCGGCTGACTTCCTTCTGGTGGGTGCCAGTAACCCGTGTCCCTGCGGATACCTGGGCGATCCGAGACAGATCTGTAAGTGTTCGGCGGCGGAAATCCTCCGTTACCAGCGGAAATTTTCCGGACCGATCATGGACCGCATCGACATGCACATCCATCTTCAGCCTGTGGGATACCAGGATCTGAAGGGTTCGGCTGCCATGTCTTCTGAAACCATGAAAGAGAAGATTCTATTGGCGAGAAAGGTGCAGCGGGAACGGTATGGCAGAGAGGACTTCGTGCTGAACGGGCAGCTGGAGGAGAAACACCTGGAGCGTTATGCGCCGCTGGACAGCGAGGGAGAGGCGCTTTTGTCATCGGCTTATGACAAGCTGCATCTAAATCCCCGCACTATATTAAAGGTAAGAAAACTGGCAAGAACCATCGCAGATCTGGAAGGCAGTGCGCAGATTTCGGAACTACATGTGGCAGAGGCACTGCAGTATCGGGAGAGAATTTATGGAAGGCAGAGTATGTAGAGGAGAAAAAGATTTTCCGGAGAAAGTGTATCAGTTTTCCCCGGATGTGAAAGAACTATATTATAAAGGAAACTTATTGCTGGCAGATGAGCCCTGCATCGCCGTGGTAGGGTCCAGGAAGTGTACCACCTACGGCGTTACCGTGGCAAAGGAAATCGGAAAACGGGCGGCCCAGAATCATGTGGTCATCGTCAGCGGTCTTGCCAAAGGCATCGATACGGCGGGCCACCAGAGCGTCATGGCTGGCGGCGGCAAAACTATCGCAGTGCTGGGCGGCGGCACGGACCGGTATTATCCGTCGGAAAACAGGCAGCTGCAGCGTAAAATCGCATCAGAAGGACTCCTGCTTTCGGAACATCCGTCAGATTATCTCCCCAGAGCCTTTGATTTTCCGAGACGAAACCGTATCATCAGCGCTCTTTCCGAAAGCGTGGTCGTGGTAGAAGCACCTAACCGCAGCGGTGCCCTGATTACGGCAGAGGCGGCCGAGGAGCAGGGAAAACAGGTCTATGCGGTGCCGGGAAACATCACCAGCCACTACAGCTTCGGGACCAATAAGCTGATTCACGAAGGAGCAATGCCGCTGATACTATTGGACGATCTGTTTGCGGACCTGGGCATCCTTCCGACGCTGTCCGAAAACAAGTTGAGGCAGCTGGGAGGAGATGAACTGGCGGTCTGCCGCATCATCATGGAAACAGGGGAGATGACTGCAGAAGAGATTTCCTTTGCAGCGGAAATGCCCATGGGAAAAGTCCACGGCATCCTGACGGTGCTGGAGATGAAAGGGCTTGTTTTTTCGGCCATGGGAAAATTTTTTGTTGCAAATTATTAACAGGACGCATATAATGCAGAATTGAACACTAAAATTAGGAGGATTTGGGAACGCTATGGCAACAGCGCAGGCAACAAAGACAGCGAAGAAGACTCTGGTTATCGTAGAGTCTCCATCAAAAGCGAAGACAATAGGAAAGTATTTAGGTGCCCGTTACAAGGTCATTGCATCGGTGGGACATGTTCGTGACCTGCCGAAGAGCAAGCTGGGCATTGACATAGAAGATGATTTTGAACCACAGTACATTGCCATCCGCGGCAAGGGTGACATCATCAAAGAGCTGCGGAAGGAAGCCAAGAAGGCATCCAAAGTCTATCTGGCAACCGACCCGGATAGAGAAGGAGAGGCCATTTCCTGGCATCTGGCGTTTCTGCTGGGAATCGATTTAGATACCCCGTGCAGAATCGAGTTTAACGAAATCACAAAGAATACCATCAAAGAGGCCATGAAGCATCCGCGTAAGATTGACACCAGCCTGGTAGATGCCCAGCAGGCCAGACGTGTGCTGGACAGACTGGTTGGTTATCAGATCAGCCCTCTCCTGTGGAGAAAGGTGAAGAAAGGGCTTTCTGCAGGTCGTGTGCAGTCTGCGGCCCTGAAAATCATCTGTGACAGAGAAAGGGAAATCCAGAACTTTGTTCCACAGGAATACTGGACCATTACGGCAGAGTTCAAGAAGGGCAGAAGCTTTGCGGCAAAACTGGCCGAATATAATAAGAAGAAACTGACCATCGAAAACGGGCAGCAGAACCAGAAAATTCTGGACGAACTGGCTGCGGGAAAATATGTGGTCGGCAGCCTGAACCAGAAGGAACGCATCAAGAAACCTTATGCACCTTTTACCACAAGCAGCATGCAGCAGGAGGCTTCTAACAAGCTGAACTTTAACACCAAAAAGACCATGATGATTGCCCAGCAGTTGTATGAAGGGGTGGAAATCAAGGGTCAGGGCACAGTAGGTCTGATTACCTATCTGAGAACTGACTCTGTGAGAATCTCTGAAGATGCAAAAGCAGCTGCGGCAGAGTTTATCAAAGAAACCTACGGTCCGGAATACGCAGGGAACAACTTCTATTCTAACAAGAAGAAGGATATCCAGGATGCCCACGAAGCCATCAGACCGAGTAACGTGCATCTGGTTCCGGACGACATCAAAGACTCCCTGTCAAACGACCAGTACAAACTGTACCGTCTCATCTGGTGCCGCTTCCTGGCCAGCCAGATGACTGCAGCGAGATTCGACAACCTGCAGGTGGAAATCGAAAACGGTCCGTATACCTTTAAGACAACCGGTTCCAAATTGCTCTTTGACGGTTATCAGAGAGTATACAGCAGCAGCGTGGATGAGGACAAAGACCGCATCCTGCCTGCACTGGAAATCGGCGAAGAACTGGATCCGAAGAAAGTCTCCGGCGAACAGAACTTTACTCAGCCGCCTTCCCGTTATACGGAAGCCAGTCTGGTAAAGGAACTGGAAGATAAGAACATCGGAAGACCGAGTACCTATGCGCCGACAGTCGGTACGCTGGCGGAGCGTAAGTACGTGAAGCGGGAGAAGAAATCTCTGGTACCGACGGAACTGGGATTCCTGGTAACCGGTATGATGGAAGAATATTTTAAAGAAATCGTTGATGCCGGCTTTACGGCGGAAATGGAAGATAAGCTGGACGATGTGGAAATCAAGGATACACCTTGGAAAAATGTCATCCGCGAATTCTACGGTCCTTTTGCAAAAGACCTTGCGGCGGCAGATGCGGCCATCGAAAAGGTAGTCATCGAGGACCAGCCTACCGGAGAATCCTGCGAACTATGCGGCAAGCCTATGGTTATCAAAGCCGGCCGATTTGGCGACTTCATTGCCTGCAGTGGCTACCCGACCTGCAAGAACACCAAGCCAATCGTAAAGACCATCGGTGTTGTCTGCCCGAAATGCGGCAAAGACATCGTAGCCAGAAAGAGCAAACGTGGCAAGCTGTTCTACGGTTGCAGCGGTTATCCGGACTGTGACCAGTCCTACTGGTATAAACCGGTAGAAAAGAAATGTCCGAAATGCGAAGCTTTATTAATAGAAAGAAAGACGAAAAAAGGCAATCTGTCCTGTTCTAACGCAGATTGCGATTATACGGAATAATAGCGAAAGGAAACATGGAGGTAGAGAAAATGGTACAATTTCATGCAACGACAATCTGCGCTGTAAGAAGGGGACCGGATGATGTAGCCATCGGTGGTGACGGACAGGTTACCATGGGCGAAACAGCTATCATGAAGAACGGCGCAAAGAAAGTCAAAAAAATCTACAAGAATCAGGTGCTGACAGGATTCGCAGGCTCCGTTGCCGATGCGTTTTCCCTGACAGAAAAGTTCGAGAAGAAGCTGGAAGAACACGGCGGTAATCTGAAGAGGGCTGCAGTAGACCTGGCCCAGCTCTGGCGTTCTGATAAGGGTATGAGAAATCTGGAAGCTTTGATGATCGTCATGGACAGGGAAGACCTGCTGGTGATTTCCGGCAACGGCGAAGTCATCGCACCGGATCAGGATTTCGTTGCCATCGGTTCCGGCGGCAACTACGCCTATTCTGCAGCCAACGCTTTGTTTAATCACACAGACATGAGCGCCGCAGAAATCGTAGAGGAATCCCTGAAGATCGCAGCGTCAATCTGCGTATATACAAATGATCACATTTCTGTAGAGAGATTATAGGGGGGAGATTCATGACAGCGTTAATCGAAACGAAGACACAGAAGATCCAGAGCATGACACCGAAAGAAATCGTGGCAGAACTGGACAAGTATATCATCGGTCAGGATGAGGCGAAGAAATCCGTTGCCATCGCCCTGCGTAACAGATACAGAAGAAGTCTTCTTTCTGAAGAAATGAGAGAAGAAATCACACCGAAGAACATCCTGATGATGGGTCCTACCGGATGTGGTAAGACGGAAATCGCAAGAAGACTGGCTAAGCTGATGAAGGCGCCTTTTGTCAAGGTGGAAGCGACGAAGTTTACGGAAGTCGGCTACGTAGGCCGTGACGTGGATTCCATGGTCCGTGACCTGGTGGAAGCATCCATCCGCATCACCAAGCAGTCCAAACTGCAGGAAAAGTATGATATCGCAGACGGTATCGCGGAAGAAAGAATCATCGAAGCCATGATTCCGGGCAGCAAGAAGAAGAGCGAACCGAAGACGAAGAGTCCTTTCGATTTCCTCATGAACAGCGGCGGCTATCCGAGCCAGAAGCAGCTCTATGAAGAAAGCCAGAGAGAAAAGGAAGCCCAGCAGCACGAAACCACGGAAGTGGAAATGGCCCGTGAACAGGTGAAGCAGCAGCTGAGAGCAGGTCTGCTGGAAGAGCAGTTCATCGAAATTGAAGTGACAGACCAGCCAAAGGGCAACCAGCTGGACATGAGCAACGAAGGCATGAGCATTGCCATCGGCAACATCTTTGGCGATATGATGCCGCCGAAGAAGAAGAAAAAGAGAGTCAGAGTCAAGGAAGCAAGAAAAATTCTGAGAGAACAGGAAGCGCAGAACCTGCTGGATATGGACCAGGTAACAGATGAAGCTCTGGAAAATGCAGAACAGAACGGTATTATCTTCATCGACGAAATCGATAAGATTGCATCCAACTCCGGCTATCATGCAGGCGCCAACGTCTCCAGAGAAGGGGTGCAGCGTGACATCCTGCCGATCGTGGAAGGCAGCGTGGTAAATACCAAGTACGGCCCGGTGAAGACAGACCATATTCTGTTCATCGGCGCAGGTGCATTCCATACGGCAAAACCGACGGATCTGATTCCGGAACTGCAGGGTCGTTTCCCAATCAGAGTGGAACTGAAGAACCTGGACAAGGAAGCTTTTGTACAGATTCTGACCGTTCCGGAAAATGCCATTATCAAGCAGCACAAAGCCCTGCTGGAAACAGAAGGAATAAATGTAGAATTTTCTGAAAATAGTATTGACGAAATCGCGACAATGGCTTATCTTATGAATGAGCAGACAGAAAATATCGGTGCGAGAAGACTGCACACCATCATGGAAAAGCTTCTGGAAGACATCTCCTTCAACATCCCTGAAATGGACGCAGAAGAGATTGTCATCGACCGCGAATACGTGCAGGAGAAATTCCAGGATACCGTGCATAAGGACGATATGGACAGATATATTCTGTAGCGGAATCGATGCAGCATTAGGTTTAGAAAACGAGGTATGGCATGAGTGAGAAACTATTAACGAGAATCAGAAAACTAAACTGGGTATTGAGTGAGAGTACAACAGGATATATTTCCTTTCATGAACTGTGCAATATTATGAACGAACTTCTGGATTCTAATGTGTATGTTCTCAACAGAAAGGGAAAAGTCCTGGCTGCAACTTATGAAGCAGGGGAAGAAGCACCTCTGGTTCTGGACGAAAAGATCGGCAAAGTCGTTTTGCCGAAACAATACAACGAAAAGTTTCTTGCTTTAGAGGAAACAGAATCTAATCTGATTTATGACAGCATCAAGGCCCTGTTCGGCGAAGAGTATTCTTTGGCCAGCAAGTATCATACCGTCGTGCCGATTATCATCGGCGGAAACCGTGTGGCAACCATGCTGACTGCAAGACCGGGCCGTGCTTACGATGACGAAGACATCGCGATCTGCGAGTACGGTGCAACCGTAGTCGGTCTGGAAGTGGCAAGAGGCATCGCCATGGATCAGGAAGAAGATATCAGACTGAAGGATGCCGTGGAAATGGCACTTTCTACGCTGTCCTATTCCGAAATGGATGCGGTTACGAAGATTTTTGCGGAGCTGGAAGGAGACGAAGGCCTTCTGGTTGCAAGCAAAATCGCGGACAAGTCCGGTATTACCCGCTCCGTTATCGTCAACGCGCTGCGCAAGCTGGAAAGCGCCGGTGTCATCGAGTCCCGTTCCCTGGGCATGAAGGGCACACGTATCAAAATCGTCAACGAGTTCCTCAGAGACGGCATTCAGAAAATCGAAATCTAAGTCTGATAGAAATCAAATATGAAACAAAACCTCTCGCGGAGAATACAGTAACTGTAGCGGGAGGTTTTTTTATGGGGAAATGGAGGAGAATCGGCAGCCTGCTTTGCTTCCTGACAGGAGCAATGCTGCTGTTCCTTGGTACGCGGGCCTATGTGGAACCGAACCTGGATGAAATCAGCAGACTGAAGGCCAGGGGTATTGTGACGGAAATCATCGGAGAGACCGTACGTGCCTCCTTTTCTGATGCAATGAAGCCGGAGGACTATTTTGTCATAAAAAAGGATGAAACGGGCAAACTGCAGTTGATTCAGGCGGATACAGTCATGATGAACAGGAAGACCGCGGAGCTGACTGTGGCGCTGCAGGACACGTACAACAGTCTGAAACCGGAAAAAATCGAGATTCCCATCGGCACCATCTTCGGAAGCTCCATTCTGTCCCAGGCGGAGAAAGGTATCACGATTCGTGTCCTGCCTCTTTCTGTGTCAAAGTGTGACTTTGAGACCGCCTTTGAGAGCCAGGGCATCAACCAGACCAAGCATCAGATTTATGTGAACATCGAGACAGAAGTGCGTGTGCTGCAGCCTTTCTCCCACGAGAATTTCAAAGTAGCTACCCGGATGCTGCTGACGGAGCTTGTGATTTTGGGCGACGTGCCGGATAACTACGTTTCTGTACCGAAAGAGGATATTTTAGATGCAACATAGTGCGGTTTTGTGTTATACTAGCCATATGCTGAGATTTAATGAAAATAACGAGATTATAACAGAGGAAGATTATAGAGCACTTCTGGTTGGCTTGCAGAGAAGAGAGGACATCTCTTACTCCATGGAAGAACTGGCAGGTCTGGCAGAAGCCGCAAACATCCAGGTGCTGGGAAAAGTGGTCCAGGTATTAGAGCGACCAAATACTGCAACCTTCATTGGAAAGGGAAAGGTGGAAGAAGTTGCAGAGCTTGCCCGGAATATGGATTGTGACGTGGTGATTTTTAACGACGAGCTGACAGGCATGCAGCTGCGTAATTTAGAAGATGCCATCGGCGTGCGTGTCATCGACCGTACGATTCTGATTCTTGACATCTTTGCGGCCCGTGCAGATTCCAAAGAAGGGAAGCTGCAGGTAGAACTGGCCCAGTTGAAATACAGAATGCCGAGACTGATCGGGTTCGGCAAGTCCCTGTCCCGTCTGGGCGGCGGCATTGGTACAAGAGGTCCCGGTGAAAAGAAACTGGAAACAGACCGCCGGCATATCGAACGCAGAATGGACGACATCAAAGACGAACTGGAGCAGCTTCGCAAGACCCGCGGCGTCCAGAGACAGAAGCGGGAGAAGTCCGGCATTCCTGTAGTGGCCCTGGTTGGTTATACCAACTCCGGTAAGTCAGCCATGATGAACCGTCTGCTGTCTATTACAGACAAAGAAGAAAAATCCGTAAAGGAAAAGGATATGCTCTTCGCGACTCTGGATACCCAGCAGAGAAGTGTCAAGCTGGATACCAACCACGAGTTCATCCTGGTCGATACGGTGGGATTCGTCAGCAAACTGCCGCACAGCCTGGTAGAGGCGTTTAAGGCGACTTTGGAAGAAGTGAACTACGCAGATCTTCTGCTTCACGTGGTAGATGCTGCATACGATGAGAATCTGTTCCACATTAACGTGACAAACCAGGTTTTAGGCGAAATTGGAGCGGCAGACAAGGAAAAGCTGATGGTCTTCAATAAAATCGACCTGAACCCGGATTTTGAGCCTCCTGCCACAGGAGAGGAGCACGTATTTGTTTCCGCAAAGGAGAACATCAACATCGATGTTCTCATCGAGAAAATCAAAGAACGCATCTTTGCTGACAAGGTCCGCACGAAGATGCTGATTCCATACACGAGAGGGGATATTTCTTCTTATCTTTGTGAAAAGGCCCTGGTGGAATCCATGGAATACCTGGAGAACGGCACCCTTTTTGATGTGGAATTAAGACAGGAAGACTATCAGAGGTATAGAGAATATGAAGTTATATAGTACTGTAACCGGATACGGAGAGGCAGAGCAGTATATCGAAAAATCCAGATTCATCGCATATGTAAAGCCCGCTGAAACCAAGGAAGAGGCCGATGCGTTTATCGCTGAGATTAAGAAAAAGCACAAGGATGCAACCCACAACGTGCCTGCCATGGTTCTGGGGGACAAGTTCCAGATCCAGTGGGCCAGCGATGACGGGGAGCCACAGGGCACCTCGGGGGCACCTATGGTGCAGATGCTGGTAAGCGAAGGCATTACCAATGTAGTTGTGGTGGTAACCCGCTACTTCGGCGGTATCAAACTGGGTACCGGCGGACTGGTAAGAGCGTATACCAACAGTGCGAAACTGGGTCTGGAGGCGGCAGGGCTCTGCGATGTGAAAGAACGCCTGGCCGTTACATATAAGATTGATTATACGGCATATAACAAAATCCAGAATACGACGTTTCCTTTTGACGTGAAGATTGACAATGTTGTCTATACGGACATGGTAGAATGCGATCTGGTCTGTGATCCGGAGGAGGGAGATGCTCTGAAGGAGCTGATTACAGGCCTTACCATGGGCAAGGGTATCATCACCGGCGAGCAGAGGAAACTGGATTACGTAGAAATAGAAAAATAATGAAAAAAGTGTTTGACAGGAAGTCGCGGGTATGCTATTATAATATTCGCGCTTGAGAGAGCGCATTACAGAAGCACACAGAAAAAGTTCTTGAAAAAATGAAAAAAGTTCTTGACAATACTGTTTGCATGATGTAATATATATAAATGTGCCAAGCAAACAAAGCGGACACTACGGGCGTATAGCTCAGCTGGGAGAGCATCTGCCTTACAAGCAGAGGGTCATAGGTTCGAGCCCTATTACGCCCACCATTTTTCTTAAGTGGACGGAGTTTGCAGGATGCGGCCTGGTAGTTCAGTTGGTTAGAATGCCAGCCTGTCACGCTGGAGGTCGACGGTTCGAGCCCGTTCCAGGTCGCCAATTTTTAAAACTACACAATATGCTGGTGTGGCTCAACGGTAGAGCAGCTGATTTGTAATCAGCAGGTTGGGGGTTCGATTCCCTCCACCAGCTCCATTTATCTGGCAACAGATGATACCTTATTTCAAATAACATGACTAAGTTTGAAAAGCTTCGAGGGATTCCCGAGTGGCCAAAGGGGGCGGACTGTAAATCCGTTAGCTGAGCTTTCGATGGTTCGAATCCATCTCCCTCGACCATTTT
>JAFWZZ010000003.1 GCA_017522185.1 Bacillota bacterium | reverse complement strand
ACCCTGTATATGCAATCGTGATTACATATCTGGGCATCGGCATCAAGTACAAGGAATATGATGGCTTAACCGGCGCTGCCCTGAAGGAAGCAAAGGCTAAGAAGAAGGCTGAATTAGCTGCTGCAAAGAAGGCGAAATAAATGAGAAAATATGTTTCTTATAACAGAAAAGCATTGAGAAAATCGACTCGTATCGCGGCGGTCGTTGCAGGGATCTTTATGATCGGCCTGGCGGTTTTCATTGGCTCCTGGCATGCTGCTTTCATCGGCATTGTCATTCTGCTTGCTATGGTGCTGCAGAAGGAGATTGCCATGACAGAAGAGGGGCTCGAGGTAAACTACGATATGATCGTGTATCAATACAAGGAATTGTGGCCCTATGAAGAAATCGAGGACATCCACAAGGAGCTGTCACCGGACGGAACAAAGATGGCTCTGCACGTGATGAAAGACGTCATGAGCAGAAAGCTGATCTATGATCTGGACGTATACGAAGAAGTCATCGCGCTGGCAAAGGAAAAGAATCCGAAAATCCATGTGGCAGATGTAGACTTCTAAACAGAACAGAAACGCATAGAAAAAGAGAGGTTCTGACTTATCAGAACCTCTCTTTTGTCATTTTTGCGATTTTGTTTACCACCAGTAATACTTCAGCGATGCCGGCATCATCTCGTAAAGGGCATCGGCCGCGTCTGATGGATTGACATCGTACTTCTGACGGACAATCTTCTGGTACACGGCATAGATGCCGTGACAGAAGATGTCTACCTGAAGCTCTTCTACCGATGTAATCAAAATCAAACAGACTATGCCGATGCGCGGGGTTCTGCATGCGTATTTCTTAGAAGATTACAACATCGATTTGAAATTGTGGGATAAAGAATAATGAAAATTATAGAAGTAAAACAGAGTGTATTTGCAGATAATAACAGGGATGCGGACCTGCAGAGTGGCTCTTGGCACAGACAAAAGCATGGAATGAGTAACCTTGCGAAAAATCAAGGAGAAATCGACTTGAAGAAATTTTCCAGTCGTGATATGATAGTCTGTGAGCATGCCGCTCAATACGACAAAAAGGAAGGTATGAAACATGAAAGATGTACAACTTAGACAGCTTCACAGAAACACTGCAGAGTACGCTGACAAAGAAATCGTAGTCAGAGGCTGGGTGAGAACCAATAGAAGCTCTAATAAGTTTGGATTTATAGAATTAAACGACGGTACGTTCTTCAAGTCTGTACAGATCGTTTACGAGGCAGATAAGATTGATAATTTTGATGCAATCGCAAAGGCGCCAATCGCTTCCGCTTTGATGATTAGAGGTACACTGGTACTGACACCGGAGGCAAAGCAGCCTTTCGAAATCAAGGCAGAAGAAGTGGTAATGGAAGCCGACTCCGCTGCTGATTATCCGCTGCAGAAGAAGAGACATTCTATGGAATTCTTAAGAGAAATCGCGCACTTAAGACCTAGAAGTAACACATTCTCCGCAGTATTCAGAGTGAGATCCCTGGTTGCATATGCAATCCATAAGTTCTTCCAGGAACAGGACTTCGTTTACACGCATACACCAATCATCACAGGCAGTGACTGTGAAGGTGCCGGCGAAATGTTCCGCATCACAACACTGGATTTAGACAACCTGCCAAGAGACGAAGAAGGTAACATCGACTACAACAAGGACTTCTTCGGCAAGGAAACAAGCTTAACCGTATCTGGTCAGCTGCAGGGCGAAGCTTTTGCTATGGCGTTCAGAAACATCTACACATTCGGTCCTACTTTCAGAGCAGAAAACTCTTACACTGCAAGACATGCGTCTGAATTCTGGATGATCGAACCGGAAATCGCATTTGCTGATTTAGAGGACAACATGGAACTGGCAGAAGCCATGGTAAAATACATCATTAACTATGTATTAGAACATGCACCTGAAGAAATGGCATTCTTCAACCAGTTCATCGACAAGGGCCTGTTAGACAGACTGGACAACATCGTGAACTCCGACTTCGGCAGAATCACTTACACAGAAGCGGTAGATATCCTGTTAAAGTCCGGAAAGAAGTTCGAATACCCTGTTGAATGGGGTATCGACCTGCAGACAGAACACGAAAGATATCTGACAGAAGAAGTATTCAAGAAGCCTCTGTTCGTAACAGACTATCCAAAGGATATCAAGGCATTCTATATGAGACTCAACGATGATGGTAAGACTGTTGCTGCATGTGACCTGTTAGTGCCTGGCGTTGGCGAAATCATCGGCGGAAGCCAGAGAGAAGAACGTCTGGACGTTCTGACAGAAAGAATGGCCGAAATGGGCCTGAAGGAAGAAGATTACTGGTGGTATTTAGACCTGAGAAAGTACGGCGGCGTAAAGCATGCAGGTTACGGCTTAGGCTTCGAAAGAATCATCATGTACATCACAGGTATGAGCAATATCAGAGACGTACTGCCATTCGCAAGAACACCAAAGAACGCAGAGTTTTAAAATATGAACATCAAGGGTGCCTTTTGGACACCCTTTTTGATTTAGAGGAGAACCATGAACAAAGATATATTTGTAAAAGCATTGAAACTGAGACATCGGCTGCATCAGTTTCCGGAACTGTCGGGAGAGGAGCTGGAAACGCGGAAGAGAATCAAGAAGTTTCTGCAGGACAATTCCAACCTGGAAATCGTAGACAAAGGCCTGTGGTTTTACGCCAAGTATACGCCGGAAGTGCCTACAGACCGCAAAATCGCGTTTCGTGCGGATTTTGATGCGATCAAAGTGGATGAAAAGCTGCCGCTTCCGTACACTTCGGAAAACAAAGGCGTTTCTCATAAGTGCGGTCATGACGGCCATTCTGCCGCGTTGGCAGCCTTCGCGCTTTCTGTGGAAGAGGAAGGGGCGGACTGTAACATCTATTTCCTGTTCCAGCACGGTGAAGAGACCGGCATTGGTGGTGGCCCTGCATCGGAACTCCTGTATGAAGAAGACATCCAGGAGGTTTATGCGATTCATAACTGGCCGGGTGCACCTTTTGGCTCTATCGGTCTGCGAAACGGCACCATTAACTGTGCTTCCAAAGGCATGGAAATCTGGGTGAAAGGTGAGCCGGCCCATGCCAGCGAACCGGAAAACGGCAAGAACCCGACGATGATGCTGAGCAGAACCATATTAGAACTGAAACATATCGCCAACTTAAACCGTTATAAGGGGCTGGTCCTGGCGACCATTGTTCAGGTAGATATTGGAGAGCCGTCTTTCGGTGTATCCGCCCATAAAGGAAGATTGCTGCTAACGATTAGAGCGGAATTGGAAGATGAACTGGAAAGATTGCAGCAGGAGATTCAGGATTATGTCCGGAAAGAGGCTGAGAAAGGTGAATTCGAAATCGGATTTGCTTTTTATGATGAATTCCCCGAAACCTACAACGACCCGCAGTGTGTCGAACATCTCAGACGTCTGTCCAGAGAAAACGGATGGCCTGTCAACGAGATGGAGATGCCAATCCGCAGCTCTGAAGATTTCGGATATTATTTGAAGAAGCGTCCGGGCGTGCTAATCTGGCTGGGAGCGGGAGAAAGCTGGCCACCAATCCACTCGGAAGCCTTTGACTACAACGACGGTCTGATTGAAAAAACTATGGAAGTTTTCTGGGGTATTACAAAGGACTTTATAAACAGACAACAGGGATAGAGGTGACAGCATATGAACTTTAGTGATTTACGATGCTTTGTGGCACAGCTGCCAGAAGACATATTGAAAGAAAAGTGGAGCGGACACTTTGACCGTGCCCGTGCGCTGATTGAAAGAAGACTGGACGATGATATTCCGGAGGTTCTGCGCACCAGGCTGAAGCAGGAGCGTTATATTCTGGATACACTGGAGAGCAATTACAGTATCCCAGAGGAAGAGGCGCTGCAGATTTTGCAGGAACATCTGCCGGGATTTACCGCGGAAGAGTTTGAAGAACTGCATCTCAGCGGAAGGATCGACTGGATATACATAAACGGAAAGAAATGGTATCTGAGTAATTTCTACAAAGCTTTGTTGAAAATGTATCCGGAATTATGGCATAGAGCGCTGGAGAATCAGGGAGAGGAACGCAAGGGAACGCATCCTTTGATTACAGCGGTGATAAAGGATCTGAAACCTGGGGATCTGGTAAAGGGCCACGTGCATATGAAACATCAGGTGGAGCTCTATCCCCACATGGTCAGAGAAGGGGAGACGCTCCATGTACATATTCCGCTGCCGGTAGAGCGTCAGCAAATCAAAAACCTGCAGTATATCGCTTTTGAACCGCAGCCTGTGTCACTGCCAAAGGTGGACACACCGCAGCCGACTGCTTACTTCGAAGTGCAGGCTGAACGTGGACAGGTGTTTACTGTGGAGTATGCCTTCGATTATGAGGCAGAGTACCACGATCTGGCTCATGCAGATCTGGAGGCTGTGGCGATGGGGTCCGTTCCGGAGATTACGCATAAGTACCTGGAGGAACACTGGCCGCATATCAAGTTTTCGCCGTACCTGCGTATGCTGGCAGAGGAACTTCGTGGAGATGAGACCAATCTGCTGGTTATCGCCAGACGCATCTACGACTACATCACAACAAAGGTGGAATACCGCTATGTCAGGGATTACAAGGCTTTTGAGACCATTCCGGAAACGGTGGCCCTTTTGATGCGTGGGGACTGCGGGCAGCAGGCGCTTTTGTTCATCACCCTTTGCAGAATCTGTGGAATCCCGGCAAGATGGCAGTCCGGTATTTCTGCAAATCCTAACGATCCCGGTGCACATGACTGGTGCCAGTTCTATATTCCGTCCATCGGATGGGTCTATGCGGATCTGTCTCTTGGCGGTGCGGCATACAGACGGGGCGATTTTGATCTGTGGAATTTCCACTTCGGCAACCTGGATCCGTACAGAGTGCCGATCAACAATGAATTCCAGGTGGAATTTGATCCGCCGAAGAAACAGTGGCGCAAGGACCCATACGACAATCAAATGGGTGAATTAGAGTATGATGACGAAGGAATTTACCGTGTATCAGAGAGAAAAGTAACCCTCACTACGGTTGAAATTTACTAATTTTCAAAGGAAAATTTGTTGTACAAGACAATGCCATGTGGTATACTATTGGAAGTTGTAAAATATTATAGGAGGTCTTAATACATGAAAGGCTATACAAGTGAAACTATCAGAAACGTTGCATTACTGGGTCACGGTGGCTGTGGTAAGACAACTTTTCTGGAATCCGCATTATACGAAACAGGTGTAATCAAAAAATTAGGTAAGGTAGACGACGGTAATACCGTATCCGACTACGACAAGATGGAAATTGAAAAAGGATATTCCATTAATACTTCTGTAGTTCCTATCGAATGGAAAGACAGCAAGATTAACTTCATAGATACTCCAGGTTACTTCGACTTCGTTGGCGAAGTAAACGCTGCAATGAGAGCTGCTGAAGCTGCAGTAATCCTGGTTGACGCTGGTGCAGGCGTACAGGTTGGTACTGAAGCTGCATGGAATGCTTGCGAAAGATATAAGAAGCCAAGATTCATCGTTATCAACAAGAGAGATAAGGACGAATTCGACTACTTCAAGACATTTGACGAACTGAAGGAACACTTCGGCGAATCCTTAATTCCTTTCAGCTGGCCAATCACAACTGAAATCGACGAAGATTTAAAAGAAGCGATTGCTATGGCTGACGACGAGCTGATGGAAAAGTACTTCGAAGGCGAAGATTTCTCCGACGAAGAAATCAAGGCTGGTCTGAGAAAGGGTATCGCAGAAGGCAACATCGTTCCTGTATGTTCTTCCGCATTCGAATTAGGCCACGGTTCTGAAGGTTTATTAGACCTGTTAATCGAATACGTGCCTACTCCGCTGCAGCACGGTGCTTACAAGGGCTTCAACGACAAGAACGAATTAGTTGAAAGAATTTCCGTAACAGACGCTCCAATGTCTGCGTTCGTATTCAAGACAATCGTTGACCCATTCGTTGGTAAGATTTCCATCATGAAGGTTGTTACCGGTAAGATTAACTCCGGTACTGAAGTATACAACGAAAGAGCTGGAAAGGCTGAAAAGTTAGGTAAGCTGTTCTTCTTAAGAGGTAAGGAACAGTTAGAACTGAACTATGCAGAAGCTGGCGATATCGTAGCTGTCGCAAAGTTACAGTACACATTATCCGGTGATACTCTGTGTGACAAGCACGACATCATCAGATACTTACCTTTAGATTATCCATCCCCAACTTACTACGTTGCAATCGAAGCAGTAGATAAGAATGACGAAGAAAAGATGGGTACAGGTCTGGCAAGACTGAGAGAAGAAGACCCATCCTTCGTAGTAGAAAGAAATGCTGAAACACATCAGACATTATTAGGTGGTCAGGGTGACATCCAGTTAGGTATCATCATGGCTAAGCTGAAGGACAGATTCAACGTATCCGTTAAGGTTGTTCCTCAGAAGATCGCTTACAGAGAAACAATCAAGGGTAACTCTGATGTTCAGGGTAAGCATAAGAAGCAGTCCGGTGGTGCTGGTCAGTACGGTGACGTACATATCAGATTCTCCCCATCTGAAAAGGAATTCGAATTCTCCGAAGAATTATTCGGCGGCTCCGTTCCTAAGAACTACGTACCTGCAGTAGAAAAGGGCTTAATCGAATCCATGGTTAAGGGTCCTCTGGCTGGCTGCAAGGTAGTTAACGTAAAGGCTGTATTATACGATGGTTCTTACCACGATGTAGACTCCAACGAAGTTTCCTTCAAGATCGCTGCATCCTTAGCATTCAAGAAGGGTATCGTTGAAGCGAAGCCATGCCTGTTAGAACCTATCATGCACATGGATATCTACATTCCAGATGCATACATGGGCGACGTAATGGGTGACCTGAACAAGAGAAGAGGTAAGATCTTAGGTATGGAACCTCAGGCAAACGGCGGACAGAAGCTGTTAGCAGAAGCTCCACAGGCTGAATTATTCGACTATGCTCTGGTTCTGAGATCCATGACTCAGGGCAGAGGTACATTCGAATTAAGCTTTGCAAGATACGAAGAAGTACCTAAGCAGTTAGCAGACAAGATCATCGCTGACTACCAGGCTGAACAGGCTAAATAAATTTATATGAATTGACTTTGAGAGGGTGAGAAATCACCCTCTTTTGTTATGGACAAAAGAGGATTTCTTTGGTATGATAGGGAAAGAACGAATGTTCGCTCGAGAAAGTGGAAGAGGGGTAACTATGGCAAAGAAAGCAAAAACAGTATTTGTATGTCAGGAATGTGGAAATGAAAGTCCAAGATGGATGGGTCAGTGCATCTGTGGTGCATGGAACTCCATGGTGGAGGAAAAGGTCATCGACACACCGGTTAACGATACGAGAAGAAGAGCATCGGAAGGTGCAAAAGGCGCCAGACCTTCCAAACTAAAGGAAGTGGGCTCCAGTGACTATAGAAGAATTGATACAGGCATCAGTGAACTGAACCGCATTTTAGGGGGCGGTCTGGTACCGGGATCTCTGACACTGATTTCCGGAGAACCTGGCATCGGTAAATCTACGTTAATCATTCAGGCTGCTGCCAATCTGGCAAAGAGCCTTGGCACGGTACTCTATGTATCAGGGGAGGAATCGGAAGAACAGATTAAGATGCGTGCAGACCGTGTCTGCGGTGAGCTGAGCGATCAGCTGTACATTCTGGCAGAGACAAATATGGAGAATATCGTGACCATCTGCGAGAATCTGCAGCCGAAGTTCCTGATTATCGACTCCATCCAGACCATGTACACCCAGACCCTGGATTCCGTTCCGGGGAGCGTTTCCCAGGTAAGAGATATCGGCAATCAGCTGATGAAACTGGGCAAGACGAAGAATATTCCGATTTTCATCGTAGCGCATGTAACAAAGAATGGCGAACTGGCGGGCCCGAAGATTGTGGAACATCTGGTAGACTGCGTGCTGAATTTTACAGGAGAACGCGATCACGACCTGCGTATCCTGAGAGCTTATAAAAACCGTTTCGGTACAACCAGCGAAATCGGTGCCTTTCAGATGGAAGAAGGCGGACTTGCGGAAATCAAGAATCTTTCCGGCACCTTCCTGGAAGGGACGGATATGAGGGCAGAAGGTTCCGTGGTAACGGCTGTTTACGAAGGCACCAGACCGGTCCTCTTCGAACTGCAGGCCCTGACGGCACCTGCCAACGTAGGCTTTGCCCGCCGTACGGCAGTGGGTGTAGACCACCAGAGACTGAACATGATTCTGGCTGTGCTGGAGAAGAAGCTGGGGATGACCATGATTAATCAGGATGTATATGTTAACGTAGTCGGCGGCATGCGTCCCGACAGTACTTCCATAGATTTAGGCGTAGCGCTGGCGGTCTATTCCTCCATGCGGGGTATCGCCCCATCAAAGCGCACCCTGGCCATTGGTGAAGTTGGCCTGACCGGGGAACTGCGCTCCATTCAGAACGCGGAGAAGATTGTCATCGAGGCGGCAAGAATGGGGTACGAGCAGATTATCCTGCCAAAGAAGAACGCCGATAAGCTGAAAACGCGTATCCCCGAAGGCAGCTGCCGCATCATTAGTGCGGCGAATCTGTACGATGCTATTGATGCGTTTAAGGGCGAGGCATAAGCCTGCCCTATCTGTATAGGAAAGTAATAGGCCCTGTGCCATCTGAATGAGATGTTTGCGGCCAATTTGCAAGAATCATACAAGACATGAAAAAAGACTTTGGATGGAATTGTCGCACAGCTTTGCGAAATTCCCCAAAGTCTTTGAATGTTTTGTCCATGATTCTCAAATTGGCAAGCATATCGAAAGAAGATGGTACAGGGCCTATTTCTTTGCCTTCACCAACTCCATCTCAAACCAGAACGTACTGCCTTTACCAACCTTGCTGTTGACACCGTAGTCTGCTTTGTGAAGGTTTAAGATTTCTTTTACGATGGACAAGCCCAGGCCGCTGCCTTCTATCTGACGAACGTGGTGGGTGCTGGATTTATAATAACGCTCCCATACGCGGCTCAGCTCATCTGCTGGGATACCAGCGCCGTTGTCGATAATCTCACAGCGGGCTTTGCGTCCGGATTTTTTCAGATTGATGATGATTTCCTTGTCCTCACCGCAGTATTTTACGGCGTTGTTTATCAGGTTGGAGAGGACCTGTTTGATTTTGTCTTCGTCACCGTTTACAGGAAGCGGATCCATACAGTTATAGCTGATAAGGTATCCTTCCTGCTCGCATAACAGATCGTAAGACGGAAGCAGCGCTTCAATGGCCTCTTTCAGATCGAAGTCTTTTCGTTCCAGGGTAATGGTCCGGTTTTGCAGCCGGGACATGTTCAGCATATCCGTAACCAGGTTGTTCAGCCGGTCCGTTTCCTCGATGATGACGCCAAGATGCGCCTCTCTTTTTTCTGGATTATCGCCGGAGAGATCGCGGATCATTTCCGCGTAGGATTTGATCATCGTCAGCGGGGTCCTTAGGTCATGGGATACGTTGGCGATCAGGTCTTTCTGGTACATGTCCGTCTTCTCCAGTTCCCGGGATGCGTGAGCCAGGGTATCGGCAAGGTCTTTGATCTCGGTGTATGGTCCGCCTTTGAACTGCACACCGTAGTGGCCGCGCCCCATTTCCGCCGCCGAATGGGTGATGTCTTTGATTGGCCTTGAAACACGGTTGGCAAAATATAAGGACAGAGCCAGTGCGAGGGCTATCGCAATCACCGTGATATAAACGAACTGGTGTCGCATGATGGAGACTGTGGATTTAATCGGGTACAACGGCGCGATAACATACAAAATGTAATTAGACGATGCAGGCGCAAAGAATGCATCAAAGCTGGCTTCCCGGTTCAGATAACAGGCGTAAGACATGATACCGGCATTGCCATCTGTACCTGCGGTACGGGTGATGCGGGAGACAAAAGGCAGCGTGCTGTCTTCCAGCAAATCATTACGAAGCTGTGCAATCTGCCGTGTATAACGATAAACGGTATCGGGACCTGCGTATTCCGGAGACACCAGAGTGGTGCCATCCAGGGTCTCGATACGAATATAGACGTCCTCGTTGATGGAGGCCAGATTGTTCAGGGTGTCCACCAGCAGATACAGATCCTGATCCTGAGCCTCGTAGGTTTCTACAATCTGCTTCGCCAGTTTGGAGACCTCGGCCTTTTTCATTTCTTCGTAATAATGATCCAGGAAGAAAATCTGGAGAAACCAAATCAGACCGACAAGTACCACCGCAAAGGTAATAAAAGACAGCCACAGTTTGAATCGTATACTTTTTCTGTCAAATCTAGTCTTCGAACTCAAATTTATAACCCACCCCTCTTAATGTAACGATGTAATCTCTGTAAGGTCCTAAGTTATTTCTTAGATTCTTGATATGGGTATCTATGGTTCTGTCGTCTCCAAAGAAGTCGTAGCCCCAGATATCGGAAAGCAGCTTATCGCGAGACAATGCGATGTTCCTGTTTTCGATGAGATAGAACAGGAGCTCGTATTCCTTCGGGGTTAGTTCCACACGGGTACCGTCTACGGAAACGGTTCTTGCAGCTTTGTTGATTTCCAGGCCGCCGAAGGTTACCACGTCCGTCTTTGGTGGAGCGGAAGCGTTTCGTCTCTGGATGACAACATTGATTCTTGCCATCAGTTCCTTCGGGCTGAAAGGTTTCACGATGTAGTCGTCGATGCCCAGCTCGAAGCCAAACAGCTTGTCATATTCCTCACCGCGGGCGGATAACATGATGATCGGTACATCCTGAATCTTCTTGATCTCCTTGCAGGCAGAGAAACCGTCCAGTTTTGGCATCATAATGTCCAGAATAACCAAATCGTAATGGTTTAATTTGCACATACCTACAGCACTCATACCGTCACCGGCCTCTTCCACTTCATAGCCGTTAAACTCCGCGTATTCTCTGATAACCTCACGGATTTTCGGCTCGTCATCTACGATTAAAAGTTTATACATAAAACATGCCTCCTTTTCAGGGTGTGTGATTTCTGTTTGTAAATATCTTACCTTTTATCTTACCTTTATCTGTGTAGTTTTGATGAATTTTATCTATATATTTTATCACAATTTCAGGGGTGTGAAAAGCAATGGAACCGTGGCGCAAGACTTGACACAGCCCTTGGAATTGCACTATACTATAATAAGTATGGTTATTAGCGTGGGGGACTGTACCCACACGAGTCAAAAGCGGGAAAAGGGTGTATTTATTTTTTCTCCTTTGAAGGCTGACTTGTAATTTCCAGACGACTATTGAGGAAAGGAGGAGAAACCATGCTGCAGAAATTTTTCAGAGCACTCTTTACGCTGATTGGTGCTGTCTTAGGGTATGGACTGTCGCAGTTCTTCATTACCCTGATGGAAAACAACGAAGGCGATTTAGGTCCTATGTTTACGCCGGTAGAAAAACTGGGTTTTTCCATCATGATTGCAATTATTGTCGGAATTATATTTTTTAGACTGACACCACTTATCAGAAGACAGAGTGAGAAAGTGGCGACTAACATCGAAAGCGATTTGAGTGGCGTTTCCGCCAATGACCTCTTCGCGGGAATACTGGGTCTGATTGTAGGTCTGTTCATCGCGCTGCTACTGACACAGCTCTACGCAGGCGTTACCAATGAGTATCTGCGGTTTGCCATTTCCGTATGCACCTATTCCATTCTGGGATATCTGGGTGTTGTCATTGCGACAAAGAAAGGCCGTGAGTTCTTTGTACAGCTTGCAGCTGTAAGGAAGCCGCCGGTAACCCAGGAGGCACTTTTCGGTAAGGGCAAAAAGAAGAACGACGGTGTACCGAAGATTTTCGATACCAGCGTCATTATCGACGGAAGAATTGCGGAGATTATGAAGACCGGCTTCCTGGAGGGGCCGATTGTTATCCCGGAGTTCGTGTTGGTTGAACTGCGCCACATCGCAGATTCATCTGATTCCCTGAAGAGAACCAGGGGCAGAAGAGGGTTGGATATTCTGAACAAAATCCAGGAGGACTACGGCGTAGAAATCTATAATACCGATGGGGAAAAGTCACTTCGTGAAATCCCGGAAGTAGATGTAAAACTTCTGAAGCTGGCCCAGATGATGAATGGGAAAGTCGTGACAAACGACTATAACCTGAACAAGGTTGCGGCCATCAACGGCATTTCTGTTTTGAACATTAATGAACTGGCTAACACCCTGAAGCCTGTGGTAATTCCAGGGGAAGAAATGACGGTTCATCTGGTAAAACAGGGTAAGGATGCCGCACAGGCTATCGCATATCTGGATGACGGTACTATGATCGTTGTTGAAGACGGACGCAAAATGATTGGCAAGACGACAACCATTTACGTAACCAGCGTATTACAGACTTCAGCAGGAAGAATGATTTTCGGAAGGTTGAAGAAATGAGAAATGTAAATGTAATTATCGGTGCGGCGGGCAGTGGTAAACGAATGGGCACGCCGCTGCCGAAGCAGTTTTTAAAACAAAACGGGAAGACCATTCTGGAGCAGACGGTGGAGAAGTTTGCCGGATGCAGCTTTGTCGAAAGGATTGTGATTGTTACCGGGGAAGAATACCTGGACGACTGCAGACGCCTTTGTCAGGGACTTGCCTCGGAAGACGTGATCCATGTAATTGCCGGCGGAAAAGAGCGGCAGGATTCCGTGTATAACGCCATGCGGTACCTGGAAAAGCAGGGGATGCAGGCAGAAGACATCGTGCTGGTTCACGATGGAGTCAGACCTTACGTTTCCAAAGCAGTCATCAAGGCTGTCGCAGAGGAAGCGGGGGAAAGGGGTGCGGCCATTACTGCAGTTCCGCCAAAGGACACTATCCGCCATGTGGAAGAGGGGACTTTGGACCGCAGCAGGCTTTGCTGCGTGCAGACGCCTCAGGGCTTTCGGTTTGGTCTGCTGAAGGAAGCCTTTGAGAAGGCGATGGCAGACGGATTCTACGGCACAGACGATGCCAGCCTGGTGGAACGGCTGGGACATGCAGTTGCCATTGTACCGGGTGAATACACCAACATCAAAATTACCACACCGGAGGATTTAACCATGGAAATGAGAATCGGTACGGGTTACGACGTGCACAAGCTGGTGGAAGAAAGAGACCTGATTCTGGGAGGCGTAAAGATTCCTTATGAGAAAGGGCTTTTAGGCCACTCTGATGCTGACGTACTGACCCATGCGTTGATGGATGCCCTTCTTGGTGCTGCGGCACTGGGAGATATCGGAAAACTGTTTCCGGATAACGATGACAGTTTCAAAGGCATATCCAGCATTGAACTGCTCCGCAGAGTCAAATCGGCATTGGACGATAAGGGCTATTCCCTGGGAAATGCGGACGTTACAGTCATCTGCCAGAGACCGAAACTGGCCGGATATATCGATGAGATGCGAGGTAATATCGCAGAAGCGCTGGATGTAGATGTCGACAGAATCAGCATCAAAGCGACGACGACAGAAAAACTGGGCTTCACCGGCAGAGGTGAAGGTATCGCAGCGGAAGCTGTATGTATATTAAACAGATAAATTCATAAAAGGAGATAATAGAATGAGACTATCAAAGATGCACATTAAGACGCTGAGAGAAGTTCCAAACGAAGCGGAAATTCCAAGCCATATCCTCTTACTGAGAACCGGCATGATCAGAAAACTGGTTTCCGGCGTATATGGCTTCATGCCATTAGGCTGGAGATCCGTTAGAAAGATTGAGGACATCATCAGAGACGAAATGGATGGAAGCGGCGCGCAGGAAATCCATATGTCCGCAGTACAGCCTGCTGAACTGTGGGAAGAATCCGGCAGATGGTATGCTTACGGACCGGAACTCTGGAGATTAAAGGACAGACACGGCAGAGAATTCTGTCTGGGACCAACACACGAAGAAATTTTTACTGACGTAGTAAGAAATGACGTTTCCTCCTACAGACAGTTACCGATGAACCTGTACCAGATTCAGACAAAGTACAGAGACGAAGCAAGACCAAGATTCGGCCTGATGAGAAGCAGAGAGTTCATCATGAAGGACGCATACTCCTTTGACAGAGATTACGAAGGTTTAGACGTAAGCTATCAGACTATGTACGATGCTTACGACAGAATCTTCAAAAGATGCGGTCTGGAATGCAGACCGGTAGAAGCTGATACCGGTGCTATCGGCGGCAGCAACTCCCACGAGTTCACTGCGTTATCCGAAGTGGGTGAAAGTGAAATCGCATACTGCGAAAGCTGCTCCATGGCGGCAACGACAGAAAGAGCGGAATGCGTAGATGCAGCTGCACAGACTGACGTAGCAGAATTAGACATGGAAGTTGTTCATACTCCGGGAACAAAGACCATCGAAGAAGTTGCAAATTTCCTGGGATTAGACCAGAGCCAGACCATCAAGGCATTACTGTTCGTGACTTACGATAACGAAGGCAAGGAAAACGGTTACGTTGCAGCTTTCGTAAGAGGCGACAGAGAACTGAACATGATTAAGCTGGTAAACGCTCTGAACATTCCTGAACACTCCATCGAATTTGCAGATGAAGAAAAGATGGGTGCAGTAACAGGATGCGTTGGCGGTTTCACAGGACCACAGGGACTGCACGACTGCACCATCGTGGTAGACAGCGAACTGCCAGGCCTGAAGAACCTGTGCGCAGGTGCTAACAAAGAAGACCACCATGCAATCAACGTAAACTACGGCAGAGACTACACTGCTGATATCGTGACAGACCTGAAGGTTCTGAAGGAAGGCGACCCATGTCCTGTTTGCGGCGCACCTGTAAAGCACGCAAGAGGTATCGAAGTTGGACAGGTTTTCAAGCTGGGTACAAAGTACTCCGAATCCATGGGTGCGATGTATAAGGACGAAAACCAGAAAGACCAGCCGATCGTAATGGGCTGCTACGGCATCGGTGTAACCAGAACACTGGCTGCAGTTGTGGAACAGCACCACGACGAAAACGGCATCATCTGGCCAATGTCCGTGGCACCATACCACGTTATCGTGACTCTAGTGAAGCCGGAAGACGAAGCCCAGGCTGAAGCAGCAGAAAGAATTTACACCGAACTGCAGAAGGCAAGAGTAGAAGTGATGCTGGATGACCGTAAGGAAAGACCTGGCGTTAAGTTTAAGGATGCTGACCTGCTGGGTATCCCTGTCAGAATTACAGTTGGTAAGCTGGCCGGCGAAGGCAAGGTAGAGTACAAACTGAGAAGAGAGTCCGAAAAGGAAGAGATTACGATTGAAGAGGCAATTGCAAGAGCGATTGAAATCGTAAACGCAGAGAGATAAAAGATAATGGATTTTATCACGATTATGGAATGGATTGGCACCATAGCTTTTGCGGTTTCAGGCGCGGTGGTTGCCATTGAGAAAGAAATGGATTACTATGGCATCGGGATGATGGCGGTGTTCACAGCGATCGGCGGAGGGATTGTCCGCGACCTCTTACTGGACAGAAATCTGCCTGCCTCCATCGAGAATCCGTCCTATGCCATCGTCAGTCTGATTACGGCGGCGGTTGTCATTTTCTGTTACCACAGAATTGATAAGATCGGCCATCTGGTTTCTATTGCTGACGCTATCGGTCTGGCAGCCTTTGCGGCCATCGGTTCCCAGGCTGCGGCGTTTACCGGGCATACGGACGTGTATACCGTGGTTATCATGGCAATGCTGACCGGCGTATTCGGCGGTGCAATCAGAGATATCTGCTGTCAGGAGATTCCAATCATCTTTAGAAGAGAAGTTTATGCGGTGGCCTGTATCGTAGGCGGTATCGTTTATGCAGTCAGCTTCCCATATCTGGGACTGGTTCTGCCGGCATACATCTGTTTTGGTGTGACACTGGTGATTCGTCTGTATGCAGTTTTCCATGATCTGCATTTAGGAAAAGTAAGTTTAAGCCATAATGAATAAAAGGAAATCGTTAAAAGACAATCTATATGTGTCCCTGTTCTGGGAGTTTTTCAAACTGGGACTCTTTACCATCGGTGGCGGTATGGCTATGCTGCCTTTGATACAGGACATCGTGGTAGAGAAGAAGGGCTGGATGAGTGAAGAAGAAGCGGTGGACTGCATCGCAGTCGGTCAGAGCCTGCCCGGCGTCATCGCCATTAACATGGCCACATACATCGGCAGGCAGAAGAAAGGTCTTCCGGGTGCGGTCTGTGCCACGGCAGGCGTCATTCTGCCAAGCTTTCTCATCATCATCCTGATTGTAGAAGTTTTGGAAGGACTGGGAGACAGCAGGTGGATTTCCGGCGCGCTGACAGGCATCAAAGCGGCAGCCACCGGACTTATCGGCTATTCCGCGTATAAGATTGGAAAGAAAACACTAAACGGCACATTGGCGTGGATCCTTGCCATTGGAGCTTTCACAGCGGTGGCCTGGCTGGAAATCAGCGCGGTCTTTGTCATCGCAGCCGGTATTCTGATCGGGATTTTGTCCCAAAAGGCAGTTCCGGCGAAGAGAGACGGAGGTGACGGCAAATGATTTATCTGCAGTTGTTTCTCGTCTTTGCGAGGATTGGGCTCTTTGGATTCGGCGGTGGTATGGCCATGCTCCCGATGATTTATCAGGGGGCAAAGACCTTTGACCTGATGTCTGCTGCGGAATTCTCTAATCTGGTGGCAATTTCCCAGGTAACGCCGGGACCCATTGCGGTGAATGCGGCGACCTATGTGGGGTATCACTGTGCCGGGACAGCCGGTGCTTTGGCTGCCACGCTGGGCGTTGCGTTTCCGTCCTTTGTACTGGTGATGCTGGTTTGTTACTTCATCAGCCGGTTCCGGGAAAACAGACTGGTCGAATCCGCTTTTGCAGGAATCCGTCCCGTAACGGTGGGACTGATCGGTGCGGCGGTGGTTTTTATGGGACAAAGCCTTGCCGGTGCCTTTGATATTGTTTCTGCAGCAATCATTGTGGGTACAGTCATACTGGTTGGAAAATTTAGAATAAGCCCGATTCCGATTGTCATCGGCGCAGGGCTGATAGGAGCGTTTTTATGTGGGTAGGCGGTGTAAGAGTAGTCATTCCCAACGAGGAAGAGGATAAGGTTTTGATGGTGTGTCAGCATCACGAAGACAAGGACATCTGGATGGTTCCGGGTGGCGGAATTGAAGCGGGAGAAAGCTCCATCGATGCGGCGATCAGAGAAACCAAAGAGGAGACGGGCCTGGATATCGAGGTTGTCGGTATGGCGTGGCACGTCGAAGAAGTGAACGAAGCGAGAGGTCAGAGATTCGTCAACTATATGGTGGGCAGGATCAAAGGCGGTCAGCTGGGCCTTGGCTATGATCCCGAACTTGGGGACGCTCAGGTGCTCAAAGACATTCGCTTTTTATCAAAAGAAGAGATTGCAAAGTTAGACCATGTCTATCCGAAATTCTTCAACGACGAAATATGGGGAATTTTAGCGGAAGGACCAAATGGAATGACATATTATAAATTAAGGTATCAAGAATAGAAAGAGGAGAAAGACATGAAGAAAGTAACAATTGAAATGGAAAACGGCGCTATCATGAGCGGTGAATTATACGAAGATATCGCACCTATCACAGTTGCGAACTTTGAGAAATTAGCAAAGGAAGGTTTCTATAACGGCCTGACTTTCCACAGAGTTATTCCCGGCTTTATGATTCAGGGCGGCTGCCCACAGGGTAACGGAACAGGCGGTCCTGGCTGGACAATCAAAGGTGAATTCGACGCAAACGGCGTGAGAAACGATTTAGACCACACTACAGGCGTTTTATCCATGGCAAGAGCAATGCATCCGGATTCCGCAGGTTCCCAGTTCTTTATCATGGTAGCAGACGCACCGCATCTGGATGGCCAGTATGCTGCGTTCGGCAAGATTACAGAAGGAATGGACGTTGCACAGGCTATCGTAAATGTAAAGAGAAACATGATGGATAAACCATTAGTACCACAGGTAATTAAGACCATCACAGTGGAATAGTCTGACCCGCGGGCAACGCGAGTGGATAGGCAGACGCATTTAGCTATATAGGAGGCAACATGGCATTCTTTAGAGACGTACGTGAAGATATTCAAACAGTGCTGAAAAAAGACCCGGCGGCAAGAAACGGATTAGAAGTGTTGATCTGTTATCCCGGCATCTGGGCTTTGATTTGGCACAAGCCGGCACATTGGCTGTATAAACACAATTTAAAACTTCTGGCGAGAGTAATTTCCCAGGTAACCAGATTCTTCACAGGCATTGAAATCCATCCGGGCGCACAGATTGGCAGAAGATGCTTCATCGACCACGGCATGGCAGTTGTTATCGGGGAAACTACAGAAATCGGAGACGATGTAACGCTGTATCAGGGCGTAACTTTAGGCGGTACAGGGAAGGACAGTGGTAAGAGACATCCAACCATCGGCAACCGCGTTATCGTCAGCTCCGGCGCGAAAGTGCTGGGTCCGTTCAAAGTCGGTGACGACGTAAAAATCGGTTCCGGTTCCATCGTGCTCAACGAAATTCCACCGGGATGTACCGTAGTCGGGATTCCGGGCAAAATCGTAAAGCGCTATGGAGAAAGCACGGAAGACCTGAACCAGGTAGACTTACCTGACCCGGTTGCAACGGAGCTGGAGTGCCTGCGCAGGCGTATCGTAATGCTGGAACACAAACTGCATCAACTTAATGAAGATAAAGACCAGAATGAGAAGGGGAACGAAAATGAAAATTTATAACACACTGACAAGAAAAAAAGAGGAATTTGTACCAATCAGAGAAGGGGAAGTTTCCATTTATGTCTGTGGACCTACTGTGTATAACTTCTTCCACATCGGTAACGCGAGACCTTTCGTTGTATTCGACACACTGAGAAAGTACATGGAATACAGAGGATACAAGGTGAAGTTCGTACAGAATTTCACTGACGTGGACGACAAGATTATCAACAGAGCAAGAGAAGAAGGCATTACTGCACCAGAAGTATCCGAAAAGTATATCGGCGAATATTTCAAGGATGCAGGAGCTTTGAACGTAAAACCTGCAGATGTACACCCAAAGGTTTCTGAACACATGGGTGACATCATCAAGTTCGTAAAGACACTGATCGAAAAGGGCTATGCCTACGAAGCGGATGGAGATGTATACTTCTCCACCAGAAAGTTCGATGAATACGGCAAGCTGTCCAAGCAGAACATCGACGAACTGGAAGCAGGCGCAAGAATCGCCATCGGCGAAGTGAAGCAGGATCCGCTGGACTTTGCTTTATGGAAGGCAAGAAAGACAGAAGACGAAATCGCATGGAACTCTCCATGGGGCATGGGCAGACCAGGCTGGCACATTGAATGTTCCGCAATGTCCAAGAGACATTTAGGCGAAACCATCGATATCCACGCCGGCGGTCAGGACCTGCAGTTCCCGCACCACGAAAACGAAATCGCACAGTCCGAGTGCTGCAACGGCGTACCATTCGCACGCTACTGGATGCACAACGGCTACATCACCATTGACAATGTAAAGATGTCCAAATCCCTGAACAACTTCTTCACAGTAAGAGATATCTTAGAACACTACAACGGTGAAGTCATGCGTTTCTTCCTGTTATCCGGTCACTACAGAAGTCCGATTAACTTCTGTGACGCTTTGATGGAACAGGCAAAGAACGGTCTTGCAAGAATGGAAAACTGCAAGGAAAACCTGAACTACCTGATGGGTGTTGGTGCTGATGGCGGTATGACCGAAGCAGAAGAAGCTGCTTTCGCAGGCTATGAAAAATACAGAGCTGCCTTCGTGGAAGCCATGGACGACGACCTGAATACTGCTGATGCGATTAGTGCTGTATTCGAACTGGTTACTGCAATTAACACAGCAATCAAAGACGGCGCAAGCAAGGCTTTTGCAAAGGCATCCATGGAAACCCTGATGGAATTTGCCGATGTATTAGGTCTGCTGCAGACAGAACTGGATGTTCCGGTAGATCCTGAAATCCAGGCGCTGGTTGACGAAAGACAGGCAGCAAGAAAGGCAAAGGATTTCGCAAGAGCTGACGAAATCAGAGATATTCTGAAGGAAAAAGGCGTTACTCTGAAGGATACACCACAGGGTGTGCAGATTATTTTTGACTAATCATGAAACAGCAACCAAAAGATATGAACACGACGGCATTGGCTTTTTTAGGCGATGCCGTCTATGAAATATATGCAAGAAAATATGTCATGGATCAGGGAGAAATCCGTGCGGACAAGCTGCACCGCAGCGCAATCCGGTATGTCTGTGCTGACGGACAGGCCAAGGCGGTTAAATCGTTAATGAACGATTTTCTGACGGAAGAGGAAATCAGACTGGTAAAACGTGCCCGCAACCATAAGACCACGTCCAAGGCCCGCAGTGCTTCCCCCGTGACCTATAAACTGGCGACGGCTTTCGAGGCGCTGATCGGCTATCTGTATCTGATGGAAGAGTACGAGCGCATGGAGGACGTTATTGCACAGGCCCTTGCAAGGATTGAGGAGTAAAAAACATGAGTAAAGCTGATGTATTATTTGTAAACATGTGTCAGGAAATCCTAGATAACGGTTTTTCCAGCGAAGGACAGAAGGTCCGTCCGAAGTGGGAAGACGGTACACCGGCCCACACCATCAAGACTTTCGGTGTGGTAAACCGTTATAACCTGCAGGAAGAATTTCCGGCACTGACGCTGAGACCAACAGCGATTAAATCTGCGGTAGAAGAAATGCTGTGGATCTGGCAGAAGAAATCCAACAACGTAAACGATCTGAAGACCCGCATCTGGGACTCCTGGGCCGACGAAACAGGCTCTATCGGTAAGGCTTACGGTTATCAGCTGGGCGTAAAATATCAGTTCGCCCAGGGCGAAATGGACCAGGTGGATAATGTCATCTGGCAGTTGAAGAATACACCGTATTCCAGAAGAATCATGACTAACATCTACAACTTCAGTGACCTGATGGAGATGGGGCTGGAGCCATGTGCTTACAGCATGACCTTTAACGTGACCGGCAACAAACTGAACGGCATCCTAAATCAGCGCTCCCAGGATATTCTGGCGGCTAACAACTGGAACGTCGTGCAGTATTCTGTGCTGATCTACATGCTGGCACAGGTTTGCGGCTATGAACCGGGTGAACTGGTTCACGTTATCTCTGATGCACACATCTACGATCGTCACATTCCTGTTATCGAAGAAATGATCAAGAGACCGCAGTATCCGGCACCGAAGTTCAGACTGAATCCGGATGTGAAGGATTTCTATGATTTTACCGTAGACGACATCATCATCGAAGATTATCAGAAGAACCCGCAGATTACCAACATTCCTGTGGCTATATAATGGAGGAAAACAATGAAGCTGATTTTAGCAGCAGATCAAAACTGGGCGATTGGAAAAGACGGCGGCCTGCTGTGCCACCTGCCTGGTGATTTAAAATTCTTTAAGGAAAAGACATCCGGGAAAACGGTTGTCATGGGCAGACCGACGCTGGAAAGCCTGCCTGGCGGAAAACCGCTGCCGAAGAGGGAAAACATCGTTCTGACGACCAATCGGGATTTTAAACGAGACGGCGTGACCGTCGTTCACAGCGAGGCGGAACTGGATCAGATTCTGGCCGGTCGTAACACGGACGACGTGATGATCATGGGCGGCGGCAAAGTATACCGCGATTTTCTGCACAAATGCGATACCTGCTACATCACAAAGATCTATGCGTCTTTTGAAGGCGCAGACACCCACTTTGTGGATCTGGATGCATTAGGAGAGTTCGAAATCGTATGGGAAAGCGATATGCAGGAAGAAAACTGCATCCGCTACCAGTTTTTTGAGTATAGGAGAGTGAAACATGGCTAAGAATAAACGCGACTGGGCTGAAATCAATGCGCGCAAGGGAAAGCGTTACGTGGAACGCGACCAGAAGCCAGCGAAACCGGCAAGAGCGGAGAGAATGGAAAGACGTCAGCCGGAGAAGAGTTTTGATGAGGCACCGGCGGCAAACGTCATTATTGGAAGAAATCCTTTGATGGAAGCGCTGAAGAATGACCGTGAAATCGAGAAGATTCTGGTAGGTAAAGGCGCAGAAGGCTCTGTTACCAAGATTGTAGCCATGGCGAAGGACAAGGGCATTCCCCTTTACCAGAGTGATAAGCAGACGCTGGACCGTATTGCATGCGGCAGACCACACCAGGGTGTGATTGCTTACGCATCCGCTTACAGCTACAGCACACTGGAGGATGTCTATGCCAAGGCGGAAGCGAAGGGTGAGGTTCCTTTTGTTATTATTCTGGATAACCTGGAAGACCCGCATAACCTGGGTGCCATCATGAGAACTGCAGAATGCGCAGGGGCTCACGGTGTGATCATTCCGAAGAGAAGATCCTGCGGCCTGACGGAGGTAGTTGCGAAATCCTCTGCCGGCGCCATCGAATATATGCCGTGCGTGAAGGTTTCCAACATCGGACAGACCATCGACCAGCTGAAAGAGGATGGTTTCTGGGTGGCGGCCTGCGACATGGGCGGCACGACCTATTACAAGCAGGACCTGACAGGAAAACTGGCCATCGTTATCGGCAGTGAAGGTTTCGGCATCAGTCAGCTGGTACGCAAGAAGTGTGACTTCGTGGTTTCCATGCCGATGGTGGGAGAAATCACATCCCTCAACGCGTCCAATGCGGCGGCAGTGCTCATGTATGAGGTGAGAAGACAAAGAGATGAGAAATAAGGATTTGAACGTGCTGACCGACGAATCCATCGTGAAGATGGCGCAGGAGGGCAGCGGAACGGCTTATGAATATCTGATTGATAAATATAAGGAACTGGCAAAGATCAAATCCAAGACTTATTATATCGCAGGCGGTGACAACGAAGACGTCATCCAGGAAGGCATGATTGGCATTTTTAAGGCCATTCGTGACTTCGACGAAGAGAAGGATGCGTCTTTCCGCACCTTTGCGGAGCTGTGCATTACCAGACAGATCACCAACGCCATCAAAGGCGCCAACAGGCAGAAACATCAGATTCTCAACGAATCTGTACCTTTGCATATGGGAAGCGGTGCGGAGGAAGGCGCAGAAGGTGCGTTTGCGGAACACTTTGCCAGCAGCAGCCCTGATACGGATCCGGAATCCATGATGCTGATGAAGGAAGTCGTGGATTATCTGAAGGAAAACGACAGGGACATCTTCAGCCCGCTGGAGAGCAAAGTATGGAAAGAGATGCTGAAGGGGAAGAACTACCGGGAGATTGCCCTGGAACTGCGCCGTCCGGCAAAAGCTATTGACAATGCCATCCAGAGGATCAAAAAGAAGATCGAAACACAGCTAAAGCCTTGATTTTTTCTCATTCCTGTTGTTGACAACGGGACAAAAATATAGTACCATAAAAATGTTGTATGGCAACGTAATGGGCTGTTGTAGCTCAGTTGGTAGAGCACTTCCTTGGTAAGGAAGAGGTTCGGCAGTTCGAGTCTGCTCAACAGCTCCAATTTTTTAATTTGTTGTTTATAAAAGGAGATTTACAAAATGGCAAAAGCAAAATTTGAAAGAACTAAACCGCATATTAACATCGGTACAATCGGTCACGTTGACCACGGTAAGACAACTCTGACAGCTGCTATCACAAAGACATTATTCGAAAGATACGGCTTAGGTCAGAAGGTT
>JAFWZZ010000002.1 GCA_017522185.1 Bacillota bacterium | reverse complement strand
TAGAGTTCTTTTTCTGGTCATAACTGTGATCCTTTCATAGTTTATTTATACCACAGTTTCCACACAAAGTGTGGCCCATATTAGGTATGACCATTTACCTAAATTAAAAATTGCGTGTCTCACTCATAGGTAGTAGTTTAGGAAGCCCATTCGGGAGATGTTTACTAGAGACATAAAAAAGAAGCTAAAGTGTATATCTTTAACGAAAAAAGTATACACTCTAGCTTCTTTTAGTATCAAAATAGGAATTATTGATTCGTATCCTCAATGGCCTCTTCTACCGCCTCTTCAATGGAGCTTTCTGCCACCAGGGCGCCCACGTTATTGTTGGAGCCCATGACCCAGAGGATGTCGTCTTTCAGAATAACCCTGTTGATATCCGGTAATATGATCGGATAGCCGTCCTGCTGCATGCCCAGGACAACGCAGTGATATTTGTGACGGATCCTGCCGCTCTTTAGCGGGCGGTTTGCATAGGATTCTGAGCCGTGTACATGAACGGCACAGATGGCCAGTGCGTTTTCCGGGTCGGGATAGCCGCTGTCCATGAATTCTTTCAGGGTACGAGGTGTACGGGCCGGTTCCATCTTGACCAGGGTGTAGAAGTTTTCGATGGCCTTCAGTTCGCCGATGACGAAAACTTTGTCGCCGGCCTGGATTGTGGCCTTCGGGCCGGGCAGGATGGTCTGTTTGCCTTTGTGACGGATCTTCACCACGTGGACGTTGAACCGTCTGCCCCATTGGAGCGCCTTCAGTGGTTTCCCCAGGAAGTCCGCATTGTCAGGCGCGATAAGGGAAATGATATGAAGCTCTTCATCCAGCCATGCCTGTTGGAGGCCGTCTTTGTTGGCGCCTTCCAGGATACGCTCGTTCAGGTTTCGCAGGAACCTGGTTTCCAGACGGAGATACGGCGTGGAGAAGATGCCGCTGCCGCTGGTAAACATCAGAATAATGATAACCGGTACCAGAATCACCATCGGATGGAATCCGAAGAATACACGCAATGGGATAATCGCAATGACTGCGATGACCAGGAACTTCAGCGTGGTCATGGCAATCAGCGGAAAATGATTCGCTCGGGTCTTCAGCCACAGGGCCGTAAAGAAGTCACTGTGGAAGTTGAGCATCGGACGCACGAATAATGCCATAACCGGATAAATGACCAGGCAGGTCAGAATGTCTGCGGTAGTATTGCCTGGGTGAGGGAACAGATTACCAAGGAACGGATCCAGAAGCTGAATGCCGGTTTCGGCGATGACTAGCATGATGACCCCGTAAATCAGGATCCGGGAGAAGGTAGTCTTGATGTAGTTGTTCCAGTCTTTGTCCTTCGCGTCGTCGGTCTGATTGGAAGACGTGTATTTGTTCAGTCTGGACAGAGTGCGTTCCGGCAGGTGCGCCTCTAACCAGGTGGAAACGCGGCCGGCGTTTTTGATTAAGGTTGGTGTCAGGAAGGTCGTGATAACAGCGGCAGATACGATAATCGGATAGAGATATTCTTCCATGACACCCAGACTGACGCCGAGAGATGCGATGATGAAAGAGAATTCTCCGATTGGTGCAAGAGAGAAACCGCTTTTGATAGCGGTATCCAGGGTCTGTCCACTGAGGATCATGCCCAGGCTGGAGAAAACCAACTTTGTGATAATGGCAACCACGACGATGAGAATAATCATCGGTGCGTAAGTGACGATGGCCTCAGGGTCTACCATCATGCCTACAGAGAGGAAGAAGATGGAGGAGAACATATCCTTTACGCCTTTTGAAATGTGCTCGATGCGTTCTGCGTGAACAGTGCCAGCCAGCAGGGAGCCGGCCAGGAATGCGCCCAGTTCAGCGGAGAAGCCCAGCATATTGGCGATGAGCACGTTGCCGAAACATACGCCTAAGGAAAGAACCAACAGCATCTCGTCGTTCATGTATTTGATGGCACGGTTCAAAAATCCCGGCAGCAGATAGATGCCCAGAATCAGCCAGACCATCAGGTAGCATAGCATCAGCGCCAGGCTGATCATCAGGTCGCCGCCTTCCACGTTCTGACTGACAGACAGGGTGGAGAGGATAACCATCATAAAAATGGCGACGATGTCCTCGATAATCAAGGTGCCCATGACAAGTTGTGCGTAATTTTTCTTAGATACGTGGAGTTCTTCGAAGCTTTTCTGGATGATGGCAGTGGAACTGATCGACAGCATTACGCCCAGGAAGAGACTGTTCATCGGACTCAGACCAAGGATGGTGCCTAAGGTGAAACCGACCAGCAGAACGCCTGACATTTTGATCAAAGCCGAGATGATGGCTGTACCGCCCAGTTTCGCCAGCTTGTGCAGGTTGAACTCCAGACCGATGTGGAACATCAGGATAATGACCCCGATTTCACTCCAAAGGTCGATGGCCGCTACATCCTTTGCGTTAAAGAACATCGGAAAATATGGACTGATGAGAAAGCCCGCTAATATGTAGCCGATGATCAAGGGTTGCTTTATTTTTTTGAATATTATTGTAATGACGCCGGCTGTCAAAAGCATGACTGCCAGGTCTGTAATCATTGCGGGTAAATGCATACTGCCTCCTTCTTTTTCGTTGCTAATAGTATATCGTAAAACGGCTTTTGACAAAATAGAAATTTGGTCTTATTTTACTTAGAATTTGCAATAAACTTCCAAAAAAATCTCCCGTTTTGGCTTGCAAAAGGGAGTGAAAAAAGGTAAAATAGTTTAAATATACGGCGGCGTGTATTTGCGCCGTCCGTTTTGTATTGTATGTTTTAATTATAGCGATAATTTTAGGAAATATTATAGGAGGTATTATTTCATGGCGATTTTTGTCAAAGAACCATCAAGAACATTTAACGAGTATTTATTAATCCCAGGTCATTCTTCCAAGGATTGCATTGTAGATAATGTAAGCCTGAAGACACCAATTGTTAAATTCAAGAAGGGTGAAGAACCTGCAATTTCTGCGAACATTCCATTAGTATCTGCAGTTATGCAGGCTGTTTCCGACGATAAGATGGCTGTTGCTCTGGCAAAGGAAGGCGGTATCTCCTTTATCTTTGGTTCCCAGTCTGTTGAAAACCAGGCTGCAATGGTTAAGAGAGCAAAGTCCTACAAGGCTGGTTTCGTAAAGAGCGATACAAACTTAAGACCTGACCAGACTTTAGCTGACGTTTTAGAACTGAAAGCAAGAACAGGTCACTCCACAATCGCGGTAACAGAAGATGGTACTGCTGAAGGTAAGATGGTAGGTCTGGTAACAAGCAGAGACTACCGTGTAAGCAGAATGGATCCTGCTACAAAGATCAGCGAATTCATGACACCATTTGAAAAGCTGGTTTACGCAAAGGACGGCTGCACACTGAGCGAAGCAAACGATATGCTGTGGGATCACAAGCTGAACGCGCTGCCAATCGTTGACGAAAACCAGAGACTGACTCACTTCGTATTCAGAAAAGACTACGAAACACATAAGACAAACCCTAACGAATTATTAGACGAACACAAGAGATATATCGTTGGCGCAGGTGTAAACACTCGTGACTACGAAGAAAGAATCCCTGCACTGGTAGAAGCTGGTGCTGACGTATTATGTATCGACTCCTCCGAAGGTTACTCCGAATGGCAGGCAGATACCATCGCATGGGTAAGAGAAAGATACGGCGACACTGTGAAGATCGGTGCCGGCAACGTTGTAGACGCAGAAGGTTTCTACTACTTAGCAGAAGCTGGTGCTGACTTCGTTAAGATCGGTATCGGCGGCGGTTCCATCTGTATCACTAGAGAACAGAAGGGTATTGGCCGTGGTCAGGCTTCCGCAGTAATCGAAGTTGCTGAAGCAAGAGACGAATACTTCAAGAGAACAGGCATCTACGTTCCAATCTGTTCCGACGGCGGTATCGTATATGACTATCACATGACATTAGCATTAGCTATGGGTTCTGACTTCATCATGCTGGGCAGATACTTCGCTAGATTCGATGAATCCCCAACAAACAAGCTGAACGTAAATGGTACTTACGTGAAGGAATACTGGGGCGAAGGTTCCAGCCGTGCTCGTAACTGGCAGAGATACGACCTGGGTGGCGACCCAAGAATGAAGTTCGAAGAAGGCGTAGACTCCTACGTTCCATACGCAGGTTCCCTGCACGACAACGTAAACCTGTCCTTAACAAAGGTGAAATCCACCATGTGTAACTGCGGTGCATTATCCATTAAGGAATTACAGGAAAAGGCAAAGATTACATTAGTATCCGCAACTTCCATCGTAGAAGGCGGTGCACATGACGTAATCTTGCGTGAATCTTCCAACGTGAAATAAGGGCTAATTTGCCCCGTGGCGTTGTTGCTCGACATCCCTTCGGTGCTCACGTACTACAGGTACGCTCCGCTTCTCGAAATACCGTGCGCCTAGCCACGAACCAAATTATCTCCCTATTTAGGGATTACGGAAATCGATTTGTACGCACAATTCGGGCTGATTTGCCCCGTGGCGTTGTTGCGTTTAGATTTTTATACGGCAGTGTCCGAAGGGACGCTGCCGTTTTTCGATGAAATTTGGTGGAAAGTCTGGGTTCTGTGTGAAAGAACAGATACAAAAAGAACTTCGATACGCGTTCATAAAATCCATACCGGTCATGTTGTTGCATTTGCTGCCGGGAATGATTCGATTTTTGGCGGATGTATTTTTAGTGGCTATATAGCATATATGAAAAAAGTATGAATTCCCTCTTTTCAGGTTGACGATGCAGAGGAGTTCCTCTATAATAGGTAAGGATTTTTATGCAAGAAGGAGTAATACATATATGACGATTCTTATAGAACTGGCATTGCTTGCTATCGGGTTCTTCCTGCTGGTAAAGGGTGCAGACTGGTTTGTAGAAGGTGCATCTGGAATCGCGGACAGATTTGGTATCCCGCAGCTGGTCATTGGTCTTACCGTAGTGGCTATGGGAACCAGCGCACCAGAGGCGGCGGTTAGCATTGCGGCTGCACTGAAAGGAACTGCCGACATTACGGTAGGGAATGTTGTGGGCAGTAACATCATGAATATTTTGGTGATTCTAGGGTTGGCATCTGTGATTACAGTCATCGCCGTATCCAAGACTACAGTTCACTATGAAATTCCATTCATGCTGGCTATTACAGCAGTCTTTGCTTATTTAGGCTATGCAGATGGAGAAATTGGCTTCATGGACGGAATCATTCTGTGGGGATGCTTTATCGCATACCTAAGTTATATGTTCGTCATGTGTAATAAGGGTTTGATGCAGACGGAAGAAGTTATCGTCAGCGGAAGCTTCCCAATGCTGATTATCAAAGGCATCATCGGCATGGGTCTCATCATATTCGGCAGTGATATTACGGTAGATGCAGCGACGGAACTGGCAAAAATCTTCGGCATGAGTGAACGTCTCATCGGCCTTACCATCGTGGCATTCGGAACCTCCTTGCCGGAGCTTGTAACCTCTGTGGTAGCAGCACGTCGCGGCAAAGCAGATATCGCCATCGGTAATATTGTGGGAAGCAATATATTCAATATCTTGTTCGTAGTAGGCACATCTGCGCTGATAATTCCAATTGTTTTCGCAGAGAAATTCCTCTTTGACTGTATGATTGCTTTCGGTGCAGGCGTTCTTCTTTGGATTTGTATCGCTAGAAAGAAGGAACTGGACCGTGTTGGCGGATTGGTGTTACTGATATGTTATGGTGCATATTTTGGTTATCTAATGGTACAGTAAATTATCATATGAAAAAAAGAGCTCTCTTACAGAGCTCTTTTTTGGTGTCGTTATTTCTTCTGAATCTGATCAATGGCGTCGATGACGGCATAGCGGAAGCCGTGTTGTTCCAGGGCGGAAACGCCGACGATGGTGGTACCGCCTGGGGAACAGACCGCATCTTTCAGCTGGCCGGGATGCTTCTCCGATTCGATGGCCATTTTGCCTGTGCCAGCCAGCATCTGCGCGGCCAGGGCATAGGCGGTATCTCTGGTCAGGCCGTGTTTACAGCCCGCATCGCCCAATGCTTCGATGAACATGGATGCAAAGGCAGGGCCGCAGCCGGATATGGTGCTGGCGATATTCATGTGGTCCCGGTCAACAAAACGGACAACGCTGATGGATTCTAGCAGTTCCTGGACCAAGATCGTCTCGTCCGCAGTCAGGCTGTGTTCTGCCTCGCAGACAAAGACGCCTTCACACACGGACACCGGTGTGTTAGGCACTGTCGCCAGGTGATGGGATTCCGGCAGGATGTGTTCCAAATCCTCATGATAGATGCCTGCGGCAACGGAGATGATGATTTTGTTCTGTAGTTTGTCCGCCAGTGGTGCCATAACACCTTCTATCTGATATGGTTTTACGGCGATGAAGAGGATGTCACAGAGATCGGCTAATACCGATGTGTCTTTGCAGGGCTGAATGCCCAGCTCTGCGGCGTTTCTGCAAAGCTTATCGTAGTCTCTGGCGGCGGCAAAGAGCTGGTCTGGCTGCACCGCGCCGGACCGGACGAGCCCCTTTGCGATGGCATTGGCCATGTTGCCATAGCCGATAAAACCGATTTTAATCGTATTTATGTTAAGCATAATCGTTACCTCCTGTATGAGTTTATTATAGACGGGGATGGGTGTCTGTGCAAGTGGGACGTTTTTGTTGTTGACAAATACTTCGCACTGCGATATATTAATGACAAGAAGAAGTATCGCAGTGCGATATAGGAAGGAGGAAGGCTTTATGGACGCCCATATTCGGAAAGTATATGTTCCCATGACGGAAACCGGCTTCTATATTCTGCTCTGCCTGCAGGAACCGAACCACGGCTACGGTATCGTGCAGAGGGTGGAAGAACTGACCGGTGGCGAAATCCGTCTGACGCCGGGAACCATGTACGGCAGCCTGTCGAAGATGGAAAAGGATGGCCTGATTCACTTCGTCAGGGCAGAAGAAAAAAGGAAACTGTACTGTATTACAGATTTGGGAAAAGAAGTTTTGGGATTGGAACTGAAGCGGATTCAGCGGTTATATCAGACGGCGATGGAGGTGAGCGGTCGTGAGCAATAAGAAAGAGGTAAAGTTTTTTAATATCATGCAGTATGAAAAGGAAGCAGCGTATCTTCGCAACATGCACAAGTCCGGCTGGAAGTTTGTTAGGATGACTGGTTTGGGCATGTACCACTTTGAAAGCTGCGAGCCGGAAGATGTCATCTACCAGCTGGACTATAACCAGGAAGGCCTGAAGAATAAAGAGGAATACGTGCAGATGTTTGCAGACTGCGGATGGGAATACCTGCAGGACGCTTTTGGCTACAGCTATTTCAGGAAACCTGCCAGTCAGACGGTGGGGGAAGAAAGCATCTTCTGCGACGAGGCATCCAGAATGGAAATGATGAACCGGGTGTTCAAAGGCAGGTTGATTCCTTTGATCGTAATCTACTGCTGCTGTCTGCTGCCCCAGCTACTCAACGCAACGTTTATTTACGATTCACCAGTCATTGCATCCCTGCTGGGTGGGCTCGTGGGCCTGTACACCGTGATTTTCGGCGTGTTTGCATATCAGTACTATCAGTTTATGAAGGATAAAAAGAGATGATATATTTGGTTTTAGCCATTGTCAGCAGTGCCTGTGTATCCATCTTCATGCGGCTCAGCGAGCATTACATCAAAAGCGAAATGGCCATGTTCCTGGCTAATTACGGAATCTGCACCGTGCTTGCCTTTATTTTCATGGAGTACACGCTGGGTGAAACACTGTCTCAGGGAGGGGCAGTGATTTTGGGACTGGGTCTGACCACGGGAGCCCTTTATCTGGGTGGTTTCATGCTGCTGAAATACAATATGAAACATAACGGCATTGTACTTTCTTCTACTTTTATGAAGCTGGGGGTTCTGATTCCTACGCTGATGGCAGTGGTGATATTTGGTGAAATGCCGGAAGCTCTGCAAATCCTGGGCATCATACTGGCTCTTGCAGCCATCGTGGTTATCCAGTTTGAAAAGGAGTCTATCAAAGAAGGCAATAAGAAACTGTGGCTGCTGCTGGTTCTGATCGGCAGCGGTATGGCAGATGCCATGTCAAATATTTATGAGCAGGTCGGTCCGCCAGGAGGTAAAGACGGGTTTTTGCTGATAACCTTTGGAACCGCTTTGCTTCTGACGTGCGCGATTATGTTGATTGGAAAGATGCAGTTTGGAAAAGCGGACCTCTTGTTCGGTATGCTGATTGGGATTCCAAACTATTTCTCTGCCAGATTCCTGCTGCTGGCACTGGGCAGTGTGGACGCAGTCATCGCCTATCCGGTGTACAGTGTGGCGACCTTGATTACCATCACCCTTGTAGGTCTACTCTGTTTCCATGAGAAACTGAGCAGGAAAAAGGCTGTCGCACTGGTGATGATTGTAGCGGCACTGTGCCTGTTGAATATGTAAAGTGACAAACTAGGTCTTCTCTGCTATACTTGAGAAAGAGTATAGTAGAGGAGGCTTTTTTTATGAAACCGGGAATTACAAGAAGAGAATTAGAAGTAACAGACAGAAATGAAATCATCAGGATTTTAGATACATGTAAAATCGTTCACGTGGCAATGGTAGACGACGGGATGCCTTATCTAGTGCCGCTGAACTACGGCTATACCCTGGAAGACGATCAACTGGTGCTGTATATGCACGGCGGACTGCAGGGCCGTAAGATTGACGTGATGCGTAAGAACCCGAATGTGTTCTTCGAGATGAACTGTGAGGTGGAACCTTTTGACGGAAAAGTTGCCTGCCAGTACGGCACATCCTATTCTTCCATCATGGGAAGCGGTACTGTAGAAATTCTGGACGATGTAGAAGCGAAGAAAGAGGGACTGTCCCTGTTCATGAAGTCCCAGACCGGCCGCGATTTCGAATTTACCGATAAAATGGTCTCTGCGGTCAACGTGATGAAGATTACGGTGGATGCATTTACCGCAAAGCACAGACCGGATCCGATGGCGAGAGAGAAGAAGTAGGCTGAATTCAGGAGAAATCTAATGTATGGAGGATTCTCAGGCAGTCATTGCCTGTTAGTTTACAATACAAAAATGAAGGGTGACAATGCCGTTCTGGGCTATTATGAAGGCAGGGAGATGAAGCTTTTAGAAGGTAAAAGAGAAGAACTAAAGGCGGCAATGGAAGAGATGGAAAAGCCCTTTGAGAAACAGGACGGGTTTGTCTTCAAAAGCATGCTGGTGCTGTTTCTGGCAGACCTGGCAGCTGTTTTCAGTGCATTCTTTTGGGGAGACTTTCGCATAGGAATTGCCGTGACAGTCTTTGCCGTCGGAGCCTATATGCCCATACTCATCGTAAACTTCGCCCGACATAAAAGCTATATCAGTGAGCCCCTTCGAGAACAGTTTCGCATGCACCACGGGTGTGAACACGCTGCCGTTTCCATGCTGACTTATGCCGACGAGAAGGGCATCTCCATGGAGCAGCTAAAGAAATCGCCTGTTTACGATAGCGAATGTGGTACGGCGTACAGTGGCTACGGGATTACCCTTGCCCTGGTGCTGGCGCTGGTGATTGCATTCGGCGGCGGCCTGGGCGTTCTGAAGGCTGTGGGTATACTGCTGCTGACGCTGATAGTGCTGGTTCTGAATATCTTTAATCCATATAATCCATACCTGCTCCTGCAGCGTCCGGTGGTAACGAAGCCGGATGAGCGGACCTACGCGCTGGGACTGGCGGTATGTGATAGAATCAGGGAAATGGAGCGGGGTAAACACGCAACCATGAGCTGAATTTTTTTAATGTTACTGCGTTCAAATGAAAAAAAGCAACCATATCGTCAAAAAACAGCTTCGTACTGCGCCAATCATAAGGGGAGCCGTCTTTAAGACAGGAATTATCGCTTTCTTTTAAGGATTTGGCACTAATCTGATGCAATGTAACGTCTTTTTAGGCAAAAGTTCATATCCTACAGGGCAAAGCAGGATAACTTACAAATTAAGTAGTCCCCGCAAGGGAATATGACACTGTAGATTCTTCTGTTGCGCAGTACAATCATTTGAAATGGCTGTCATGGTTGCGTTATTTTTTCTCAGCGCAGTATGATTGCAAAAAAAGACCCTATGGTTGCGCATTAGTGTCTGTAAATAAAAAGCGGCATATTGCTGTGAGAGACTTTTCGCGAAGGCGAAGGACAATCATACAAGGATACGAAGAAAGGGTTTGGATGGAGTTTGATACTAATTTTATCAAACTCCCCAAACCCTCTGAGTACGTTGTCTATGATTGTTTCGCCTGTGTGCTTGTCTCGAACAACAATATTGCCGCCTTTTTTATTTCGCATTATTCTTTACTTTCAATCGGTTCATGGCTCTTGCCATCTTTGCCTTTGCCTGAATGTAGTCCTTCTTACTCTGCTGGTGGAGCAGGGCTTCCTGGGCTGCTTCTGCGGCACGGCGGGCACGGGCTTCGTCGATTTCGTCAGGATTTTCGATGGTGTTGACCAGGATCAGAACATCGTTGTTTTCTACTCGCATCATGCCGTAGGAAACGGCTGCCTTCATGGATTCGCCGTTTGGCGTTTTGATGCGGATTTCACCAGGTACGATGGCCAGAATGGTGTTGTTATGGTGTGCAAGGACACCGTATTCACCTTCGTTGGTTGAAACCACCAGAAATTCACATTCCCCTTCATAATATGGGTGGTCTGGTGCTAATACACGCAAGTTAAAAGGTGTCATTAGAACTCACCAGCCTTTATTCTTTCTGCCTTTGCCATTGCTTCGTCTAAAGTACCTACGTTGAAGAATGCAGCTTCTGGCAGATCGTCTACTTCGCCGTCGATGATCGCTGCGAAACCACGCAGTGTTTCGTGAATTGGAACGTAAACACCAGGGATGTTTGTGAACTTTTCAGCTACGAAAGTAGGCTGGGATAAGAAACGCTGCAGCATTCTTGCACGCTTTACAACCAGCTTATCTTCATCACTCAGTTCTTCCATACCCAGGATTGCGATGATATCCTGCAGTTCGCTGTACTTCTGCAGGTATTCCTGTACTGTACGTGCGATACGGTAGTGTTCTTCCCCTACGATGGATGGTTCCAGGATTCTGGAAGTGGATTCCAGAGGGTCAACAGCAGGGTACAGACCCTGTTCTGCGATTTTTCTGGATAATACAGTTGTCGCATCCAGGTGGGAGAATGTTGTAGCCGGAGCCGGGTCAGTTAAGTCGTCGGCCGGTACGTAAATCGCCTGCACGGAAGTGATGGAACCCTTCTTTGTGGAAGTGATTCGCTCCTGCAGGGCACCCATTTCGCCAGCCAGTGTAGGCTGATAACCTACGGCAGATGGCATACGGCCCAGCAGTGTGGAAACTTCGGAACCAGCCTGTACGAAACGGAAGATGTTATCGATGAATAATAATACGTCTTTGTTTTCCTGATCACGGAAGTATTCTGCCATGGTCAGACCGGATAATGCAACACGCATACGTACGCCAGGGGCTTCGTTCATCTGACCGAATACCAAAGCAGTCTTGTCAGATACACCTGCGTCGTGCATTTCGTGCCACAGGTCGTTACCTTCTCTGGAACGTTCGCCTACACCGGTAAAGATGGAGTAGCCGCCGTGCTCCATAGCAACGTTATGGATCATTTCCTGAATTAATACGGTTTTACCTACGCCGGCACCACCGAACAGACCAATTTTACCGCCCTTTGGATATGGTTCCAGCAGGTCGATAACTTTGATACCGGTTTCTAAGATTTCTACCGCAGGGCTTTGTTCGTCAAAAGATGGAGCTTTGCGGTGGATGTTCCAGCGTTCCTGCTCCGCAGGGATTGCTTCGCCGCCGTCGATTGGCTGGCCTAGAACGTTAAACATACGTCCCAATGTGCATTCACCAACAGGAACCTGAATGTTGTTTCCTGTTGCGTTGACACTCATGTTTCTAGCAAGACCTTCGGAACCTGCTAACATGATGCAGCGAACAGTATAATCGCCGATGTGCTGGGCAACTTCCATAACAACTTCCTGGCCGTCAACCTCAACTGTCAGCGCTTCTTTTATTTTAGGTAGGTGTCCAGGCTCAAATCTAACGTCAACGACTGAGCCGGAAACCTGTACGATTTTGCCTGTCATTTACAGCTTACCTCCCTCGTTCTTTTTTCTCTTTTGGGCGAGACCTTTGGCACCAGAGGAAATTTCTGTGATTTCCTGCGTGATGGCACCCTGTCTCACATAGTTATATTGTAATTGCAGTTCGTCTAACAGATTCTGTGCGTTCTGATTTGCCGCATCCATGGCTGTCATACGTGCATTCTGTTCACAGCAGAAGCTGTCTACAAGAGCACTGTATACGAAACCTGTCAGCATGCTTGGCATGGTGAAATCCAGGATTTCTTCTACGGAAGGGTCAAAGTCAAAATGTGGATCGTACCCAGCTTCTCCGACCTCTTGATGTTCAGAGCTGAACTCGTCACGGTGGAAAGGAAGGAGTCTCATGGATTTTGCATCACCGCCAGAAAAACCGTTAGCAAAGTCTGTGAAGACTACGAAAAGCTTTACGATTTCTTTGCGCAGGTATTTTTCCAGCAGGATGCCGGAAATTTCTCTGGCACGTTCCAGTGTCGGATTCTGTGCTGTGAAGTGGAAGCTTTCTTCGATTGGTGCATCGTGAGACTCAAAATAGTGTCTGCCGTATTCGCCTACCACGAAAAGCTTCACATCATCGTGATCCTGGATCAGATGATTGACTTCTTTGAGTACGTTCTGGTTGTAAGCGCCGGCAAGACCCTTGTCTGCAGTGATAACCAGAATGCCGTAGGTACCCGGATAGTCGATTTCTTCTGTCTTTGGATAGAAGTAAATGCTGTTTACATGATTAGCCCTACGGAAGATGCGTTTTACTTCAGTACGAAGTTCGTTGAAGTAAGGCTTTGTCATTTCCAACTCCTTTTTTGCCTTCTGCATCTTAGTGGATGCAATCAGATACATGGCGTTGGTAATCTTTTGGGTATCGTGAACGCTTTTGATTCTGTTTTTAATTTCTTTTGTGTTTGCCATAGGACATCACCTTATTTCATAGCGCGCTGGATGAAGTCTTTGGAAATGCGGATGATTTCGTCTTTATCTTCATCGCTCAGCTGTCTTGTTTCGTTGATACGCTGGCAAAGATCAAAGTGTGCAGTGTCGAAATGCTCTAAGAGAGCCATCTTCATGTCGCTGATCTGGTCTAATGGCACATCCTGTAATAAGTGAGCCAGTGCAGTAACCAGAATGACAACCTTCTGATGGTGCTGAAGAGGGTTGTACTGTGGCTGTCTTAACAGTCTCATCAGACCCTGGCCGTAAGTTAACTGATTTCTTGTAGCATCGTCCAGGTCGCTGGCGAACTGTGTGAATACTTCCATTTCACGGTACTGTGCCAGGTCCAGACGCAGGGCGCCGGCAGCCTTCTTCATTGCCTTTGTCTGTGCGTCACCACCTACACGGGATACGGAAAGACCAACGTTAACGGCAGGTCTCTGGCCCGCGAAGAACAGATCACTTTCTAAGAAAATCTGTCCGTCGGTGATGGAGATGATATTTGTAGGAATATATGCGGAAACGTCGCCTGCCTGGGTTTCTACGATAGGCAGTGCGGTAATGCTTCCGCCGCCGCGCTCGTCAGAGAGGCGGGCAGAACGTTCTAACAGTCTGGAATGGAGATAGAATACGTCTCCAGGATAAGCCTCACGTCCAGGCGGTCTTTCCAGCAGCAGAGACAGGGTACGGTATGCCACCGCATGCTTGGATAAGTCGTCATAAACGATGAGGACGTCTTTGCCCTTTTCCATGAAATATTCGCCTAATGCGCAGCCTGCATACGGTGCGATGTACTGCAGCGGAGCAGCATCACTGGCAGATGCGTTTACCACGATGGAGTAATCCATGGCGTCGTGGTTTCTCAGAGTTTCAACAAGCTGTGCTACGGAGCTGGCTTTCTGACCGATGGCTACGTAGATACAGATAACATCCTTACCCTTCTGGTTCAGGATTGTGTCTAATGCGATGGTTGTCTTACCGGTCTGTCTGTCACCGATGATCAGTTCTCTCTGGCCTCTGCCGATAGGGAACATGGCGTCGATGGTCAGGATACCGGTTTCCATGGATACATTAACCGGCTGACGGTCGATGATACCAGGGGCAGCGTGTTCAATTTCACGATAGCCGTCGGCGATGATTTCGCCTCTGCCGTCGATCGGCATACCCAGGGCGTTGACTACACGTCCCAGGAAGGCTTCGCCCACAGGAACGCCGGCAGTCTTGCCTGTACGCTTTACAGTGCTTCCTGCAAATACTTCATCGCTTTCATCAAAGAGGATACAACCGATTTCGTTTTCACGTAAATCCTGTACCATGCCGCGAACACCGGATGCGAAGATCAGGATTTCGCCGAAAGTTGCGCCTTCCAGACCTTCGATGGTAGCGATACCGTCACCAACTGTAGTCACTGTACCAACTTCCTGTGCCATGGTCTGTGGTGTCCAGGATTCGATGGTTTCTTTGATCAATGGAATAATATTACCGTTCTGCTTTGGCACGGTTGTCAAAGTATCACGGAGCTGCTGAAATCTGCCGTTGACAGACCAGTCGTAAATTTCGTTTTCGATTTCTAAACGGAAACCGCCAGGGAAAGCGTCACTCTTTTCCCATGTCAGCTCTACTTCTTCACCGTACTTCTTTGCCAGGAAAGCTTTGAAACGTGCTTCCTGCTTTTCGTCAGGTGCGGTAATGGAGTAGAGGATTGCCTGCTTCAGAGTTTTGATGTTAGTTTCTGTCATCATCCATACCTCCTTCAGCAGCGTCTAAGAACTGTTCGAAAGCTTCAGATGCGCTTGCCTGGAGGACGATCTTTTCGGTCGCAGCAGTTACCATGTCGGAAATTTCGGACTGGGCACTTGCGATGATGTTAGTCTTTTCTCTTTCAGCATCCTGGCGAGCGTTAGCCAGAATCTTAGCAGCTTCATCTTCTGCCTGACGAACCCTTCTTGTGTATAGTTCGTCCAGCTCTTTGCGGACCTTTTCCTTTTCCTGATGGATTTCTTCATCAGCGGAGGCCATCAGAGCGGCGTATTCTTCTTTGTCATGTAATGCACTCTCTAAGTGCGCGTTTGCTTCTTTGTCCATATTTGCGTAGTATTCATCGCGCTTTGCCATAAACTTCTTTACCGGGTTGTATAACAGGTAGTAAAGAATGGCGAAAAGCAGGGTGAAGTTGAGCAAATGGAGAAAGATCTGCTGAAAATCAATATTTAATGGCATTTGCGTCACCTCTTTTTGTTAGATTACGAAGATAATCAGGATGATTACCAAGAGGGCATAGATGATTGCCGTTTCCATAAATACGATACCCAGCATGAAGTTGGTTCGGATCTTGCCTTCCACTTCCGGCTGTCTGGACAGACCTTCTACGGCCTTACCGGTCGCAATACCCATACCGATTGCACCGCCGCCGGCAGCAAAGGAGATTGCGATACCGCAGGCGATAGCCTTCATACCTACCAGGTCGTTTTCGCTTGCTGTGTCAGCGTCTGCTTCCTGGGTAACTGCTCTTGTCGTGCCGCCTGCTGCATCAGTCGCGTCAACCGCTGCATAAACCGGCAGAGCAAGTGTAAATAAAACAAATGTTAAAATAAATAATGCACAAAGTTTTCTTTTCATTTTATATACCTCTCTTACATAAACCTTTCTGTTTCTTGTTTCTATGGGATGCTTAGGGCTATTCCGCGACTTCACCGTAGTACATGGAAGTCAGCATAGCCAGCACGTAGGCCTGGATTACCGCGTGGAGCAGTGTAAACATGACACCGACCAGCACAGGCAGACCGTAGCTTAAGGCACTGTAGTAGTAAACCAGCTCCGTTACCAGTGCGCCGCTGAGCAGGGCGCCGAAGAGTCGGAAGCTCATGGAAATCGGCAAGGAGAATTCCTTCAGGGTTAAACCGATGCCCTTGATGCCGTTTCCTGCGATACCGCCGGACATGATGATCAGATAGGATAAACATCCGAGACAGATGGCCCCGTTGATATCAGACAGTGGTGCCGGCAGGGAAATGGATGTACCGTTTACCGTAACGACCTGGAACCCGAACAGTTCAAAAATGGTGCTGACAAAGATGTAGACCGCCACCGCAAAGACGTAGCCGCCCAGGAACTTATTTCTGTGAGGGCTGTTGCCGCGTGTCATGCCGTCCAGCAGATTCACCAGCTGTTCCAGCAGCATCTGGATTCTGCCCGGAACCATTGTGAACTTCGGGATAAGGAAGAGTCTGATGCAGAGACATACGACGAATAGAATGCCGGTTACAACAAAGGCTGAAACCAGGCCCGGGTTGACGGTAAAGTCACCGAAGATTCTAACCTGTCCTGTCTCGTGCAGTACTGCGTCTCTCATCACTTCCTGGATGTCACCGTGGGCCTTGTGTGGGTTCGCGGTGAGAATACTTCCTATGAGGAAGACGATGATGAGGCTGACGAAAATCAGACCGCTTCGAATTTTTTGCTTTTTACTCACGAATTCGTCACCTCCTTTTCGTAATGGATACATAGTAATATTTTTGTCTTATGATTTTAAAAATAAACCCTAGTTTTATCATACTTTTGGTTTATTATTTTTTATAATCTGCAACCACGATATTATATCAAAGTTTTGGAGGGAATGACAGTATTAATTATGGGGGAAGAGGGGGAATTTTGTATTTTTTGATGTATTTTTTGCATAGAATAAATATAAATTCTTGCAGAATATTTTTCATTTGGTTATAATAGAGGGTGGAAAAAATGACATTCGTGCAAAATGCATTTACAATAGGAGGAACTACTATGGAAAAAATCATTCGTCCAGAAACAATGGAACGTATCACGACTAAGGAATTAGCAGATGCATTCATCGCTGAACAGGTTGCAGAAATCAGAGCACAGGTTGGCGATAAGAAGGTTCTGTTAGCATTATCCGGCGGCGTTGACTCTTCCGTTGTTGCAGCATTATTAATCAAAGCAATTGGCAAGCAGCTGGTTTGCGTACACGTAAACCACGGTTTAATGAGAAAAGGTGAAAGTGAACAGGTTATCGAAGTATTCGGCAAGGAACTGGATGCAAACCTGATCTACATCGACGCAACTGACCGCTTCTTAGACAAGCTGGCAGGCGTTGCTGAACCAGAAAAGAAGAGAAAAATTATCGGTAACGAATTTATCGAAGTATTCGACGAAGAAGCAGCAAAGTTAGAAGGTATTGAATTCTTAGGCCAGGGTACAATCTACCCAGACATCTTAGAATCCGACGGCGTTAAGGCACACCACAACGTAGGCGGTCTGCCAGAAGACATGAAGATGGGCTTAGTTGAACCAGTTAAGCTGTTATACAAGGACGAAGTTCGTGTAGTAGGCTCCGCTTTAGGTTTACCAGACAGCATGGTATATAGACAGCCATTCCCAGGACCAGGTTTAGGCGTAAGATGTTTAGGCGCTATCACTCGTGATCGTCTGCACGCATTACGTGAAGCTGATGCAATCCTGAGAGAAGAGTTCGACAAGAACGGTTTAGCAGGTAAGGTATGGCAGTACTTCATCGCTGTTCCTGACTTCAAGTCCGTAGGCGTAAGAGACGACAAGCGTTACGAAGGATGGCCAGCAATCATCAGAGCCGTAAACACAGTTGACGCGATGACAGCTACTATCGAAGAAATTCCTTACGAACTGTTACACCACATCACACACAGAATCACTCACGAAGTTGAAGGTATCAACAGAGTTTGTCTGGATCTGACACCGAAGCCAATCGGTACAATAGAGTGGGAATAACCTATAAATACCAAGAACCGTTGAAATTTCAACGGTTCTTTTTTTCGTGGGACCAAGTTTGGGACCAAGTCATTTAGTATATGTAATCCTTGATGTAAACATTGAATATTTTATTTAACAAAATACTATAGTATAATTGCGAGAATACATAAAGCAACGAAGATTAGGGCTAAGAGTATTAGAATTTTATCTTTTAAGACCAATATGAAGAAGTCTTTTGATTTAGAAGAAAATATTTGATTAAACTGCGATACCAAAGAATCAATTTCTTTTTTAAATGTATCAATGGTTTCAAATTTATAATTATCTACCGGAACTTTTTCTAATTTGGATACGGCATTGTTAGTTTCTAATTGTAGTTCACGTAGTTTGTTTTCTTTTAAAACGATAGTTTGATTGTTTGCTTTTATTTTACCAATACTTTCTAATAAAATCCCCTTTTTCAGCGACTCCATTGTTTCCTGAGCATCAATAAAATCGCCATCTTTCGCATAATGGGGATTATTATTTAACTCGACACGAGTGTCATGTATGTTTTTTAAAATGATTTCTATGACGTTCAGAAATGCAGAGACGCCTCCAAGGTAGTAGAAGGTTTGCCTCAAAACATCGAGCTGGTCCTGGTAATTTTGTCTGATTAAAAAAATTCGTGATACGATTATACTTGAAAAAATGCCACCGATTATACCGATGATTAGGTTTTCTAAAAATTCGTTCATATATTTCTCCATAGTAAAGTTAGTAAGTTGAGGTGCTTAAAGTCTGCTTAATATATGTAGTCTTTAATAGGAACATTGAACATCTTTCTTAAGTTTTCGATGTTCTGATCGTATTCTTCTCTGCTGATTTCTCCGGCAGCAAGTTTCTGATTTAATTCTTCGATACCGGTTCCCATAGTTGCAAGCTGTGGGCTGTTGAAGTTATAGATGCCGTGTAACTCCATTCCTTCAGTTGCCAAGCTATAGCTTACAGGGATGCCTATATCCTGCAATTCAATCATATCATCCAAAATGTGTGCAAACGTCTCAATTGGGGGACGTTTTTTTTCTTTGATTTCAAGCTCAAGCAAGTCTTTTAACTCGATTCCGATTTCAGCACAAAAAGCAGTTAATACTTCAACCGGTGGCTCACTGTATCCGTTTTCATAATTTGAATAAGCGGAATTAGAAAGTCCCAACTTCTTAGCCATTTCACCCTGCGTATATCCGCTGCTTGTACGAGCTTCTTTTAGTTTTTTGTTTATCTCAAGATATTCACTTAATCTCATAGTCAGTTCTCCTAACCTTATTTGTAATCTTAATAGCCATTGTACATCGATTGTTTACAAAAAACAATGGATTTATACAAAAAATCTTGTAACTGCTATTGACATACAGAAACTTGTAATAATATCAAGTTACAAGAAATCATGTAACGGTTACAGGAAAAAGTGGATAACAAAAGGAGGGAAGAGAGATGGAAAAGAAATTATATGTAGATGTAAATGAAGTAATAGCTGATTGGGGTGTATCCAGAGCGAAAGCCTATGAGATGATTAAGGACTTGAACAAGAGATTTAGAGAAATCAATCCCAACTTCATCGTAATCAATGGAAAGGCTAACAGAAAGTTCTATGAAGAAAGCTGTTACGGAGCAAAGGAACGGAGTGTTGCTCACTGATAGAGAACACTCTTGCGAAAATCAAAGGGAGGAGGGATGCGTATGAGCATAACG
>JAFWZZ010000014.1 GCA_017522185.1 Bacillota bacterium | reverse complement strand
TCCTGTTTTTCATATTCATTTTAAGTTTTAGTCAGACCCCAAAACATTTTGGAGTTTAACGTAAAGGCTACTGTCTGACCCTAAAGCCAGACCCCAAAGCATTTTGGAGAAACCCCAAACTATTTTGGATACCCTGTTTTTCATATTCATTTTAAGTTTTAGTCAGACCCCAAAACATTTTGGAGTTTAACGTAAAGGCTACTGTCTGACCCTAAAGCCAGACCCCAAAGCATTTTGGAGAAACCCCAAACTATTTTGGATACCCCGAGAGTCCTTTCTATTTAAGTAAATACACTATTTCTTCACAGTTACCTTTGTCACTGTGGAGAATTTGCCGTAAGAATTACCTGCTACTGCTCTTACCTTGTACTGCTGCTTGCCTGCCTTCTGGCTCTTGAAAACAGCAGTTGTTTGCTTTGTGGTCAGAACTTTCTTGAAAGTCTTGCCGCCATTTACAGATTTGTAAACTTCATACTTTACAGCATTTTCGGCTTTTGTCCATTTCACGGTCACTGCCTTCTTCTTTGCAGTTGCCTTGGTATCCTTTACCTGTTTTAAAATCGAAACAGTCCAAGGAGTAGACATCTTGCCTTCTATGCCGTTCTTTACGGTAACAACCTTGTAACGGTACTTCTGTGCAGTCTGTGTCTTGCTTGTTGTGTAAACGGTTTTCTTTGTCTTTGCAACAAACTTGTAAGTCTTACCGCCATCTGTAGAGCGATAAACTTTGTAGCAGTCTGCGCCGGTAACCTTCTTCCACTTCAGGGTTACTTTGCCGTTCTTTCCTGCGATAGAAGTAATCTTCGCTCTTGTCAGAGCCTTGGATGCCTTGATGGATTTTGCGGCACTGGTTTTACCAATGATGTCGCCTGCCACTGCTGCAACCTTGTAGGAATACTTCTTGCCTGGGTTAACCTTTGTATCGATGTAACGCAGTTCAGAAGTTGTTGCAATTGTCTTGTAGGTCTTGCCGCCATCTGCGGAACGGTAAACCTTGTATTCCTTAGCCCGCTTTACAGAATTCCATGATACTTGAATTTTTCCGTTACCGGTCACAAGATTCTTCATTTTTGTCTGCGCCAGCTGCAGCTTAAATACAACGTCGATATGGTGGTCGCCAGTCACATTTTCAAAGGTATAGGAAGATGGATACTTGGTAATGTCCATGTTTACGCCGTCTACTACCACGCTGTCAAGCTTATAATCATTGCTTGGCTTATATGTGATAGTCACAGTGTCCCCGGCATTGCCGTATACGTCTCCAGTAATGCTTCCGCCTTTGACAGAAGTATCTACTCTTACCTTATCCTTTGTTTCTCCTTTTGTAAACTTCGCATACAGAGTAACGTCCCCAGTCATGCCTTTTGGCAGTACGTTTGCCGCTTTTGTGAATGCTGCATCCAGGAACCATCCGTCAAAGGTGTATCCGGCTTTTCTTGCTGCCTTAAGGTTTACATCAACAACACCTGTATAACCAGTAGGGTTGTTTAGATTATTTTCGCCGCCATTGAGTACATATGCAATTTTGTAGGTTGCTTCTGTTTCATTGATCCACTTTGCATAGAGCGCAATATCGGATGCAGAATTTGCGGAAATCTTTTCGATTTGGGTTCCTTCTTTGAAATCATGGGTCGTATACCAGCCGGCAAATACATAATCACTTCTAGTTGGTGACTTCAAAACAATTTCAGATCCGGTCTTATAGAAAGATGGATTGTCATCATGGTTTACACCGCCATTGAGATGATATGTAATTGCATATTCATTGGCGCTGGATGTCAGGTAGAATGGAATTCCATCTTTCAATCCATAAGTGGATGGATCCGTGCTCAGATAGTTGTAGGTTCCTCCAGAGCTTGGGAAATTCACTTTAATGTTATAGGTTCCCGGATTTTTTGCTTGTGCAGGGTATTCTAAAGTATAATCTTTGCCTTCTGCCAGAAGTTCTTCTGTAATTTCCACCAGCTTGCCAGTGTTGTCTTTTTTCAGACCAAAATGGCCATTAATCTGTCTAATGGTCACTCCAGGCATCTGGTTTTCGCCATTGGCATTCTTGCTGGACCATTCTGTTTCCACTAATAGTCTGGAGCTAACTGCAGGACCCCAGGTTTTACCGGACCAGTCCATATTGAAGGTACGGTAATTGATTGGTTCTGCATCTAAAATGGTTCCGTTACCACTTACCAGAACAATCCAATAATTCAACGCAAATGCAATTGGCGTCGCATCCGCAGAAAGTACACTTTCTGTTACATAGTTCAGATTGACTTTCTGTCCTGCAAAATCTTCAACATAGAACCAGTTTGTTCCAATAAAGCCGCTTGTTCTTCCAATGCTGTAATCGACATCTCCCAGGATGCCAATCCATGCACCTTCCGTATTGCTGCCGCTTAACGTCGCTTCTACCGTAATCGCATCACCATAGAAGTAGTCGTACAGGGTTCTCTGTCTTTCTGATTCAGCAACACCGTTATATGCCTTATCAGATCTGGAATACCCGGAGATCTTCAAATCCCCCTTTGTAGGGTTTGGGTGTTTCTGCATCGTAATGTTTACAGTCTTCAGAATCACATTATAGCTTGGATCTCCGTAAAGAATAATCTTGTACTCTCCAGGTGTGATTGCTCTGTCGATACTGTTCATCTTGGCAAGATTTACTTTTTCTCCAAGATATTCATCTACATAGTACCAGTTAATTGCTTCTGCAACCCCTGGTGTATCATTTTTTCCGTACAAGCCGACCCATGCACCATCGGATTCACAATATGCATCAACATAAATCGGATCCCCTGCGTAATGGGTTGTACCACTGACTAAGAGAGAGGTCTGTCTCTCCCACTGTGCAGTCAGAGATAGATTACCTGCAGTTCCTTTTTCAATGGTTGTATAGGACTTTCCGTTTGCATCCTTCCATCCTTTGAAAGCATAACCCTCTCTTGTAGACGTTGGAAGTGTAAAACTGCTTGTTTCAATGGTATAGGTCTTCTTGGAAACAGCACTTCCGCCGTTTGCATCGAAGGTAATCTGATAGTTTACAGGTTTCCATTTTGCGTAGATGGTGGTATCAGCCTCGATTACTGTATTAAAATTGAATTCCTGATCACCGTCTTTCGCCGTTACCCATTTGTCAAAAGTGTAATGCTGGCGTTTTGGATTTTCCGGCTTCACTGCCTTATTTCCAGGCATCACACTCTGTGTCAGAACCGCACTGCCTCCACCAGTTTCAAACTGAACAAGCTTTGCACCTTCTGCCACCCATGCAGCATACACGGTTACATTGCCTGTAATCGGCTTGCTGAAGTCAAACGGCGTAGTTCCATTCTTTGCAGTAACCCAGTCAAGGAAAACAAAGCCGTCCTTCTCTGGATCTGCCGGACGAGTCACATATTGATCGTGAGACACGGTCTGCTTCTCAACAACGTTTCCACCGTCTGTATCGAATGTTACTTCATAGGAAAATGTGTTAAATTTTGCATAGTAAGTTTTGTCACCAGAGCTTCCCTTTGCAATGGAAGTCACCGGATTTCCCTTCAATTCAGCTGTCTCGTACCACGCAACAAAAGTATACCCTTCTTTTGCTACGTTTTTCGGAAGCGTAATCGCTGCATTCTTTGCTTTCGAATGACGATATACAGTAGGAGTCAAGCCAGTTAAAGGCTCATCACCATGCATATAAGTAATGTCGTATTCTGCATCTATGGTGATCGTCTTTCTCTCAACAACGGAATAACCTCCGTCACGGAACAGAACAACATCATATTCCCCTGGCATTAACTGGTGTTTTTTCAGGTCGATCAGTGCCTGTTCATCGGCAGGCAGATTGGCATAATGCTCATCGTACACCTCGTTTTGGGGTGCCATAAGATTAAATTCATCGCCGCCGCTTGGCACGTAAGCCCAATAATAGGACGGACCGTCTGCTGCAGTGAATGTTCTTCCGCTCTTTACAATGCCCACCCACGCATTACGTCCAGATGGCGCATGCGCAGTAACATTGATTGGCTCACCCACTAAATACTCCGTCTTATCTGTAGTAAGTGAATATTCAGACTCACTGGATAATAAGTTGGTGGATGTGGTTGCCGCAGCCGATACCAGTGTAACGTCCATAATCATCGTACAGACTAGTATCAAAGAAAGCAGTATTTTCAATGGTTTTTTATACTTCATTTATCTACTCCTTCTCATCCCTTCTTTTTGGTAGTAACAGATTTTACCTTACTCCATGCGGAATAGTAAGTCTTTCCTCCAGAAGTCTTATATGCACGAATCTTCACATAATACTTCTTGCCAGCCTTCAGATTCTTAATCGTCTTTACAGCCTGGCTCTTTTTCGTAACCTTTACATACTTGACGTTCTTAAAATTCTTGTTCGTCGAATATGCGATTCGGTATCCGCTTGTTTCAGCTGTAGCTTTGTTCCATTTCACTTTAATGGACTTCTTTCCGGCAGTCAAACTCTTGAGTGTAACTGCTTTTGGGTTAATCTTATAGGATAAAGTATACGTACCCGCATAATCACCCTTGAAAGTCACCGTTGCCTTATACGCACCCACCTTTTTGCAGGAGGATTCGTACTGAACGGTATAAAATTTCTTTGCAATCAGCTCTCCGTTTGTATCGTAAAGTGCCTTTACTGCCGGCTTTCTGTCTTTTCCATTGTAGGTGAGACTGGTAGCAGAAAGTTTCGGTGCCTTCTCGATGGCTGCAATGGATGCAGTCACAACATGGCCGCAGCTCTCACAGGTAAAGGTTCTTTCCCCTGTTTTGGATACCTTGGCAGCCTTGGTTACAACGCCTGCGTCCATAACGCATGCCGTTGTTTTTGTTCTTTCGCATCCTGGACGCTGACAAGCCTGCTGATGCTTCGTTGTGCCTTCCACGTGGATGTTTTCACCCCAAATGTGTCCGCCCAATGGTTGGATTTCTCTGATTTCGGTGTAACCATCCTGATATACAACGGATTCCTTACCGAATGTAACACAGCCCGGTTCACGAAGCACCTTGGTAGATGCTCTGTCTCTTGTTACCGTAAATTCCACGGATTTTACCGGGTATTTGTAACTATCATCGGCAAACAGGACGAGTTTGTACTTTCCTTCGTCTAGTTTTGTGGTCTCTATCTTCCCTGCAGCCTGTCCCTGTATCGCTACAAACTGGTTTTCTTTGTTCTTCACGTAGTAGTAACGCAAATATGTACCTTCATAGTTTTCAGTGTTTGCAGGATAAAGCCCAACCCATGCACCGTCAAAAATGCCTGTGCCGGTTGCTCTTACCATAACGTTTTCACCATATTTGTACTCTGTCTTTTCTACTTCAAGCTCAAATTGACTTGGGCTGATATCGATGGTTCCGGAAATCGTAATCGGAATCGTTTTCACAACTTGTCCGTATCCTTCATCAGCAAAAAGCATGATGGCATACTCGCCCTCTTCTAAACGCTGTCTAAGGCTTTGGTCTAGATTCACTCTTGTTAAATCGACCTCTTTGTCATTGTATTCCCAAACATAGTACCAACGGTAGGATGAAACAGCTCCAACGTCCTCTATTTCATCTTTTCCGTATAAACCAACCCAGGCGCCTGCATCAGTGCCAGAGGCTTTGACCAGAATCGGTTCACCCAGCTTGTAGGTAGTCTTTGTTTCATTGACCAGCTTCATGGACATATCCTGACCTGGCACATAATTTGGATTTTTGACCACGCTGATTTCGATTTTCTTTACAATCTTTTCGTAACCGCCATCTCCAAAAAGTACGATAACATACTCGCCTACGTCAATATTGCCTCTATTCGGTCCATCCAGGAATTCTTGTGCAGTAATATCGACTTCCTTGCCGTTATAGTCTGCGATGTAATACCAACGATATACCGGAACAGTTCCTAACTTGTCGAGATCATCCTTTTCATATAAGCCGACCCAGGCACCAGATGCAGTGCCTGTGGCTTTGATATGAATCGGTTCTTTTTGCATATAAGTTGTCTTACTTGGATCTGACAGTGTCAGACTCAAGGCATCGCTGGCTTCAGCGTATGTTTCCATGGTAAATGGCGACATGCATGCTGTAACCATAACCAATGCCAGCATCAGAGAAAGGAATCTTCTCATCTGTGTATGAATGTTTTTCATCGCTTTCTCCTCCTTTATTCTACCGTTACCGTAATGGTCCTACGGTTTATTGTTTTTGTGTTGGAACTTTCTGTGGAAACATAGATTTTCGCAGTTCCTGGTGCAACCGGTCTAATATGTCCTCTGTAGTCAACCGCTACAACCTTGTTGTTAGAAGATCTGTATGACAGCTGCATACCTTCTTCTGCTTTTGCATCAATCTGGATGCTGTCGTCTCCAACATGCATACTGATTTCTGTGTGTTCCACAGATAAATCGGCATACTCGAGTACATAGAGTGCGGATGACACGTATTCGCCTGTAAGATGGTTTCTGCCGAACATGTATAATTTGTCTTCGAACGCTCTTACATGGTAGCTTTCAGAACCTTCTCTGTATTCACCTGTATCGATATTGAAAGCATCCCACAGGTAAGAAACAGATGATGTATTCACACATACAGGTAAATCTTCGCTTCCTGGTGTGATAGAGTTGTCTGAATCTAATGCATAATGGGTGTGACCGCCAAATAAGATAACCTGTCCGTACTTAGACAGAATGTTTCTCAGCTGCTGATCCTTTCCTACACCGTATTTGGAGTCATAACCCCACTGGCCAAGGAAGTTACCTGCCATGGAGTCCTGCAGACCCTGGTGCAGGAAGACAAAGGTCGGTTTGTTGTGACCGGCTTCTTCATCCGCCGCCAGTAACTCATCCAGCCAGTTCAACTGCTCATCGCTCATTACAGCATAGTGCTGGAACTCTTCGCCGCCCAGGTAGATGAAGTGGTATCCGTCTACCCATTCGTCGTAGTAAACGGTTTCCGTTTCGATTGCAGGGTTAAACCAGTTGGCATATTTCTGGAACTGACCATCTGGGTTACCTTCGTACCAGTCGTGGTTACCGATCGCCAGATGTAAATCCGGTGCGCCTTCCACGCCCATCAAAATGTTCATGGCTTCTTTGTACTGACTTGCCTTACCAGCATCGGTAATATCGCCGTTTACAAAGAAACCGGACGCGCCAGGTAAGTTCTTGGCTGCATCTTCTAATGCCGTTTTGAAATGTCCGTTTGAATCAACATCGATTTCGTTGAGTTTTCCTCTTTCAACCAGATGCAAGTCACTACCGATAACGAAACGTGCTGTTTCCTTGCTTTCGTCTTCAAACTGATATGCTGCACCTTCTGGCAGCTTGGTTACGACTGCCTCTGAAGATTTCACGTCATTGCTTAATGCATAAGCAACCAGTGTCTTAGCTCCTGGCGGAATGATGGTATTTGCCTGCATCTTTTCCTTGGTTACTGTGCCAGTCAGCTTCGTCTTTCCTAAAGCAGTATAGCCCTCTAATGGGGTTCCGTTTTCGTCCGCCCAATAAAGCAGGCATGCCTTCGTATCTGCGCCTTCTCTCTTGGTGATGGTCACGACACCGTTTGCAAAACCATCGGTTTCGTTTTCCAGTTCATAAGAGATAGAAACTAGATTTTCTGCTTCTTTTGGAGAAACAACAATGTCATCGACTCTTGCCAGCTCCGTATAGGTGTCGTTTTCCATTAGGACGATATAGTACTCACCTGCAGGCAGAACTCCAGATGAAGCGCTGCCGGCCTTTTCACCAGTCTTCATAATATATGGTTTACCTGAAATCTGGGTTTCACTTGCTACATAGTACCAATCGATGGAGGATGATCCGCCATTTTCTGGAAGACCAGGATGGTCACCCTTCTTGTAAACACCTACCCAGTCCTTGTCGCTGCCGCTGGCTGTAATAATAATGTTTTCGCCAACGACATAGTTCTTCTTATCTGTGCTAACGGTCTTCTTTCCGTCAAAAGCAGAAGTGCCTGTGATGGTGATATCCTTTCTCAGCAGTTCTTCGTCTTTTATAGAGCTCAAGATAATGGTATATTCACCAGCAGGAAGTTTCGCGTCTTCAAGTCTGTCCAGATTTACATCGCCATATGCTCTAATGTCATACTGTGTTCCGGATTTAAATTGGATTCCGTTCTTTTCCCCGCCAACTTCGTAACTGTAAATTGGTGAATTAGCAACGGTTTCTCCACGCTTATACAAGCCGACTACATCCGTAGAAGAACCGGACGCAGTTACCAGAATTGGGTCATCTGCACCGTAAACATCCTTGTCTGTAATCAAGCCTGTCGTATCGACTGTTTCAACAAGTTTCACCGGTGTCAATGCGTCTTCATCCCACACCTTTTCCCAATCATAGTCACTGTTTACCATATTCAAAATGTCAAGGTAGGAGTTGATATTTCCCTTTGCAGCGCTATATTCTTTTCCATCTTTTAGGAAAGTAAGGCTGCCTAAATACTTCTCGGAAATGTCGAAAGACCGAGACGTATCGATGTACTTCCATAAATCATAGGACAGTTTCTTTTTGCCAGTCGTGTCAAAAAGACCCAGCTTGAAGGAAGTGGACCCTTCTACCTCTCTATCATTAATCTTAAAATAAATAATCGCCTTTACAGATGGAAGGGATGCAGCTCTGTAATAGTGTTGTGCTATTGCAGCTGCCTGCTCTTTCTGCATCTCAATGCTAGGCGTACCAACTTCTGAGCCGGTACTGGATCCGTTTTCAGTCAGGTATATGTCTCTTGCCTTGCCGTCATGCAGACTGTAAGATCTGTCCAGATATAACTGCAGGACTTCCAAATTGTTCTGGGTAATCATTGTAGTCGTATCCGGATCACCGGTAATAACCGCCTTCTTTCCGGTTAAGCCTGTTTCCACTGCAGAAGTGTTACCATTTGCTACCGGATAGTTATGCTGGGTCACAGACCAGTCAAAGTCACCGCTCTTCTTGGTGTAGTAGTTTAACCAGTCAAGAACTTCTCTCGGTCTGTAGGAGTCATATCTCTTATTGGTAGTAGGCTGTGCACCTTGCTGTTCACCTTTGCTCTTTATCCATTCTTTGGATAAGCTGACACCTACAGTGATATCATCGGAATACTGCTTTACTGCCGTATTTGCAATACGCAGGGTTCTTGAATATTCTTCCATAAATGTATCAAAAGGTGCTCTTGTTTCGATTTCTCCGTCTCTTAAGTATTTGGACCCTCTAGGTGGAAGTTTCTTACCGCTCTCACTGTCGTTTGGCATGATTTCATACCAGTCGTAACTGTAGTCGATTTCGTTACCAATAATGTAATTACAGATGCATCCCCTGTTTCCCTTGGAATATCTGTTTGCAATGTATTCCATGCCTGCGATAAAGTAGTCACGGCCCACCTCAGTAGAGGTATTAAAACCGTTGGTCCATCTTGCATCATCAATATACTTCAGGGCACTTGGATAAGTGCTAGTTCCCGGGCTCTCAACGAAAGATACCACAATACCAACAATGTTCATATCCATCTTGCTGTATCTGGATATTCTATAGTCCAGAGTACTAACATAATTTTTATTGATATAGTAAGTTTTGCCATTAACATCAATAGTGTCCACATTGCCATCGGAGTTATCAATCGGATTTCCGTTTTTATCCTCGTTGGCCAGCAGCAGCTGCGTAAAGTCGATATTCAGCACAGCCCAGTTGGAGCCAACATCTTCAGCGACTTCAAAAGACTTTTCGTCCAATTCGTCTGCCAGACCTTTCTTGGATGGAACGTCCAGGGTTACACTTCCTCTTAAGGCTTCAATCTCTGTTACATAGATTGGGCCCTTGATGATGTTGCCATTGGATACAACATAGAACTTATCGTAAATCTTATCGTATCCGGAATTGGTTGTTCTAGAAATGCTAAAGGTAGCCTTCTTATTCATTTTGAACGTGCCAATCTTGGAACCATTCACATCTTCTTCGACAAGACCGCTATTTTTGTCAGCCTTCAGATAGCTGTTTGGACTGACTCTGTACAGCGTTCCAGTTCCATTAAGACCAAGGGATTTGATATCAATCTTGATTTTATCCGAAGTGGCACTAATAACGATATCCGTTTCCGTTTCTGCCTTGGTATAATCAATCTGTGTTGTGATTTTTTTCGCCGTGGTCCATCCACTATACTTGCTGCCGTTGACTGCACGGACTTTGACATAATACGCCGTATCTGTCTTCAGCTTAGAGATTGTGCGATAAAGGTTCTTGGTAGAAACGATGGTGTAATTCTTCGCACCAACTTTCTTATATCCAACCTGATATTTTTCCGCATACTTCACCTTGTCCCATCTAACCTTGATGGAAGATGCTGTTTTATCATCCAACCGCAGATTCTGCACTTTTGCAGGCTGCTTAGCAGTTTTGGTCTTCAAGGTTTTTTCTGCACTCCACGCACCATATTTCTTGCCATTTAGTGCACGTACCTTCACCTTGTATTTGGTGCCGGACTGCAGTTTCTTTATAGAATACTGTACGTTACTTGTCTTTTTGTATGTATATTTCTTTGCACCCACTTTTTTGTAGGCAATCTGATAAGACTTCGCTTTCTTCACTTTTGACCATTTAATGTCGAAAGAAGTCTTGGTCTTGCTTACCATCTTCAGGTTTTTCACCTTGGCTGGTGCTGTTGCAGCATAAATATCGTCTACGCTGACTGCAATTGACGTAATCGCTACTGCCACTGCAATCAGGATAGCACAAAGCCGCAACATTTTGCTTTCTCGCACTTTTTCCATAATTCCCTCCTGTTTACTTTCTATTTTGGTACTTTCGACAAAGCACCAATCTTATTATATCATCTCTCATCTGAAATTCAAGTTATGCCATAGAATAAATTCCATATTCTCCATACAAAAAAGAGCCTTTTTACAAAGGCTCTTTTGTCTTTATCCGTTTTACTGCAGACCAGGAAGAATAATACTTGGTCTTTCCAACTACCTTGTATGTCCTGATTTTTACATAGTAGGTCTTCTTTGCCTTCAGTTTTGTAAGTTTCAGGGTCGTTGTCTTGCTCTTCGTAATCTTCTTGGTTTTGGTTGCCGTACCTTTCTTGAAAGATTTGGACGTAGAGTACATCACTTCGTAACCAGTTGCCTGCTTCGAAACTTTCTTCCACTTTACCGTTACCGTATTCTTCTTTGCGGAAACCTTCAGCCAGGTCGGCTTAGCAGGTTTCACAACGATCTTCAGCTTGCTGCTTCCAGCATACTGTTCTTTGAAGGTAATGGTGTAAGTATAGGTACCTACATTCTTTCTGCCTTTCGGAACATTCACAGCGTAGAACGCGTTGGAAATGATTCTTCCGTCTTTGTCTTTCACCATGATGGTTGGGTTCTTCGCCTTTCCGTTATAAGTATAGGTACTGCAGGATAGCTTCACTTTGTCAATGGCAGAAATGGTCCGACTGGATAAGATCGTGCCGCATCTGCCGCAGGTATCCCGCACTTCGCCGTCCTTTTTATAGGTAGCCGCCGTAACAGAAGTCTCTCCAAAGTGTCCCAGTGCCGGAATGACTTGCTGACTCCACAAGATTCCATTACAGGTTGTGCATGCCGCACCGTCTGTCATACCAGATTCCGTGCAGGTTGGAACCTTGCCAGGAATCGCCGATTCTTTATGCGCCTTCTTTTTGGTAACGTTCTGCACTACGGTAATTTCACCACAGGTGCTGCATTTTTTTCCAGCAGTCAGGCCGGTCTTGGTGCAGGTTGATTCTACCGCTTCCAGTTCTACGAGTGCATGTCCCGGTGCTGCGATCCTGTCATCGCAGCGTCTGCAAGTAGTGTCGACCGTGCAGCTTCCCTTGATCCATATGTGTTCTAACTTCGCCGCAAGCACCACATTGCAGTCTTGGCAAACTTGGTCTGTGGTACAGGTTGCTTCTGCACCAGGGGTGTGTCCCTTTGCGGCGACGATTACTTCGTCGCATTCTGTACAGTTCTGAGAGGTTAGGCAGGTTGCCGCGGATCCAGGTTTATGGTCAAGGATGTCTTTTATAATCGTCTGACACTCTGTACATCTTTGTGGTGTCTGGCAGGTTGCCGCTGGACCAGGTGTATGGCCTTTGGCGGCAATGACTTCTCTTCGCTGCAAGGTTGTCGAACATTCCGCACATTCCTTGCCATCCGACAAGCCAGTTTCCGTACAGGTTGGTTCCTTTCCCTTTACAACACGCTCCGTGTGTCCATAGGCTTCTTCCAGTACAGCGTTGCAGACTGTACAAATCTGGTTTTCCGTACAGGTTGCAGACGCTCCCGGTTTATGCAGCTTTGAACTTGGTTCTACCAAAACAGTTTGGCACGTTAAGCACTTCTGCGGTTCCTTGCAGGTTGCAGGTGTTCCCGGTTTATGCCCCAGTGCAGGCTGCAGTTCTGTCTTACATACCTGACAGATCTGTGCTGTCGTACAGGTTGCTGCCTTTCCTGGTTTATGCAGCTTTGGATCTGGTTCTGTCAAAACAGCCTGGCACTCTAAGCACTTCTGCGGTTCGGAACAGGTTGCGTCTCTTCCCGGTACATGCCCCAGTGGTGATACCAGTTCTATCTTGCATACCAGACAAATCTGTGCTGTCGTACAGGTTGCAGACGCTCCCTTTACATGGCCCGCTGCCTTGGACAACGACTTTTTACAAATTGTACAATGCTGGCCTTCGGTACAGGTTGGCGCGGTCTTGTCAGGATGGTGTCCGTCTAAGCCGCCTTCTGTCTTACCACAGTCCCTGCAGGTTTTTGGCACCTGGCAAGTTGCCGGTAAGAAATCATGAGGTCTGACACTCTCTATGACATAGCTGCATTTTAGACACTGCTGTGGCGACGTGCAGGTTGCTGCCGCACCCGGCTTATGGTCTTCACCTTTTCCCAATACTTCGTTGCATACCCTGCATTGGTAATCATCTGTACATAAAATATGTTCCTTTGGTTTGTGCCCTAATGGGGCCGCTAAATCGATTCCGCACGTGATGCATCTCTGTGGTGTGGTACAAGTTGGTCCCGCATCCGCTTTATGTTTGAATGCTTTCACCAGCAGTTCTCCACACACTGTACAATTCTGGTCCGTCGTGCAAGTTGCCGCAGGCCCTTCCGTATGACCCAATGCAGGCTGCAGTTCATCACCGCAAACAGTGCAACACTGCGGCTGGGTGCAGGTTGCCGCAGACCCGTCTGTATGTCCGGTCTTCTCGATAACGATGTCATCCAGTACCGACTTACCGTCTTCATCTTTGAAATACTGCTTGCATGCAGCGCAGTAATAATATGCTTTGGTTCCATCTTCTTCACAGGTTGGATTCACCTGATCATGATGGGTCATGTTGTGGCCAGGTGCAGAAACCACTACATTATCCAATGGCTTCGTTCCACCCTCGTCCTCAAAGTATCCGCCGCACTGTTTACAAGCATAATGGCGGAGATTTCCGTCTTTGGTACAGCTGACTTCTGTTTCCGTAACAAGGTTTGTCTTATGTCCCAGAGCAGACTCAGTCTCATAGTCACAGCCCTCTCTCTGGCAGTAACCCTTCTCCTCACATGTCGCAGAGACCATGTCATGGCCCAACGGAGTCTTGGCGTCACTCTTGACTACGGTACCATCTGTATAGTAAGTCATCGTAATGCCGGGTTCCGTGCAGGTTGGTTTTATTACAACTGGATCTCCATCCATTTCTGTCACAATAGAGAAATAGATCTTGTTCAGGATTTCTGTTCCGCCGTCTTTGAAAATATAGATTTCATATCCACCGGACTTAAGTCTTCCTGTATCCTTGTAAAACTCGTTTTTCTGTTGGTTTTTCTCTACAATCTCCGAAGTGTAGAGATCTACGGTGGTTCCCGACTCAGGCACAGAGTACTTCAAAATGAAGTTGTCTTTTCCCGGGGTCTCTCCTACCTTGTAGAGACCGACCCACGCACCTTCCTTCTCATAGTTGGTTGTTACGTGAATAGTATCTGCGAAGTCATACCGAGTCTTGTCAATGGCAATATCCTCCAGTTCCATCCATTCTGCAACCAGAGTTAAATCGCCGGTCGAGCCCTGTTCAATCGTGGTATACGATCTTCCGTCACCAGCCCTCCATCCCAGGAAGCGGTATCCGTCCTTTGTTGCGGCTGGCAGTACAAAGGTTTCGGTTTCGATGGTATAGGTATCCGCCGCGACCGGTTTTCCTCCGTTGGCATCATACGTAATGGTATAGGAAATCGGATTCCACTTTGCATAAATCCTAGTGTTCCCCATGATTGGTTCGCTAAAGTTGAATTCCTCACTCAGTTTTTCATCTTTGTACCAGTTTTCAAAGTTATATCCGGTTCTTTTCGGTGCCGCAGGCTTGGTCGCCAGCTGTCCCTCCTGTATCGCCTGATCTTTGATTTTTGTTCCACCATCCGTCTGGAAGGAAACCGTGTACTTGTCTTTCAGTTTCCATTTTGCGTAGATGGTCGTATCTTCTGTAATCTTCTGATTAAAATTAAAAGCTTCGGTTCCATCTTTGGACGTTACCCATCCTTCAAAGCTATATGCTAATTTGGTTGGATCTGTTTCTGGACGCGTGGCCTTTGTCTTGTAAAGCACCGTTTGAGATTCAACCTCAGAACCACCGTCTGTATCGAAGCGGACGGTATAGGAGTTTCTTGACCACTTTGCATAAATCGTGATATCTTCCGTAATGGCCGTTCCAAAGCTAAAAGACTTGCCAGATTCAGTTATCCATCGTTTGAAGGTATAGCCTGTTTTGGTAGGCGTCTCCGGTACCACAGCAGTGTCTCCATAAACAACATGCTGTGCTTCAATCTCAGATCCTCCATCGGTATCAAAGGTTACCGTATAGGAAAGAGGCGTCCATTTCGCATAGAAGATTTTGTTGCCCATGGTGCCCTTGGATACACTGGTTACAGCGCTGCCGCTGAGATCCGCATCGCTATACCATCCGTCGAAGTTATAGCCGGTTTTGTTGATAGTCGGAAGTACAATTGTTTCACTTTCAATGTTGTATTCCATGTCCGCAACGGCTGTTCCATCGTTGGACATAAAGGTAATCTTATAGGTAATCGGGCTCCATTTCGCATAGAGCGTAAAAGCCTTGATAACCGGATCTCTGAAATTGTAGGCGTTGGTGCCGTCTTCCGACGTTGCCCAGCCGCTGAAATGATAACCTTCTCGCGCCGGATTGTCTGGCGCATTGACGCTCTGACCGTATGTAACCTCTTGGGAGGTCACGGTAGACCCTCCCATGGAGTCGAAGGTTACAGTGCATTTGTTTTCGGACCACTTTGCGTAAAGAACCGTATCTTCTGTGATTTTCCAGTTAAAATCATAGTCTTCGCCAGATTCCGTTACCCATCCCTCGAAGATATATCCTAGTTTTGTTGGGTCGGGTGTCGGTCTGGTTGCGGTTCCATTATAGTCAACACTCTGTTCTGCCACTTCGGAGCCGCCACGGGTATCAAAGTAGACGGTATAACCATGATTCCGAAACTTTGCATAGAAAGTCTTATCGCCGGTACTTCCCATTGGAATTCCCGTGATCTCACCGCCTGTGAATTCTGCATTATCAAACCATCCCTCGAAAACATACCCTTCTTTTGTCAGTGTCGGCAGTATGATATTCTCACTCTCTATGGTATAGCTTGTAGGGGACAGCTGTGTCAGCACCTCGGTACCATCATGATAGGTAATAGTATAGCTAATCGGAGTCCATTTTCCATAAAACTCCTTATTTCCACTGCTGCCCTTTGGAATGGCCGTAACCGGAGAGCCGGAAAGGTTTTGGTTGGTGTACCACCCGCCGAACTGGTATCCGTCCTTGTCTGTAGTGTCCGGCAATGGAATCGCACCCAGTTTCGCCTCTTTATATGTATAGGAAGATGGTGAGAAACCCGTTAACACATTCCCATCCGTGTCTTTATAGGTAATGGAATAGGATTCATCCGCGTCTGTGACCGTTACAGTTATAATCCTACGATTGACAGTGTTCGTGTTGGAACTATTTGTAGAAACATATATTTTCGCCGTTCCCAGTGCGACTGCACTGATGTATCCTCTATTGTCAACGGTGGCCACATGGCTGTTAGACGATTTGTATGTCAGCTGCATGCCAGCTTGGGTTTTCGCATTGATAGGAACGCTGTCATCTCCAATACGCATGGTGATTTTCGTCTGTTCCACGGATAACTGGGCAGGTTCAATCACATACATAGCCGATGGCAGGTATTCTCCTGTGATAAAGTTTCTGCCAAACATGTATACCTTGTCTTCGAACACTTGTACAAAGTAGCCTTCGGACCCTTCTTTGTATACTCCCACTGCGACATCTGTATCATCCCACAGATATCCCACAGATGAGGTATTCACGCAGACCGGCAAATCACCGCTGCCCGGCGTAACAGAATTGTCTGCATCTAATACGTAATGGGTATGACCGCCAAACAGGACCGTCTGTCCATACTTCTGCAGAATTCCTCTCAGCTCTTTGTCCTGTGCGACGCCAAGGGTAGAATCATACCCCCACTGACCTGGGAAGGTCCCCGCCATAGCACCCAGCAGGCCCTGGTGCAGGAAGATAAACACTGGTTTGGTCGGATCCGTTTCTGTATCTGCTTCCAGCAACTGATTCAGCCAATTCAACTGCGTATTGCTCAGGGTCGCATAGTGGCCTTGTACTTCACTGCCCAGAAAGATAAAGTGATAGCCGCCAACCCATTCGTCATAATAAACCGTATTCGTTTGGACCGCAGGGTTAAACAAGCTCACATAGTTCTGGAACTGGCCGCTAGGATTTCCCGTATACCAGTCATGGTTCCCAATGGACATGTGAAGCTTCGGTGCACCGCTTACACTATTCAGAATGTTCCACGCTTCATTAAACTGGCTTGACAGTCCGCCGTCTGTAATGTCTCCGTTTGCAAAGAAGCCCGTTGCCCCAGGAAAATTCTTTACAATATCTCTTAATGCCAACTCAAAATGGTAGTTTGTATCGGCATTTACTTCGTTAAGCATTCCTTTGTTAACTAGATGCAGGTCACTGCCTACCACAAAACGTGTTTTTTCTCTGCTTGTATCCTCAAGCTGATATGCTGCACCTGCAGGCAGTTCTGCTACGGCTGCACTCTTTGACTGATTATTATTTTTGAAGCCATAAGCAAGCAGTGTCTTTGCCTCAGGCGGAATGATGGTATTCGCCTGCATTTTCTGTTGGGTTACCGTACCAGTCAGCTTTGTTTTCCCCAAAGTGGCATAACCCTTTAATAGATTTCCTTCTGCATCGCCCCAGTAAAGCATGCATGCATTCAAATCCACGCCTTCTCCTTTTGTAATGGTAACGGTACCGTTTGCAAAACCATCTGTTTCGTTTTCCAATTTATAAGTTACCGATTCCGGTCTGGCTTCGATCACAATGTTATCTACTCTCGCCAGTTGGTTATATCCATCGTTTTCCATCAGAACAAGATAGTACTCGCCCTCGCTCAGCTGACCGTTTGATGCTGTGAGCCCTATGCCTTGCTGCAGGATGAATGGTTTACCGGAAACCTGGGTATTGCTATTCACATAGTAATAGCAAACTGACGATGTACCGCCATTTGCCTCAAGTCCGGGTTTGGTACCTTTCTTGTAGAGTCCTACCCAGTCCTTGCCCGTACCGCTGGCCGTAACAATGATGTCTTCGCCAACATTGTAATTCAGCTTATTGGTAATAAGGATTTTATTTCCATCAAAAGCAGAAGTCCCTGTAATCGTAATATCTTTTCTCAGGACTTCTGTTTTTGCTTTGCTTAAGATAACCGTATACGCTCCGGCAGGAAGTTTTGCATCTTCCAGTCTGGCTGAGCTTGCCACTCCATATGCGCGGATGTCGTACTGTACGCCGGATTGATGTTGGATTCCCCCAGTTTCTCCTCCAACTTGGTAGCTGTAAATTGGCACATCTGAAGCGGTCTCTCCACGTTTATACAGCCCAACCAAATCTGTAGAGTCTCCGGACGCGGTTACCAGAATTGGTTCATCTGCACCGTAAACATCTTTATTCGTAATCAGTTTTGCAGTGTTCGTCGTTGCATAAATATCGGCGACACTAACCATAATGGAAGTGAAGACCATTGCCGCTGCAATCAAAGCAGCACAGACACGCAACATCTTACTTTCTTGCACCTTGAACAATTTCCCCTCTCGTTCATTTCCTTTTCTGGTGATTTCGCTAATACACCAGTTTCATTGTATCACATTTTGCACAAATTATATACCAGAATATTCTTGGAGTAGAAAAAACTAGATTCTGCCCATTGTAAAAGGGAGTTCCGACGCCGGAACTCCCTTGGGTAAATACTTATTTTATGGGTTATTTTGTCTTTACACGCTTTACTTTAGACCATGCGGAGTAGTATTTTACGCCGTTTACGGTCTTGTAAGTTCTAACCTTAACGTAGTAAGTCTTCTTTGCCTTCAGGCCTTTTACCTTCTTGGAAGATGTTTTGAAGCTCTTTACAGTTACGGTCTTCTTGTTCTTTGTGAACCCTTTGTTGGTTGCGAACATGATCTGGTAGCCTGTATTCTGCTTTGAAACTTTCTTCCATTTTACGGTAACTGCCTTCTTGGAACCATTCGCACTCTTAACAGAAGTCGCTTTTGGATTAATTGTCAGGTATACGTACTTGACGCCTGTGTAATTACCCTTAAACGTAATCTTGTACTTGTACTTTCTTACAAGTCTTCTGTACTTTGGAATGCTTACGGTATAGTCAGTACCCTTCTTTAGCTTCTTGCCATTACTATCCGTGATTGTCAGTACCGGACTATATGTCTTACCATTGTAGACAACCTTTGCCTTAGACAGCTTCATCTTGCCGATCTTAGCAATCGTTGTCTTAGAAACTACAGCACCACATTCACATGTTGTGACGATAGCACCATTTTCAGCAGTTGTTGCCTGCGTGGTTGTTGTCTTGGATGCTTTGTGCTGCAGCATTGCAATTTCTTTCTGTGGCTGCAGAACGGCATTACATGTTTCACAGACTACGCCTTCTGTTAAACCGGTTTTCGTACAAGTTGCCGCTACAGCAGCTAACTTCTTTTCGGTATGTCCCTTGGCAGGTGCTAAAACGGTCTGACAGTCTGGGCAAAGCTGTGCAGTTGTACATGTAGCTGCAGCAGCATCCTTACTGTTATGACCCTTGGCAGCTGCCAGAACGGTCTGACATGCTGTACAAGTCTGTGCAGTTGTGCAGGTTGCCGCACTACCAGGCTTATGTCCTAATGCCGGAATTTCTTCCTGCTCTTTCAGTGTAGCACCGCATGCAGAACACTGTACGCCATCGCTCAATCCGCTGGCTGTGCAGGTTGCTGCAATACCGGTTACCGTCTCTTCGGTATGCCCCTTCGCAGGTGCCAGTTCCTTTTTACAGATTGTACAAGTTTGTGCTTTTGTACATGTTGCGATACCATCTGGCACGTGGGTATCCTTCATTGGAATTTCTTCCTGTCCCTTAAGGATTGTCTGACATACAGAACACATAATACCATCTGTTAATCCGCTTTCTTTGCAGGACGCGTCCATGCCTGGGATGGTCACTTCAACATGAACTAACATATTGATGATTTCCTGTTTCTGGGTTACTTCACCGCAGACCTTACATTTCTTACCGTCTGTTAATCCTGTGGACGTACAAGTTGCCGCATAACCAGGAACAACTTCTTCATCGTGTGGAAGCATTGGGTATACGACTTCATTACATTCCTTACAATACTGTGGGGTTGTGCAGTCTGCCGGAACACCGCCTGGTCTATGGCCTTGTGCTTCTTCTATTACCTCCTGGCATACTGTACAAAGCTGTGGAGTGGTACATGTTTTTACCTGTCCCGCCGTATGTCCAGTTGCCGGAATTGCGGCTGTCTTAGAAGCAGTACATCCTGTGTTCTTACAGGTTTTTGTTTTGGATCCTGCAGCCGTACAAGTAGCAGCTTCTGTAGTAGACCAGTCATTCCAGCTGTGACCTGTTGATGCTACAATCCCAGTCTCTGTGTGATTACAGCCGTTGCGCTTACATGTATAAGTACGCACACCTGCTTCTGTGCAGGTCGGATGTTTCGTAATCGTACCTTCATCCAAGTCATGATCTAATGCCGGAATTGACTCTTCCCATGTCTTGGTACAACCATTTTCGCATTTATATATCATCTTGCCTGCCGTTGTACAAGTTGCTTCTTCTTCATGGCCTATTCCTTTTTTGTGGCCCTTTGCGCGATGTTCTTCTTCTGGTCCAACTTGGCCGCAGTAGGAACAAGTCGCCGCCTCTTCACAGGTTGGCGCGCCATAGTCGTGACCAGTTTTATGGTCAACGTTCTGTTCTTTTGTGACTGCACCACAAACGGTACAGTATTCACCTTCCGTTAAACCGTCATTTTCGCAATCGGCTTTCACTGCTGGAAGGATTTCTAACGTATGTGATCCGCCTTCTTCGTATGTCTTTCCACATACGCCGCAGACTTTATCTACTGTACAGTTCTTATCCTCAGGGGTGTGTCCAGTTGGTTTAATAATCATATCCTTCAGATTTTCCCAGACTTCCTTACCATACTTATCCCTGTAGAGGACCGTTCCATTCGGATCACAAACCTTACATGTGTAATATGCGTGGGTACCTTCTGTATCACAGCCAGGTTTCACTTCATCATACGTATGCATGTCGTGTCCTGCTGGGTTTATGATTGCCGGACTCTGGATTTCTTTTGTTTTGTCATCACCATCAAAATATGACTTACATTTATTACAATAGTGATAGTGTTCCGTACCTGGTGTTACACAGTCCGCAGGAGTCGCCGGTACATAATCATACTTATGTCCCGCTTTGATTACAACATCTGCCTGATCGATTTCACCGGTTTTACCCTCTTCGTCCAGGTAGAAGTTTCCGCAGGATGTACACATATAGTAAGCAATGTTGCCGTCTACCGTACAGTCTGCATCCTTATACGCAATCGCTGTCATCGCGTGCGGTTTCACAATAACAACCTCTGTTACTTCGTGTTTACATTCTTCATCGGAGAACTTCTTATTGCAGCCCTCATTGATACATACATAGTGTTTCACATTACCTGGTTTTGTACAGGTAGCTGCAACCGCATTTACAAGCTCACCTTCATGTCCAAGTGCCGGTCTTACTGTATTTGCCTTATTAATGGTCTTTGTGCAATCTGAATCCTCAAAGTAATGTTTGCAGTATTCGCACTGATAATGTTCGTAATTTCCTGCTTCCGTACAAGTTGGGTTCTTTGCAGGAATCACAACTGGATAGTGTGCTAACTTGCCGCCTTCGGTTGTATGACACACCTTACATTCTTTTGCTGCAAAGCAGGTAGCATCTGCCCAATCATGGCCCAGTTTATTCACAAAATTGCTCTTCTGTGTATCGCCGCAAACACCACAGATCTTCTCAGAATAACCCTGTGTTGTACAGGTTGGTTTTACCGTGGTGGAATCACCATAGCTATGGCCTTCTGCAAAAATAATCTGCTGAGGAACGGTTACCGTACCACAGTCTCTACATTTCGTACCCGCTGTCAGCCCGTTAGTTGTACATGTAACTTTTACCGCTTCGAGGTTGACTAAGTTTACATGACCGGTAGCATTGACGGTTGTCTGTGTCACAAGAGTAACACCACAAAGCTGACACACCTTACCTGCAGTCAAACCTGTTTCTGTACAAGTTGGCTCAACTGCCGGCAGGTCCTTCGTATTATAATGATTCAGTGCTCCTACAAACACCTTTCCGCAGTTATATATGCAGACCTGTGCAGATGTACAAGTTGCCTCATCCCCTGCACTACATGGAATTGTTGGGAGTTCTCTCGTATGCGTAGCAGTACATCTGCTACATTTAGAAGATTCGCTTCCCACTGCCGAGCATGTAGGTGTTGCATCAACAACGTATTTAACAAATTCGTGACCTAATTTGTCCGTTGGATTTATCTTCTCCGTTTTCTTACAAACGCTACAAGTCTTTGTGGTGTAACCATCCTCTGTACAAGTAGGTGCCGTTATCTCCTGTGCGTAAGTATGGTCAGTTACATCAATGGTTTCACTGTAAGAATATCCACACGCACATGTATGTTTTTTCGTTCCTGTTTCTTTACAAGTAGCTTCCTTCTCAACTTTTTCTGTATAGCTGTGTTTTGCACTGGCAGTTACATCACAACACTCGTATTTTGTGTGAACAGCTTTTGTTCCACCATAAACAGGTGTTGGATTTTTGTGATTACTAGAATCCTTTTCTCCACTAGTGAATGTACTAGTCCCTTTTTCTTCACATCTGATACACTTTTTGTAATACACGGCTGCGGAAACGCAGTTAGCTACAGACTTTCGATATTTAGACGCAGTATTTTTTTCCGTAAAATCATGGCCTAATTTTGTGATCGCGGTATCATAAGAATATCCGCAATTACATGATTTTGTTGTCTTACCATCACTGGTACAAGTCGCATCAACTGTGGAAGTAGTATAACTGTGATTTGCATTGTCCGTCGCATCACAGCAGTTCCATTTCTGGTGCACCTCGGCCGTTCCACCATTAACCTTTGTTCCTGTATGGTTACTTGCGTCTTTGCTTCCTGAAGTATAAGTCTTCGAAGTATCCTTCGCTGTACAGCCAGTACATTTATAATAATATGTTGCTTTTGCAGTACATGTTGCTGCTGTTTTTAAATAATCAGCAGTGGTAGTCTTACTAGTATAGGTATGTGCAATTTTCGCTATATCCTGAGAGGTATAAGAATATCCGCATGCACATGTATACTTTGAGGTACCTTTTGTTGTACAGGTTGCTTCCGTCTTTGTAGTCTTGGTATAGGTGTGGTCTGCATTGGCAGCCGCATCGCAACAGTTCCATTTCTGGTGAGCAGTCTCTGTACCACCATCGACTTTTGTTCCTGTATGGTTGCTTGCGTTTACGGATCCGGACGTATAAGTTTTCGAAGTATCCTTCGCTGTACAGTTTGCACATTTATAATAATATACTGCCTTTGCCGTACATGTTGCCTTCGATTTTAAATAATCTGAAGTCGTGGTTTGACTCGTATAACTGTGTCCGGTCGCACTGATTGTTTCAGTCCTAAGGGTGCCCTTACACACAGAACATGTATAAGTTCTGGTTCCGCTAGCGGTACAGGTTGCCGCTTTAGTAACGCTGCTAGTCTCTGTGTGAGCAATTTTATCAATCGTGGATGTCTTTGTAGCATTACAGCTTGAGCATGTATGGCTTTTAACGCCAGTCGCTGTACATGTTGCGGCTGTTGTTACCGTGCCAGCATTCCAGCTGTGTTTTACATTGACAACGTAGCTCTTCGAGATAACTTTCTTGTATTCAGACTCCGTGACATTGTTTTCATACAGATACGCAAGCAGAAAGTAATCGCTATTACGATTTGCAGTACTAATGTCAGTCGTTTTGTTCAGTTTTGAGAATGCTATCGTAGCCCAACCATTATCATCCCCATCCAGCAGTGTTGTGCAGTACTGCCAGTAGGCTGGCGTCCAACTGCTAACATTACCATCTGAATCGCATGGGAATAACGCAATCCAGTCGTTCTTCCAGGAATCCGGATAGTTGGTACCAAGCCCTAAGTCAAATGTACTGCTTTGGCATCCGCTAATACTTGCTTTGTTAAAATCATATACATAGAAATCTACGTGTTCCCATTCGTCGTAGGTACCGCTGGAATTCAATGTTTCGGATTTAAACAAATAGATTGTGTAATATCCAGGCTCCAGATGTTTAAAAGCACTCTGGTTTGTCACATAAGTTCCCCCGATATCACTACAAGATTTGTTGTTAAATAGGGTTTGGAGGGTTACATATTGATTATCCCAGTTACTATGTGCACCTGGATCGTAGTAATACAACGAAGAATCTTCACCCGGTATATCACCTTTTTTATACAAGCCGACCCATTCTGCGGTGTCCACATTATCCCCACTGGTATCGCCGAAAATCTTTATGGTTTCGCCATAAAAATACCCTTCGTACTCCGTTCCTACGTCAACACCATTTGCCGCGTAAGCGCCGTCAGGCGTCAGAGCCGGAATGAGGATAAACACCAATGCCAGCAGTATGACTGCAAGCCAATGAGCTCCATTTTTCCTTTCTGTAAACATTTTTTTCTCCCTTCTTTTGTGGAAAACCATGTTTTCCCATAGACTACACCCTGCCTGTTTACATCTGGCCGGGGTTTTTCTAATTAGAAAATTATTTACTTACAGGCGGAGTACTTTGCATTCAGCACCCCGCCGAAAAGTCATTTATTTTGTCTTTACCTGTTTTACTGCAGACCAGGAAGAATAGTATTTAGTCTTTCCGACTAGCTTATATGTCCTGATTTTCACATAATAGGTCTTCTTTGCCTTTAGTTTATTGATGTTCAGGTTCGTCGTCTTGATCTTCTTGATCTTCTTAGTCTTGGTTTCAGTGCCCTTCTTGAAAGTCTTGGATGTGGAGTACATCACTTCGTAGCCAGTCGCCTGGTTTGAAACTTTCTTCCATTTTACCGTTACCGCATTCTTCTTGCCAGCCACTGTCAGTTTAGTTGGTTTTGCAGGGTTCACGGTCATCTTCAGTGTGCTGGTTCCAGCATACTGTTCTTTGAAGGTAATCGTATAGGTATAAGTGCCTACATTCTTTCTGCCTTCCGGAACCTCTACGGTATAGAACGCATCGGAAATGATATTTCCCTTTTTATCCTTCACCGTAATGGTTGGTGTTTTCACCTTTCCGTTATATGCATAAGTCTTGCAGGACAGTTTTATTTTATCAATGGCAGTAATAGTCTGCTTGGACAATACAAGGTTACATCTGTTGCAGGTATCCAGAAGCTGACCATCCTGTTTATCGGTTGCCGCCGTAATAGAAACCTCGCCCTGGTGTCCCAGTGCTGCAATGGTTTCCTGTTTCTTCAGAGTCTTGTTGCAAGTCAGACAAACCACACCATCGGTTATGCCGTCTTCCATGCAGGTTGCCTCTTTACCGGAAATCACCGATTCATTGTGACCCAATGCTGCAACGATATCCTGTGCTTCCAGGACTTCATTACATGTCAGACAAATCACACCATCTGTGTAGCCGTTTTCGGTGCAGGTCGCTGCCTTGCCAGAAGTCGCAGATTCGTTGTGGCCCGTCATTGGGATTTCCTTCTGTGCTAAGGTTGTCGCATTACATACCGTACAGATTCTGCCATCCGTCAGGCCCGGTTCCGTGCAGGTTGCTGCCTTGCCGGAAACAATGGACTGCTTATGATTCTTTTTCGCAATAACGTCCTGATGCTGTGTTACCGTGTTGCATACGCTGCAGATTTTGCCTTCAGTCAGACCGGATTCGGTGCAGGTTGGCTCTTTTCCTTCTAACACGGTTTCCGTGTGGGCTTTCATTTCGATAACATCCTGTGCCTTCGTCACCTTACCGCAGGTACTACATTTTTCTCCAGCAGTCAGACCAGTCTTGCTGCAGGTTGCTTCCACAGCTTCCGTCTCTACCAATGTATGACCCGGTGCCGCAATTCTTTCATCGCAGCGGCTGCATGTAGTATCTTCCGTGCAGCTGCCCTTAATCCATGCATGTCCCAGTGCCTTCTTCAGCACAGTATCGCACTTTTTGCAGGTCTGCGGTGTCGTACAGGTTGCCTTTGCACCTGCGCTGTGTCCTGTTCCTGGAACCAGTGCATGACCACATTCCGTACAGCTCTGGGCTGTGGTGCATGTAGCTGCAGGACCAGGGATATGATCTACGGTACCTTCCAGAACCGCCTGGCAAGTCATGCATCGCTGTGTTGTCAGACATGTCGCTGGTGCACCAGGATTATGTCCGTTTGCAGGAATGATTTCTCTCTCCTGTAAGGTTACCAAACATACGGAACACATTTTGCCATCAGTCAAGCCTGTTTCCGTACAGGTTGGTTCCTGACCCTTTACAACACTTTCCGTATGGCCGTGTGCCTCTGACAGTACCTCTTTGCAGACTTTACAAATCTGGTCTTTCGTGCAGGTTGCCAGAGAATCTGATTCATGCAGCAATGGATCCGGTTCTTCCAGGACAAGCTGACATACTAAACACTTCTGCGGAGTCATGCAGGTTGCTGCTGCACCTTCCGTATGACCGAATGCTTTCACAAGCAGCTCGCCGCATGCCGTACAGTTCTGGTCTGTCGTACAAGTCGCCGCAGCACCTTTTTTGTGGCCCAATGCCTTGGATAACTGCTTATCACAAATCGTACAGTACTGACCTTCTGTGCAGGTTGGAGCATCCTTGTCGGCAACGTGTCCGCCTAAACTGCCTTCCTTCTTACCGCAGGTCCAGCAGGTTTTTTCTGACTGACAGTTTGCCGGTGAGAAATCATGCGGTTTGACAGCCTCTATGACATAACTGCATTCCAGGCAGCGCTGTGGCGTCGTACAGGTTGCTGCTGCTCCCGGTACGTGGTCGTTACCTTCTGCCAATACTTTATTACATACGGAACACTGGTACTTTTCTGTACATAAGCTGCGTTCCTTTATCTTGTGGCCCAATGCATCATTCAGAACTTCTTCGCATGTGATACATCTCTGTGCCTCTGTGCAACTTGGTGCTGCGCCTGCCGTATGATCAAAGGCCTTTGCAAGGAGTTCCCCGCAAACCGTACAGTTCTGATCTGTCGTGCAGGTTGCGGCAGGTCCTTCTGTATGGCCTAGTGCAGGCTGCAGTTCTTCATCGCAAACAGCACAGTGCTGTGGCTGTGTACAGGTTGCCGCCTCGCCTTCTACATGGCCGGTCTTCTCGATGACGATATCCTCTAATACAAACTTACCGTCTTCGTCTTCGAAAAGCACCTGACATGCGTCACAGTAATAATAACCTTTGGTTCCGTCCTCTTCACAGGTTGGATTAACCTGATTATGATGAGTCATGTTATGTCCGGGTGCAGAAATCACCACATTATCCAATGGCTTTGTTCCACCCTCATCCTCAAAGTATCCGTCGCATTGTTCGCAGACATAATGACGGACATTGCCGTCTTCCGTACAGCTGGATGCTTTCTCTGTAACAAGTTCCATCTTGTGTCCCAGAGCAAGACCGGTCTCATAGTCACAACCTTCTCTCTGGCAATATCCCTTGTCCTCACAAGTTGCCGATACCAGATCATGACCCAGTGCGGACTTGCTGTCACTCATGACAACTGTACCGTCTGTGTAGTAAATCGTCGTAACGCCAGCCTTGGTACAGTTGGCCAGGGTTACAACCGGTTCCCCATCCATTTTCGTAGCAATGGAGAAGTACATCTTTTCAAGGATCTCTGTTCCGCTATCCTTAAAAATATAGATTTCGTATGCACCGGACTTGAGTTTTCCGGTGTCCTTATAAAATTCATTTCGTGCTTCGTTGCGTGTTACACGTCTTGAAGTATACAGGTCTTCTGTTGTACCGGCTGCAGGCACATCATACTTCAGGATGTAATTATCTGCTCCCGGTGTCTCTCCCACCTTGTACAGGCCGACCCATGCGCCAGCCTTCTCATAGTTGGTGGTTACGTGGATTGTATCTTCAAAGTTGTACTCTGGTTTATCGATGGCAATATTCTTAATTTCCTGCCATCTTGCAGTCAGACTTAAATTACCGGTTGACCCCTTCTCAATGCTGGTATATGGTGTTCCATCGGCAGCCTTCCAACCTAAGAAACGATATCCATTCTTTGTCGTGCTCGGCAATACAAAGGTCTCTGTTTCGATGGTGTAAGTGTCAGCCTGAACCGGATCACCGCCGTTGGCATTGTATGTAATGTTATAGAAAACGGGATTCCATTTAGCATAGATTGTGGTATTGCCCATAATTGGATCGCTAAAGTCGAACGCTTCCGTCAAGTCTGCATCTTTATACCAGTTTTCAAAATTAAATCCGTTTTTCTCTGGTGTTGCAGGCTTCGTTGCCATCTTGCCTTCCTGAACCGCCTGGTTCTCAGGTACTGACTCACTGCCAGTCACAAAGGAAACCGTATACTTATCCTTCAGTTTCCATTTCGCGTAAACGATAGTATCCCCAAGAATCTCCTGATTGAAGTCAAAGGTCTCGGTTCCGCCTTTAGTCGTCACCCATCCCACAAAGCTATAAGCTAACTTGGTAGGATTATTCGCAGGGCGTGCGACCTTTCCTTCGTACAGGACGCTTTGAGAGTCAATAGCAGAACCGCCGTCTGTATCGAAGCGAACAGTATAAGTGTTTCGCTTCCACTTTGCATAGATGGTTGTGTCTGTCGTAATGGCTGTCGCGAAATTGAAAAGCCCGCCGGATGAAGTTTCCCATTTTTCAAAGGTGTAGCCCGTTCTTGTCGGTGTTCCCGGTTCTGATACGGTGCTTCCATAGCTGACTTCTACCGCATCCACTTGGGATCCGCCCTTGGTATCGAAGGTCACCGTATAGGTTTTCGCCGTCCATTTCGCATAGAATGTCTTATTGCCTGTGCTGCCCTTCGCCACTTTGGTTACGGCACTACCGCTGCAGGCAGAATTGGAATACCATCCTCCAAAGTTATATCCAGTTTTGGAAATGGTCGGAAGTGTAATCGTTGCACTTTCAATGGTGTATTCTTTGTAAGCAACGGTTGTTCCGCCGTTGGATTCAAAGGAAATTTTGTAGGTGATTGGGTTCCATTTCGCAAAGGCTGTCACGTTTGTCGTAATGGCATTGTTAAAGTTGAATGCCGTAGTTCCGCCGGATGTGGTTACCCAGCCTCCAAAATTGTATCCTTTTCTCGTTGGATTCGTCGGCACGCTGGCCTTCTGGCCGTAGGTAACCGTCTGGGATGTTACATTAGATCCTCCCTCAGAGTTAAAGGTTACAGTATATTTGTTTTCCTCCCATTTCGCGTAAATGGTTATGTTTCCTGTAACTTTCGTACTGAAATTGTACTTACTGCCGGATGCAGTCACCCATCCCTTGAAGGTATAACCTGTTTTAGTCGGGTTGGGTGGGATCTTTTCCTCTTCTTCAAGATTCTTGTCATATTTAATACTCACGGATGGCACTTTGGATCCACCCTTGGTATCAAAAGTGACTGTATAAGTGTTAACCTTAAACTTTGCATAGAAAGTCTTATTGCCGGTACTTCCCTTCGGAAGCACTGTAATCGCACTGCCCGTGCCGTCTGCATTGTCATACCATCCCAAGAAGGTATAGCCCGTTTTTGCCGCAGTCGGCAGCGTGGTTGCTGCTTCTACGGTATAGCTTGTAGGGGATAACCCTGTCATGGTAGTAGATCCATCTTTATATGTAATGGAATAGCCGTTTGCTTTCCATTTCGCATACAGCGTAATATTAGATGTAATCGTCGTGCTGAAATTGAAGCTGGTTCCGCTGCCGCTGCTAGAGGTTGTCCAGCCGTCAAAAGTATATCCAGCTCTTGTCGGATTCGTTGGTGCTGTTGCAGTCTTTCCGTAAGATACGACCTGGTTCGCAACTTCGGTTCCACCCTTGGAATCGAAATATACATCATAGGTCTTCGGGTCAAACTTGGCGTAGAAAACCTTGTCTCCCGTACTATCCTTTGGAATCGATGTAACCGATTGACCCGTCAGTCCGGAGTTAGTGTACCATCCGCCAAAATTATAGCCAGTCTTAGTGGCTGTCTTTGGCAGCGCGACGGCGCCCAGTTTGGCCGTATTATAGGTATAGGAAGAGGGGGTAAGTCCGCTCAGGGTTTTCCCGTCTTTATCTTTATATGTAATTTTGTATGAGGTATTCGGGTCGACAATGGTAATAGTCTTTGTTGCAACTGCCGAATAGTTTGTCTCTGTCAGGAAAACAGAAATATCATACTTTCCAGCCTTCAATATTCGTTGATTTTTATCAATTAAAGCCCCATTGACTTTTGACGGGATGTCGCCAATCATACTCTGCTTCAGAATATTATATGCAACCCCGTTTTCATGCTGGATGCCGCTGTTTTCCAATCTGTTGTAATACCAGAAGAAGGTAGGATAAGTATCATCAACCTTTGCTCCGTGCTCAACGATACCTGCCCACGCATTCGTTGCAGAAACTGGTGCCGTCATGGTGGTCATGATTGGGTCGCCTACCGCATACACATCCTTATCCGTCTTAATGGAGAAAGAGGCTGTATCGGCCACTACAGTGATGGACTTACTTGCCAGGACCTTTCTTGTGCCTGTGCTGTCATCGATCAGCACGACTTTGTACTTACCTACAGGAAGCGTCCCTGCAGAGACTGCACCATCTCTATTGTTGCACTGTCCCTCGGTAAAAATGTCATAGGTTTTTCCGCTTTCCCAGCTCCAGGCCTGATACTGATTGACCCCATAAGTATAGTACCAGAAGTAGGATGGCATGGAATTGATGTCGTCACCTTCCTTATAGAGACCTACCCATGCGCCTTTTTTGTCGGTGCTGGCAGTAACCTTAATCGGTTCCCCACAGGTATATTTCGTCTTATCTACTGTAAGGGAAGGTGTGCTCGGTGTATTTACATTGTTTGCAACTGCGTTGTTATCTGCTACCAGCATCAGCGCAGTAGATACTTTTCTTTCTCCGCCTTCCAGAGGATAACCGGAGCCTGGAGATGGCGTTCTTTTTGTCAGGGTTCCGCCGTTTCTCTTTGATAAGAACGTGATGGAACCACCGCCGTCCAGATTCAATCCGTTCCAGCAACCGGATGCCTGCATGAGCTTCGCAAGATGTTTTACGCTGATACCGGATTCTACGGTAATCATAAGAGTGTCACCGTTCGGCTTAATCGCAACCCCGGTTCTCTGTCTTTCAACTACTTCCTTATCCACGCCGTTCAGCTGGCCATTGTACAGAATGTGCATAGGACCACAGATTGCTTCTTCGACAACGCTCTTCTGTGGACTTGTACGTTCCAGTATGCCTATGGCGCCGTCAGACTTCTTCGCAAAAAAATACTCATAAGAATAACCGCCATATGGACCGATATATTCTCTACCTTCCATGATGACGGAACCTCTTGGACTGGATCCAACGAAGAAGTCTCCATTGACTGCTGCTAATACCGGATTGGCTCCCGTATCAGCCGCACTGTTATACTCTGATACCATGCCGGAAACGCTTCGCAGTCCCCAGGTAAAGGAGTACCCTGCGGCAGTTCTGGTCGCCTTGGTACTTCCTGATTTATAATATCCTGGTGTAATTGCCTTAAACTTTGCTTTTGCATACGGTTTTACCAGGATAACGTGAGCTTTTACCTTGCCGCCGTTAGACTTCTGCAAGACCAGCTCCCCTTCTCGCACACCATAAATGATATCATGTGCTGTAGAGCTAATAACCGTAATGTCATCAGTGCTGCTCAAAAACTCTGTGCTGACAGCAGCTGAAACAGATTCTGCACCCATTATCATAAGGAAAACCATGATAAACGGGATTAGAATCTTTAGTCGTTTCATACGTTTCATAGATACACTTTCCCTTCTTGTTCTGCCACTTTTCGTAACGATTTGCCACCGTTTCGGCCTCTTTGCGAAACAATAAAATGACAAGCCGTCTAATTTTGCACCTTACATTATATCATATTTTTTCTAAAAAACAAGATATAGAAAAAGGAGATCTGACGCTGAAGTCAAATCTCCTTTTTTATGATCATTTTAGTTTTTGATAAATCCTTAATGATTTATTTAGCCTTGCAGTTTTTTACCTTGGACCAGTCGGAGTAAATCTTTACACCCTTTACAGTCTTGTAAGTTCTAACCTTTACAAAGTACTTTGTCTTGGACTTCAGGCCCTTCACCTTTGCAGATGTCTTAGCGAAGCCTTTCACGTTTACCTTCTTAACGCCCTTTGTAAATGCCTTGTTTGTAGCAATCTGCACTTCGTAACCTGTTACCTGTGCCTTCTTTGCCTTTGGAACTGCCTTCCACTTCACAGTGATTGCCTTCTTTGCAGCTGCTGGAGCCTTGATTGTAGTCTTCAGCGGCTTGATTTCGAAGTTCACCTTTACAGTGCCCATGTATTCAGGACATGTAGCCTCGAACTTGATTGTGTAAGTATATCTGCCGATATCCTTCATCTGCTTCACGTTCTTAGGCTGAACTACTGTATAGTACTTCGCTGGAATCTTCTTGCCTTTGCCGTCCTTTACGATAACGGTAGGTGCCTTAACCTTCTTTCCTGTGAAGTTCACGCCAGCCTTGGATAAGGATACCTTTGCAGCCTTGATTGCAGTTTCGCTCAGAACTTCTCCGCAAGCACAAATCTCTGTCTTCGCACCATCTTTGGTAGCTGTAGCCTTTTCCACAGTTGTTGTTGCAACTGCGTGTCCTAATGCTTCACCTTCTGTTGCTGTACATACGGTACAAGTCTTTGGAGTTACACATGTTGCTTCTGTCCATGCATGATCTAAAGCTGCACCTTCGGTTGCTGCACATGTAGAACATGTCATCGGAGTTGTGCAAGTTGCTGCTGCCCATGCGTGTCCTAATGCAATGCCTTCTGTTGCTGTACATGTGGAGCATGTCTTTGGAGTTGTACATGTTGCTGCTGCCCAGCTATGTCCTAAAGCTGCGCCTTCTGTTGCTGTACATCTGGAGCATGCCTTCGCAGCTGTACATGTTGCTGCTGTCCAGTTGTGTCCTAAAGCTGCGCCTTCTGTTGCTGTACATCTGGAGCATGCCTTCGCAGCTGTACATGTTGCTGCTGTCCAGCTATGTCCTAAAGCTGCGCCTTCTGTTGCTGTACATACGGAACATGTCTTTGGTGTTGTACATGTTGCCGCTATAAATGTATGTGCTAAAGCTGCACCTTCGGTTTCTTTACATCCTGTGCAAGTCTTTGGTGCGGAGCATGTTGCATCTTTCCATGTATGTACGATGTTGAAGGATGCTGCACGAGTTCCGGTATAGTTTCCTTTACCTACGATTGTAGCGGAAGCCTTACCAGCCTTTACGTTATTGGCATAATTGATTGTGAAATCTTTGCCTTCTTCTAATGTCATTCCGTTGAACTTAATCACCGGGTTGGCAGTAACTGCAGAACCTGTATCCTTAACGTCCGCAATTTCTACCGTAACATCTTTGTCACCAATGTTCTTCTCAACGATTTTATAAGATACAGCCGCTGTCTGACCACCAACTTCGCCATGGAATTTTGCGTATGCCTTGTGTGTACCTACATCGGTACCGTTTGTGCCTGGTGCAAGTTCGATAGTGAAATGTCTGTCGCTGTATGTATCGTTACCGCCTGCAGGAACCTGTGCCTGACCTGTGTAAGTCAGCTCTGTTGATTTCAGTTCCAGCTTGGAATCGGATCCGTCTTCACGCAGGAAGAAGAATGTAGTGCTCAGTTCATATAATTCTTTAAAATCTTCGTTTGCAAATAATACAAACTTCAAAGGAGCTACCTGCTTCAAGTATGTTTCCGCACCGTCTGTGACTTTACACTCTTCCAGGAAGTCGAAAGTTTTACTTTCGTTGACATAGCAGTAAGCAAAGTAGCCGTCTTCATAAACCGTACTGTTTGCACCACTGTTTGTACCTGAGTACACTGCAAGCCACATACCTTCATTCTTATAACCTGCAGGGATGTCCACTTTTACCTTCATTCCCTTGCCCAGTGTGTAGAAGTCATAAATTTCAACACCTGGAAGATGTTCTCTTGTAAGTGGTGTTGCCGCATGTTCATCGGATAATAAAGTAACGGTTGGAATTGACGCAGAGCCTTTCACAACGCTGAACTGTTTGAACGCAACAGGTTCATAGGAGTTTACATCCTTGAACAGAATTACGGTATAGTCGCCAAGGCCTAATGTCCAGCTTCCGAAACCCCAGTTCTGGTAACCGCCTCCATCCATCATGTTTACAGCCTTGCTGCCGTTATAAGCCTTAGTCTGTTTACCATCTGTCTTTTCAGCATAAGCCCAAATCAAGCTGGATGCTTCGCCTGTTTTTGCAGCCCAAACCTTTTCATCAAAGGATCCTCTGTAAATGCCGATCCATGGATCATTTTCGCCTGTTGCTACGCAGTTTGCCTTAATGTAAACTGGTGTTGTAGCGTAAGTTGTGCCATCGGCTTTTGCAGTACAAGAGTTATATACAAACTCTGTTGTAGTCTTTGTAGCATTCTCATCTGTATATAATTCTAAATATGTCTTAGAGTTATCTGTTGCTGCATAAACTACATCGCTTGCAACTGGCATGAATGTAAATGCTACTGCCAATGCTAACACCAAAGCGATTGATTTTTTTACTTTCGCAAACATTTTGTTTTCTCCCTTCTTAATATTAAAATAGAATACCAGAGTATTATACTATCATTCCCTTTTAATTACAAGGCAAACAATGATCCTTCCCTATGAAAAATAAAAGAAAGGACAGCCCCGAGGACTGTCCTTTACATATAGGGTTTTCTTTTAGCAGCAGTTGCAGAAGATAATCACCAGAAGTAAGAAGAAGAATAATAAGCTGGTATCTACACCACCGTTTTCACCGCGGCCGAATAATCCACAATTATTTGACATAGGATTCACCTGTCTTTCATAAGATTTTACTCTATCATATGTTATAGAACGAAAAAAGGTGCGGGAAATTCCCGCACCTGTATGTGTTCTTACTAATATTTATCTCTGTACTTCGCCGCCTGCCAGTGCATCGTCATACATTGCTCTGGAACCGCCGATGAACTTTGGTCTGGTTCTTGCACAAGTCAGATGTGCTTCGCCGATCTGCTTGATGGAAACTCTTACCGGTACTGCTACCTTTTTTAAATGCATGCCGATGAAAGTATCACCGATGTCCATGCCGGCATCTGCTTTGATTTCTTCTACGGCAACAGGATGTTCCGCATTGTTGTATACGGTTACCGCAAAGGAACCGCCTGCATGCAGTTGTGGCACTACGTTTACGATTTCTGCATCTCTTCCTAAAGCAGCTTTTTCTACGATTACCGCTCTGTTTAAGTGTTCGCAACACTGTGCAGCCAAGAAGATGCCCTTTTCCTTCAGGATTGGGTAAACGCCATCATAAACAGCCTTTGCTGCGTCGATGTCGGAGCCTTTGCCGATGCGGGAGCCTTTGATTTCGCTGGAAGAACAGCCGATGATGAAGATATCACCTGCAGTCAGGTTTGTCTGTTCCAGCAGCTCAGTTACGGCCTTTGCTGCGTCGTCTCTAATCTGTTCGTATGTCATTTGATTCTCCTCTTCAAAGCCGGTGCTTATACGTTCCAGCTCTTCATGTATTCTGCCTGTTCCGCATCCAGCTCATCGATTTCGATGCCCCATGCTGCCAGTTTTCTTCTTGCAACGATGTCGTCGATTTCGCCGGAAACGTCGATGACCTTGTTGCCCAGTTCTTTGTAGTGGTCTTTGATGTACATAGCGGATAATGCCTGTACTGCAAAGCTCATATCCATGATTTCTGCAGGGTGACCGTCAGCCGCAGCGATGTTAACCAGTCTGCCGTCGCCGATGACGTTAACCCATCTGCCGCTTTCCAGCTTGTAGCCCATGATGTTCTTACGCATTTCCTTCTTTTCTACGTAAGCTTCTTCCAGGCCTGCCATATCCACTTCGCTGTTGAAGTGACCTGCGTTAGTCAGGATTGCACCGTCCTTCATCATCAGCATGTGCTTTACTGCGATGGTCTTGCAGCAGCCTGTTGCGGAAACAAAGATGTCACCCAGTGGTGCAGCCTTTTCCATAGTCATAACCTGGAAGCCATCCATTCTCGCTTCGATAGCCTTTACAGGGTTGATTTCTGTTACGATTACGTTTGCACCCAGTGCAGCCGCTCTCATAGCGATACCTCTGGAGCACCAGCCATAACCTGCAACAACAACAGTCTTTGCTGCGATAATCAGGTTTGTGTTGTCCATGATGCTGGTCCATACGGACTGACCTGTACCGTATCTGTTATCGAACAGGTGCTTACAGTCAGCATCGTTTACTGCAACCATAGGGAACTTCAGAACGCCATCTGCTTCCATAGCCTTCAGTCTTGTTACACCTGTAGTTGTTTCTTCACAACCGCCCCAAACTTCTTCGCCCAGGTCTGGTCTCTTCTTATAGATCATGCTTACCAGGTCACCGCCGTCATCGATGATGATGTTTGGCTTATGTTCCAGTGTCATTTCAATGTGTCTGTCGTATTCTTCCGGTGTTGCAGCGTGATATGCATATACAGCTAAACCGTCTTCTACTAACGCTGCCGCAACGTCATCCTGTGTAGACAGAACGTTGGAGCCTGTCACTGCCATCTGCGCACCGCCTGCTGCCAGCACCTTGCACAGGTAAGCAGTCTTTGCTTCTAAGTGTACAGACAGGGAGATTTTGATGCCTTCAAAAGGCTTTGTTTCTAAAAACTCTTTTTCCAGTCCGTTTAACAGGGGCATATTCTGCTTAACCCACTCGATTTTCTGATGGCCGGACGGTGCCAGGCTCAGGTCTCTGATTTCGTACTTCTGCATTTTGTATGTACCTCGTTTCTTTCTTTTCGTGAACGCACCCCGCCGGAGCGGGGCGCTATGGTGATGCTAAGTTGCTAAATTATTCTACTGTTACGCTCTTTGCCAGGTTCTTTGGCTTGTCGATGTTGCATCCGCGTTCCTTTGCCACATAGTATGCGAACATCTGCAGCGGAACTACGGACAGCAGCGGTGTCAGCTCGTCTCTGCATGCAGGGATGTAGATGACTTCGTTGCTCTTGGATTCGATGGATGTGTTTCCTTCCTTGGCAATGGAGAAGACGTGTGCGCCTCTCGCCTTGACTTCTTCGATGTTGGATAACATCTTTTCATACAGGAAGTCCTGGGTTGCCAGGGACAGAACCAGTGTGCCCGGTTCCATCAAAGCGATGGTGCCGTGCTTCAGTTCTCCGGCCGCGATGGCGAAGGAGTTGATATAGGAGATTTCCTTCAGCTTCAGGGAGCCTTCGTAGGAAACCGCGGAGTCCAGGCCTCTTCCGATGAAGAATACCTGCTCCTTGTTATATAACATCTTGGACAGGCCTTCGATGTAGCCTTTGTTGCCCAGGCACATCTTCAGCAGATCCGGGATTTCTGCAAGGTCTGCGATGAATTTGTCGTAGTAGTCTCTGGTGATCGTACCCTTTTCGTAGCCCATGTGAAGGCCGATCAGGTACATGCACATCAGCTGGGTTGTGTACGCCTTGGTGGATGCTACGGCGATTTCAGGGCCGGCCCATGTGTAGAACACGTCGTCGGATTCTCTCGCTACGGAGGAGCCTACCACGTTGACTACGCTCAGTACTCTCGCGCCCTTGCGCTTTGCTTCTCTCAGGGCTGCCAGCGTGTCTAAGGTTTCTCCGGACTGGGAGATAGCGATGAACAGTGTCTTGTCATCGATGAACGGATCACGGTATCTGAATTCGGAAGCCACGTCGATTTCTACCGGAACCTTGGCCAGCTTTTCGATGATGTACTTGCCGACCAGGCCTGCATGGTATGCGGTACCGCAGGCTACGATGTAGATCTTGGTGAAGCCTTCGATGTCTTCTTTGGTCATTTTGATGCCGTCCAGTTTGATGGTGCCGTTTTCGTCCAGTCTTCTGGTCAGGGTTTCGTACAGCGCCTTTGGCTGTTCGTAGATTTCCTTCAGCATGAAGTGGTCGTAGCCTTCTTTTTCGGCTGCGTCTGCGTCCCATGTTACGTGGAACACTTCTCTATGGATTTCGTTTCTGTCTTCATCGTAAATCTTTGCGCTTTCCGGTGTCAGTACCACGAACTCGTTGTTTTCGATGAAGTAGATTTCCTTGACATACTTCAGCAGAGCCGGAATGTCGGATGCGATGAAATGAGCATCTTTGCCGAGACCCACTACCAGCGGTGCGTCCTTACGAACGGCAACAATCTTGCCGGGTTCGCTGGCAGCGATAACGCTGATGGCATAAGCGCCGCGCATCTGTCCCACAGTCTTGTAAACGGCGTCTTCCAGGTCGCCTTCGTAGTTGATGCCAACCAGGTGGGCGATGACTTCCGTGTCTGTTTCGGACTTGAACTTAACGTTATGGTCTCTTTCCAGCATTTCACGCAGCTCTGCGTAGTTTTCGATGATGCCGTTGTGTACAACGGAGATGTTGCCTGCCTCGTTGCAGTGAGGATGGGCGTTGATATCAGATGGCGCACCGTGGGTTGCCCATCTGGTATGACCGATACCGGTGCTGCTGGTCATCGGATCGTCACCGATCAGATTCTCCAGGTTTGCGATACCGCCAACGTGTTTCTTCAGAAGGATTTTTCCGTCCTGTACCACTGCGATACCGGCGGAGTCATATCCTCTGTATTCTAACTTCTTCAGTCCGTCGATGATAATCTCTTTGGCGTTACCATGACCGACGTATCCTACGATTCCACACATAATGTTAATCCTTTCTTACGCGAATTTGCTTTCGATCAAATCTGCCAGCTGCTGTGCCAGCACGTGGATCTTTTCGATGTCATTGCCTTCGATCATGACTCTTACCAGCGGTTCTGTGCCGGAAGGTCTGATCAGGACTCTGCCGGAGCCTGCCATTTCTGCCTCGATGGCATCAATGGCGTTCTTCACTTCTTCGTCCTTCATATAGATTTTCTTGTTGTCGTTGTCTACCTTTGCATTGACCAGAACCTGCGGAAAGATTTCGATTTCCGCGCTCAGTTCGGACGGTTTCTTACCGGATGCCAGTACGGCCTTCATGAACTGCAGGGAGGACAGTGTGCCGTCGCCTGTTGTGGTATGGTTCAGGAAGATGATGTGGCCGGACTGTTCGCCGCCCAGCACGCAGCCTGTTTCCAGCATGGATTCCAGTACGTATCTGTCGCCTACACCGGTCACGTCAACCACTGCGCCCACCTGCTCCTTGATGTACTTATGGAAGCCGATGTTGCTCATCACGGTTGCGGTTACTTTGTTTTCTGCCAGCTGGCCTGCGTCCTTCAGCATCTTTGCGCAGATGCAGATGGTCTTGTCGCCGTCGATGATCATGCCCTTTTCGTCTACGACGATGAGTCTGTCGGCGTCCCCGTCATAGGCCATACCGATGTCGGCCTGGTTCTCTACCACGGTCTGCTGCAGCAATTCCGGATGGGTGGAGCCGATCTGATCGTTGATATTGATGCCGTTTGGCTCGCAGCCGATGGTGATTACTTCTGCGCCCAGGGCCTCGTATACCTTCGGTGCCGTCTTGTATGCCGCACCGTTGGCACAGTCTAAGACGATTTTCATGCCGTCCAGTCTCTGGTCGATAGTGGTCAACAGGAACTTCACATATAAGTCTACTGCGTCATCTTCTGCCATGATGCATCTGCCCAGGGCTTCCCCGGTCAGGTGTTTGTTCGGGTCGATGTCTCTTAAGATGATATCCTCAATCTTTTCTTCTAACAAATCGTCCAGCTTAAAGCCCTCGCTGTTGAAGAACTTGATCCCGTTATATTCATATGGATTGTGGGATGCAGAAATGACAATGCCTGCATCTGCCTGGTAGTGTCTTACCAGGTAAGCCACTGCCGGTGTCGGCACTACGCCGACTTTGATTACATTGCCGCCAACGGCCAGGATGCCTGCTGTCAGTGCGCTTTCCAGCATGTCGCCGGAAACACGGGTATCCTTACCGATGACCACAACCGGTCTTTCGTTGTCTTTGCTCAATACGTATGCGCCGGCCTTTCCCAGGTGGAAAGCCAGTTCCGGCGTCAGTTCGGAGTTGGCAATGCCTCTGACTCCGTCTGTTCCAAATAATCTGCCCATATTAACCTCTATTCTTCACTTTCGTGATTGTTGTCGTTATTATCTTTGTTGTCCTGACCGTCTCCGCCGTCTACCGGCTGGTCCGTATCGGTTTTGTCGTTTTTGATAAGGATGGTGACCTTCTTCGGCGTCACGTTGATCGCCGTGCCGTCCACGTTACATACAGCCTGCAGATTTACCTTGTGCTTTCCCACCTTGAAGCCGGAAAGGTCCACAAAAAGTCTCACGCTGTCTTCGGTGATCCCGCTGAGCAGGGTCTCACCGCCGCTAACGGCTGCATCAATGGTTACGTCCTGGATTTCCGCTGACAGGCTGTCTGCCAGGTTTTCCATCTCAATCTTCGACTGGTCAAAGCGCAGAGCCTTTGTTCCCCGTTTCGCCACCTCTACTACGGCTTCCAGGCTGTCGTTTTCCACGGATACCTCCACACCTTCCGGCAGGATTGGTTCCAGCGGAATCACGGTATTGGACCAGACGTCGTCCAGGAACAGCTCTTCGGTCGTTATCGATTCGATGGATTCCAAATCTACGGTTCTTCCCTTCAGAATGATTTCTTCCGGCGTCGTAACGGTGCGCTCGATGCCGTCACCGTCGCCGCCTTCAATCGGAACGATGAGCGGTACGGTCTTCAGCTTCGCCAGTTCTGCGGTGACAAAAATGCTTTCCTGTGATAACGTCACGTTATATACACGCTGTCCTGCCGCGTTGGCCGCAAACAGGCTGCATTCCAGTTCCTGTGAGTGTGCCTGTACCAAAGCACCGTCTACGCGGCCTCTTGCTGCAGCAACCTGACCGACTGTGGTTTCCGCACCATAGACGATAACCGTATTTCGGCTCTGTTCTGCAGTAATCGGTTCCTCTTCACCGTTGAATTCCCCTTCGTAGATGATTTCTACCGGGATTTCCTTCGCCGCCCTGTTTTCGACGGTTACGGTAACCCTGTCGATGGACTGGCTTTCAATTTCGACTTTACTGGATACCTTCAGCTGGATGCGCAATTGGTTTTCGCCCATAGCTGCTTCGGACAGGTCCACTGTGGCCGAGATATCCTTGATATCGATTTTGTTGATTTCGCTTCGTGTTCCGGTGAGCGTCACGTTCATGGTCCGGTCGCTGACGGAGTAGACAGCCATATTGCTGTTTTCCAGGGCTTCCTGGTTGGTGAACTGAATCGGTACTTCCCGGTAAAGGCGGGTAGCCTCCGGATTCACTTCACCGATAACAAAGGCCCAGAGGGCGATGGCAATCAACAGGGAGATGATCATATTCAGCTTTTTATTTTCCAGCATCTTTCACCTTCCCCTTTCTATCAAAAATCCTGCCGAAGATCATGACCTTTTCGTCTTTTTCTTCGCTTAAGTACAGGTTCAGCAGTGTCTTTTCGATTTTCTTTGCGTCCAGGAATCTTGTCAGCTTGCCGTCAACCGCCATGGAAATGATACCAGTTTCTTCGCTGACGATGAGGGCGATGGCGTCGGAATGTTCTGTGACCCCGATGCCGGCTCTGTGTCTGGTTCCCAGACTCTTATTCAGTTCCTTGTTGTTGGTCAGCGGCAGTACGCAGGATGCGGCATAGATCCTATCTCCTCTGATGATAACCGCACCGTCGTGAAGCGGCGCACCTTCGTAGAAGATGTTCATCAGAAGCTGTGCGGAGATGTCCGCATTGATTTCGGTTCCGGACTCTGCGATTTCCGTCAAAGAGGTTTCTCTTTCCAGAATAATCAAAGCGCCGGTCTTGGTGTTGGAGCAGGCGCTGACCGCCTTGACGAACTCGTCGGTGATGGCCTTTGCCTTTTCCTTGTCAAGCTGACCAAAAGGTGCTTTTACGATTTTGCTTCTGCCCACGTATTCCAATGCTCTTCTGAGTTCCGGCTGAAAAACGACTACCAGTGCGATGGCACCTACTGTCATTGTCCCCCTGAGCAGCCAGTTTAACGCGTAGAGATTGAACAGGTCAGACAGGAAAAATGCCACGACTAATACCAGCAGTCCCTTGATCAGCTGCTGGGCGCGGGTTTCCTTGATGAATTCGAGTATCTTGTAGAAGATGAAGGCTACAATCAGGATATCCAGGATATCGTTGAGCCCGATACTCGACAAAATGTTGTCAAAAAATTTCTCCATAAATCCCCCTCATTTTTGCTAATTTTCTGTGGCGGACCGCCGGCTTTTTTGAAAAAGGCCGCAACTCACCACGGTACATTGATAATCGTAGTTATTTTACTCCTATTCCATGAAAAATTCAAGGGGTTGGGGATATAAAAGGAGACACAAAAAGGGGCTGCCTTGCGGGCAGCCCCTGTCAGGATTCTTATTATTCTTCTGTTACGATTACGCCGTAGTCGCCGTTCTTTCTGCTATATACAACGTTGACGCTGTTGGTTTCCATATCCAGATATACGAAGAAATCGTGCTGCAGCATTTCCATCTGCAGGATTGCTTCTTCCATGTTCATCGGTTCTAACTGAATCTTCTTGGTCTTAACAACTTCAACTTCTTCTACTACTTCTTCTACTTCAGGTAAAACTTCGAATTTCAATGCCTTGTTGTCATTGTATCTCTTCTGCAGCTTGCCCTTGAACTTAGCCATCTGACTTGCCAGCTTGTCTACAGCTCTGTCGATGCCTTCGTGTACGTCCGGTGCAACTTCTTCAGCTCTGAATACAGCGCCCTTCGCATTGATTGTAATTTCAATCTTATCCTTGCCTCTCTCCTGAGATAATACTACTTTTGCGGAAATATCGTCGGAAAAATACTTACCCAGCTTATCAAGCTTCTTTTCAATGTCGTCTTCTAACTTCTGATAAGTGTTAAAGTTTTTGCCAGTAATATTGATCTTCATAAGATGACCTCCTTAGTACCCCCATAACATGAGTTACGAGTTAATTTTGTTACAAAGAGTATACCACATCTTGTTTTGAAATCCTACTACTTTCTACGAAGTTTTCTGAAAATTTCGTTCTGCTCCTCGATACGGGCCGCCAGGTCAGAAAGGTATTCCCACCGCTCCATTTTCTCCATGAGGGTCTCTTCCAGTTTCTGTTTTTCCCGGTCCAGTTCCCCTAGTTTCACAAAGTCTGCCCCGCATTTTCCCATGGCATTCTCCACTTCTTCCAGGCGCAGCTCCAGACCTGTGATATCGTCTTCGATGGTTTCGTATTCTCTTTCCTCTTTGAATGTGAACTTGAGTTTCTTCGGTTTCTCTGTTCTTTCACCAGATTGTGTCTGGTTTTTCCCGTCTGCCGAAGTGTTTTCCCCTGTTTTTCCTCCGGAAGATGCGGTCTTTGATGCCGCCTTTGCATCGGCTTCCTCCTCGGCCCTACGCGCAGCATAGTCGCTGTAACCGCCGTTGTAATGCCTGATACTGCCGCCCTCTTCGAAGGCAAAAGTTCTGCGCACCACACGGTCCAGGAAGTAACGGTCGTGGGAAACCACGATGACAGCCCCTGCAAAATCATCCAGGTAGTCTTCCAGAATGGTCAGGGTCTCGATGTCCAGGTCGTTGGTCGGCTCGTCCAGGATCAGAACGTTAGGTGCCTGCATGAGGATGCTCAGCAGATAGAGCCTGCGCTTCTCACCGCCGGACAGTCTGCCCACCTCGATGGAGTGCATGTGGGGCGGAAACAGGAAACGTTCCAGCATCTGTGACGCCGAAAAACTGCCCTCGCTGGTCTTCACGTTTTCTGCGATGCCGGAGATGAATTTGATGACTCTTTCCTTCTCTTCCAGCACCTGGTTTTCCTGTGAGAAGTACCCGATTTTTACCGTGTCCCCCTTCTCAATGGTACCGCCGTCGGGCTGCACTTCCCCCATAATCATCTTCAGCAGGGTGGACTTGCCGCAGCCGTTTTCGCCGATGATGCCCACGCGGTCGTCGCGGAGCAGGATATAGCTGAAGTCCCGGATGAATGTCTGGCCGCCGTAGGATTTGGACAGGCCTTCCATCTCGATAATCTTACGGCCGAGACGGCTGGAGGCTGTGGTCAGCTCCAGTTTCGTATCGTCTATTACCAATTTACTTTCTTCTAACTGGTGGAAGCGCTGGATGCGGCCTTTTGCCTTGGTTGTACGGGCCTGAGCCCCGCGGCGAATCCATGCCAGCTCCTTGCGGTAGATAGCCTGGCGCTTACGCTCGGTGGCCAGGGTCATCTCCATGCGTGCCGCCTTTGTGTCCAGATAGTAGTCGTAATTGCCATCGTAATTGTACAGCTTACCGTTCTCGATTTCCACGATGCGGTTCACAATGCGGTCCAGGAAATACCGGTCGTGGGTGATCATCAGGACGGCCCCCTTGAAATTGATCAGGTAGTTTTCCAGCCAGCCAATCATGTCACTGTCCAAATGGTTGGTCGGCTCGTCCAGGATTAAAAGATTGCTGTCCGATGCCAGTACCGCCGCCATGGCAACGCGCTTTCTCTGTCCACCGGACAATTCTCCCATCTTCTGATAAAAATCAAAGATGCCAAGTTTAGTCAGCATGGTGTTGCACTCGTACTGCTGGATGTTGCCGCCCAGCTCTCTTAAGTATTCTTCCGTCTGCTCTTCGATGGTCTTCTCCGGATCGTACTTGGGATTCTGGGGCAGATATGCCATGTGCAGATCTCTGGATTTGGTAATGGTGCCGCCTTCCGCTTCCATTGCGCCTGCAATGATCTTCAGCAGGGTGGATTTCCCCGTACCGTTGACCCCGATGAGTCCGATCTTGTCGCCGGAATCGATGGACAGGTTCACGTTGGTGATAAGCGGCTTTTCTGTATAGCTTTTTTTGATGTTTTCTGCTGTTAAAAGGATCATGAATGTTTCTCCTTGGGTGTTGTTTGCGGGTTCGGCCCGGGGTTTGGCCTGTAGTATGGCCTGGGAATCGCCTGAGTCCGGCCCGGAATTACTAATATCGATATTTTTTTCGAAAAGTGTATACGAAATCCGGTCGGTCTGCAGGGTTTGTATATTACAGAAAGTCTGTTTCGGAAAAAGTGTTACTTTTTTATGGAAAAACTATACACTTTCCGTGAAAAATCTCCTGAGTAGTAATCGCGGAGCCGTAGAAGCGGTTACCCGCCTTGCTCGCTATGGTTTCGTGTTGCTATCGCATCACAAAACCATAGAAAAACGGCAACTCTCGGCTCTAGCCTCGTTCCTCCGGGACTCCGTCCCTACGCTGTCCCTTTTTCTACGCTCGCCTTGCTCGCTATGGTTTCGTGTTGCTATCGCATCACAAAACCATAGAAAAACGGCATTGCAGTTGTCTGGCTGACCTGGTCTTTGCCCCCACACTTGCCTTGACCGGGATTTTCCCGAGGACTTACTTCTAAGCTACGCCATGATCACTGCCGCCTTGCGGATCAGCTTACGTGGATCCTTTTGCCCGTAACTGGCTTGGATTTTCAACCACAGACCCAGACAACTGCAATGCCGTCTTTGTTCAGTTTTATTGGTTTGCACTGCGGTCGCAGGGCCAACCGGTTATTTTGCAGCGAAGGCCAGGAATGTCACCGATGCGGGTGCACCGCCTGTGCCTGACAGCAAAGCCTCGTGACAGGCTCTCGCCGTGCTGCCGGTTGTATAAAAATCGTCGATGAGAAGCACCCGCTTCCCCTCAAGCATTGTATCATATTTTTCGGAAAGTGCAAACTTTCCTTTTACATTTTCTTCTCTTTCTGTAGGTGAAAGTCCACGCATGGGCCGGGTGGCCTCGGTGCGGACCAGACAGTGGTCCCAGCAGGGTTTGCCCGTCCGTTTCCCCAGATATTTTCCGATGAGTGCCGCCTGATTAAACCCTCTTTCCCTTTCTTTTCTCTCGTACATGGGCACGGGTACTATGACATCAAAATCCAGCTCTGCCAGGGCCAGCCGGTCTGCCATGATTTCGCCGATGTCACGGGCAAGATATTTCTTCCCGTTGTACTTCAGATCGAAAATCAGGGTCCTTTCGTAGAGACCGTACTGGGTGCAGCGCAACATTTTCATGCCGTCGACTTCCCGTGGTTCTTCGCCGTCCCACCTGAAATGGGCGATGCAGTGATCGCAAAGATGATAGGCCCGGCTTTCGTCGATGAGGTTGCCGCAGCAGCTGCAGTATAACGCCGGCGGATACAATAGATCCAGCGCGGCTTCAGCCAGCCGGGTCAGGCGTTCTTTCAACTTACAGATTCACCTCCATAAGGGTTTGTAAGCGGTACTTCAGTCCGGAGTACCGCATTTTGATGCGGTTGTTGTCTACCATGGCACGCATGCGGTTCTCGGAACCCACAAGCACCACCACCTGCTTGCCGCGGGTCACGGCTGTATATAACAGGTTTCTGGTTGCCAGCACCGGCGGGAACCAGCTTACCGGCATGACCACGATTGGGAACTCGGAACCCTGGCTCTTGTGGACTGTCACGGCGTAGGCCAGCTCCAGTTCGTCCAGCTGGGAGAAATCGTAGGTCACGTAGCGGTCTTCATCAAAGATGACCAGCATGGTGCCGGCATCTTTGTCGATGCTTTCGATGAAGCCTACGTCGCCGTTGAAAATGCCCTGGCCGTCAGAAAAGTCACGAGCCCTGCACCAGCCCAGCTGATAGTTGTTCTTGATCTGCATGACCTTGTCGCCTTCGCGGAAGATGCGCTCACCGAACTTCTTTTCAGTCAGATCTTCCCGTGGCGGGTTCAAAGCCTCCTGCAACAGGGCGTTGAGCGCCATACTTCCCAAAGGGCCTTTGCGCACCGGCGTCAGGACCTGGATGTCCCGGATTGGCACGATACCTTCGTAGTAGGCCGCGAGACGTTTTGTGACCAGTTCCGTGATCAGGTCCGTCATCTGCTTCTCGGAGGCCCGCTCCATGAAGAAAAAGTCTTTGTCCTTGGCGTTGACCGCCGGGTATTCCCCTTTGTTGATGCGATGGGCGTTGACGACGATCATGCTTTCCCCTGCCTGACGGAAAATCTCCTTCAGCATACAGGTGTGGACGTACTCACTCTCGATGAGGTCGCGGAGCACGTTGCCGGCTCCCACGGAAGGCAGCTGGTCATAGTCGCCGACCATGATGAGGCGGGTGCCCGGACGGATGGCGTCGGTGAGGCCCTGCATCAAAAGCAGGTCGATCATGGAAGCCTCGTCCACCACAATCACGTCGTAGTCCAGCGGATCCTCGCTGGTCTTGCCAAAGCGCATCGTATCTTCCCCTTCTGCATAATAATACTCCAGAAGGCGGTGAATCGTGGACGCATAATGGCCGCTTGTTTCCTGAATTCTTTTTGCGGCACGGCCCGTCGGCGCCGCGATGGCGACTTTGAAGCCGTCCTGCTCAAAAATATTGATAATCGTGTTAATAATCGTTGTTTTTCCTGTCCCCGGGCCGCCGGTGATGATGGAAACCGGGCTGGTCAGGGAGCTTTTTACCGCCTCGATCTGCTGGTCGGACAGCCGGATGCCGGTCATGTCTTCGGTGTGGCGGATCATGTTATCCGGGTCTAGCGTCAGGCCGCGGAGCGGTGCGCCGGCCAGGTTGGACAGGTTGCGTGTCACCTTCTGCTCGGCGAAATAATAGGCGTAGAGGTAGACCACCGTCTGGCCGTTCAGCTTGTCGACCATGATGTCCCCTTCGAATGCCAGGTTGATGATATGATCGCGGATCAGGTCCCGTGGCACGTCCAGCAGCTCTGCCACTTTCTCGCAGAGCTCAGTCTCCGGCATGTAGGTGTTGCCTTCGCCGCTGTAGTAAGACAGGCCGTATTTGATGCCGCTTTTGATGCGAAACTCGCTGTCCTTCTCGATGCCCATGCGGGCCGCGATGTCGTCGGCCTTGCGGAAACCAATGCCGTAGACTTCCTCCACCAGGCGGTATGGATTCTCCTCGATGAGGTCCACTGCGTCTGCCCCATAAATCTTATACAGCTTCAGGGCGTAGTCCGCGGAAATGCCCATCTCCTGAAAAGCCATGGACACGTTGGCGAATTCCCGGTGAAGGGCAAAGGATTCTGCGATGGTTTCGGCTTTTTTCGGGCCGATGCCGCCGACACGGGTCAGTTTTTCCGGTTCTTTCTCGATGATTTCCAGGGTCTGTTCCCCGAAGACGTCGACAATGGCAGCCGCCATCTTTGGGCCCACGCCTTTGATGACGCCGGACGCCAAAAAACCTTCAATGCCAGCCTTGCCTTTCGGCAGCATTTGCTCAAAAGATGTGAAAGCAAACTGCTCGCCATAGGTCGGGTGCACTTTGAAGGTTCCCTGTAGTTTGTAAGCGGATCCTGCCGCGCAGGCAGGGAGACAGCCGACCACGGTAAAATACTCGGTCTCCGTCTCCATGATTGCGATGGTGTATCCGTTTTCTTCGTTATGAAATATGATTTCTGTTAAAGTTCCCTGTTTTTCTTCTATCATATCTTTGTTTTGTTTCTGTGGTTAACGCGTCCAGCTTACGTAACGCATCTGCTCGGCCAGCTTGCTCTTGCTGTACTTCTTCGCAGTCTTCAGCAGGATTTCGCGGTTGTTGTTTCTAGGGTTCTTGTGTACCATTGCCAGAACGGAGAACAGCAGCTCTTCAGCTCTCTTCGGATCATCGGTAATGCCGGCAGCCATGATGTCGTTGGCGTCGATTACCAGGTCTTCCACGAAAACAGGCTCCTTGCCGTTGGTGATTTCCTGCAGGGCGTAGTTTCTGGATTCAACCTTCAGTGTAGTGTAATCAAAAACGATACGCTGCGCCTTGGCCAGGTTATGGATATACATATATCTTTCCTTGCCCAGTTCGGACAGGAAACGCTTGAACTTCTTCGGTTCGTTGAGGAAGTTGATTTCGATGATGTGGTTCATAGCATCCACCAAATGCTGCTTGTCTTCTGCCGGATAGTTGAGTCTTTCGATAGCTTCCAGACCCGGCTTCTTGTTCAGAATGGTGTACAGCAGGCCCAGTCTTCTCAGTCTGTTCTGGTGTGTCTTGTGGATGTTTTCACAAAGAACATTGAACTGTTTCATGTCTGTGTGGGACATTTTTCTGGAAACGTGTTCGCCAAAGATAACAGCCATCAGACCGCACTCTGCCATAGTCTGCAGTCCCTTGCCTGCGTTTTCGGAGACGATCAGTCTTTCCAGGCATTCTCTGATTGGATCAGGATTGGAGTCTAACAGCAGTCTCCAGTTTGCCAGGATGCCTTCGAATACAGCCTTGGATAGGTCAAAACCCAGTTCTGTCGCCAGTGTCACGGCTTCCATCATCTGGATTGGATCCTTCTTGAAGATCATGTCTGCGCTGCCGTTGGTTCTGATCAGCTTCTTTCTGAAGTCCTCTCTGCCGCCGCATGGGTCAATCAGGCCTCTGTCAGGATTTTCCGCGATGGCATTTATGGTGAATGGCTTTGCTCTCAGGTAGTCTTCCAGTCCGGTTTCGCTGCCGATCACGTGGATGTCTAAGATTGCGCCGTCCAGGTAAATTTCGCCATCCTGTTCCACCTCAAAAGTATAGTCCACACGCAGAGTGTCTCTGCCGCTGCCGATGAAGGTACCCTGTGGGAACAGCTTTTCTAAGTCATTTGCCTGTGCCAGCGTGATGATGTCCCAGTCGTAGCCGGCATCTCCACTTAAGCCGTTTCTCACGCAGTCTCCTGCAGCATAGGATTTGAATCCTGCCTTTTCTAAAGTTTTCAGTGCCTGCAGCACGTCTTTGTCGAATTTGATCATTTTTGTATTTTCTCCTTCTGTTGGTAGTTGTGATCTGATTACAGTTCTGCGTCAAAATCCGCATCAAAGTCCGGGGTCGCCTTGTAGATGCGGCGATTGTCCAGGGTCCAGATTCTGTCTGAGAAACCGCCCGGTTCTACACCATTGAGGGCGTCTTCCATGTCGAACATACGGGCATCCAAAACGTCCAAATAGTGAAGCACCTCCGCTTCCGGGAAGAGTGGCTTCTTCGGACTTCCGAATTCCGGTTCATAGTGATGGGACAGAATCATGTGTTCCAGCATCAGGGCCTTTTCTCTCGGGAAGTTCAGTTCTTCTGTAATGCGGTCCAGCAGCTTGATGCCCTGGATGATGTGTCCCAGCATCTGGCCTTCGAAGGAATAGCCTGGGGAAACGCCGTACTCGTTTGACTGGATTTCATTGAGTTTCTCGATGTCGTGGAGGATGACCCCTGCCGCTACCAGGTCACGGTTCAGAATCGGATAGATGTCACAAACCGCAAGGCCCGTCATCAGCATTCTCTTCACGTGGTACAAAAGTCCGCCGTACTCTGCGTGATGATTCTTGGATGCAGCCGGATAGTACATCAGCCTGTCGCGGTTATCTGCAAGAAGTCTGGTGCAGAGTGCGCGCAGATCCTGATCCTGCATGTTGTCAGCCGTCTGGTAGATGAAGTCGAACATATCCGGTGACTGCTCCGGTGCCGCCTTGATAAAATCGGCAATGTCCAGCTGGTCTTCTGCGTTGGACGGTCTGATGCGTCCGATTCTCAGCTGGGTCTGCCCGTTCCAGTCGGTTACCAGGGCTCTCACCTTGATGATGTCCCCTTCCTTCATGTTCTGCAGCATCGGGATTTCGGCTTCGCTGATATCCCACTTCTTGGAGTTGACCTCACCGGTCTTGTCTCCCAGCAGCACATCGAAATACTGTTTCTTATTGGAGCCAACTTTGATGCCGGCGCTTTTTATCATAAAAAAGTCTGTCACTTCTGTCTGTGGTTTCAAATCCGCAGCATAGTATTGTTTCATTCTTTCACTCTCCATTTATTAGTCCTATCCAAATATTATAGCAAAGCTTCGGGGAATAGTATAGTTGTTTTTTGTTGGATTCTTGCTGTGGATTTTTGCGGAAAGTGTATAGGAATTCTTCGATTCGTATACACTTTTCGAAGTTTTTTTGTTTGGTTGTTAATAAACTCCCTCATCAAGTCAAAATCCGTATACACTTTTCGATATTTTTACGCTATATAGTAACAATCACATCAAAAAACAAAACAGAAGCACCTATAACAGGTGCTTCTCACGTTTTTTCATATAAACTTATGCCCTCTTCAACGCCACGCTGACCTTGAACAGGTCGCCGTCGATGGTCAGACCAAATTCGCCGTCCATCAAGGCAGTCAAATCTTTTGCGATGGCAAGGCCCAGGCCGCTGCCTTCGGTGTTTCTGGATTCGTCGCCTCTCTTGAAACGTTCCATCAGTTCGTCGGCATCGATGTTGAGTCGGTCTTTAGACATATTCTTCATTTCCAGCATCAGATAACCGTCGCCGCGGTCGCTGACATCGATATAGACACGGCTGCCCGGCAGTGCATATTTGCCTGCGTTTACCAGCAGGTTTTCCATGACGCGCCACAGCAGTTGTCCGTCTGCCATGACAAATGCGCCTTCGCCGCAGGTCTTATCCGCAAAGATGACATCCAGGTCTGCGGCTTCCAGTCTGCCGCCAACTTCAGCCAGCGCCTGGCTGACGATGGAATTCAGGTCAATGCGGTCCATGTTTACCGGGATGGATCCGCTGGAGGCTTTGGCCGCCTCGAACAGGTCTTCCGTCAGCTTCTGGAGACGCTTTGTCTTCTCGTCGATAATGTCCAAATACTCCGGTGCCTGCGGGCTGTCCAGCCCTTCTGTCTTCAGCAGGTCCACATAGGAAACCATGGAAGTCAGCGGCGTCTTCAAGTCGTGAGACACATTGGAAATCAGGTCTGTTTTCATCCGCTGGTTCTTCAGCTCGTTGGCAACAGCGATAGATGTCGCCGCGGAGATTTCGTTGATATCCATGGCCAGGCGGTCCAGTTCACCAGGTTTTTCCCCTGGCTGCAGAGTGTGGATTTTGTAATCCAGGTCACCCTCTTTGACCGCTGCCACGCCGTTACGGATGGCCAGGTATTTTTTGATCTGTTTCGGCACAAAGAAGATGATGAACACCAGCACGGCGATGAGCCCGATCCAGGTTGCGGACAGAACTGCGCCGATAATCAAAATGCCGATGACCTTGCCCTGGACGCCTTTGCTGTCGCGGATCAGGTCACGGATGCCCAGCACCAGCCAGCCTACTGCGGTGTAGCGCCAGAAGCAGTGGGCTTTGATCTTCTTCACCCAGGAAAGCAGGATGAGGAGACAGATGCCCAGGAGGACCACCGTGGCAGCATAAGAAAAGAATGTTTCAAGCCACTGCGGTTCAAAGGTCGTAGTTCCTCCACGATATTCATAGATTGTCTGCAGTTCTTTTTCGCTAAACCCTAGGACACTGGTCAGATTATCGTACCATTGGCCGCGTTCCAGGCAGTCAAAAAAGATAAAGCCTATACCCACAATACCGGTAACGGCCAACACCAGGACGATTACTTGGATTTCGGCAAATATTTTGTCAAACCAGCTCAGGCACTTGCCGGTCAGCCAAAAGCACACAGCGAGTGCCACCAATGCAATGCCGCAAAAGAACAATGCGCCTTTCCAGCTTTCTGACAGCATAACATTCATGGAGCCCAGTTCTTCTGCCGAAGGCTGTTTCATCGGGAGCTCATAAGCCGCCCAACCCAGGAAGTTTTGAAAATCATAAAGATATATAATTTTGCAGACCCGTTCCGCAAGTAATGTTCCAGCTGCCATGAACAGCATTCCAAAGAAAAAGCAACACCCTTTCTTTGTACTATCATAATTTCTCAATTTTGTATCCAATTCCCCACACCACCTTTAAATATTTCGGATTCTTCGGGTTGATTTCGATTTTCTCACGGATGCGGCGGATATGTACGGCCACCGTGTTTTCCGGATTGTAGGCCGGCTCGTTCCACACGTGCTCGTAAATCTGGTCCATGGAGAAGACCTTCCCCGCGTTTTCGGTCAGAAACTTCAGGATGCCGAATTCGGTCGGTGTCATCAGAACCTCTTCACCATCCACCCGAACGATCTTTTCTTCGTCGTCCACTTCTAATCCCCCTGTTTTGTAAACACCGCGCTTCTGCTCCAGGCTGCCCAGATTCACGTATCTTCTCAGCTGAGATTTTACGCGGGCGATCAGCTCCAGCGGATTGAACGGTTTTGTGACATAATCGTCGGCACCCACGTTGAGGCCCGTGATTTTGTCGTAATCTTCCGATTTTGCGGACAGCATGATAATCGGAATGTTTTTCTCTTCCCGGATCTTCATGGTGGCCTGCACGCCGTCCATCTTCGGCATCATCACGTCCATGATAATCAGATGCAGCGGCTGGCTGCGCACCACGTCCAAGGCCTCTGCCCCATCAAAGGCCTTAAACACCGTATACCCCTCATTGCGCAAGTAGATTTCAATTGCCCCAGCGATTTCCTTGTCGTCGTCGCATACTAAAATGTTCATCCCTGGTCTCCTTTCCTGTTTACAAAATCATCATACCCCGTAAATATTACAAAGTTCCTCACATAAATCTTACGAATTTCTTAATTCAGTATAGCATAGTTTCCGCGGGCTATGGTAGAATGGTGCGGTATTCATTTATTATTTTGTTAGGAAAGGGTTTTATTATGGAAAACAACAATAGCAATGCAGGCATTCAGATTAGTAAGAAGGCCTTCTTTTCCTCAGTGATCATCCTGTTCTGCCTGATGATGGCGGCAGGGATCCTGACCTATATCATTCCGGGCGGTGCTTTTGAGAAGACCATCATCGACGGCAAAGAAAGCATCATCCCCGGCACATTCCACTTTACGGGTGACGGCGGTTATCCGGTATGGCGCTGGTTCACGGCTCCTTTTGAAGTCTTTGTCAGCTCCGATGCGGTGACGGTCATCTCCATCATTCTGTTCATCTGTATCATCGGCGGTACCTTCGCGGTACTGGACAAAAGCGGCATGCTGCAGTACATCATGACCGGCCTGGTGAGACGTTATCAGGACTCTAAGTATAAGCTGATGGGCGTACTCATCCTGTTCTTCATGCTGTTTGGTTCCGTATTCGGCATCTTTGAAGAGCTGGTTGCCCTGGTTCCAATCGTGATTCTGCTGTCCTACGCTCTGGGCTGGGACTCCCTAACCGGTCTGGGTATGAGTGCCCTGGCTGCTGGTTTCGGATTCTCCTCCGCAACGCTGAACCCGTTTACATTGGGTGTTGCACAGGAACTGGCTGGTCTGCCTATGTTCTCCGGCATCGGCTTCAGAATCGTATTCTTCCTGACGGCCTACGCGGTGCTGTATCTGTTCCTGATGCGCTACGCGAAGAAAATCGAAAAGAATCCGGAAGCTTCTTCTGTGTATCAGGACGACCTGGCAAAGCGTGCCGTATATTCCAATATCGGTGAAATGGAAGACCTTCCAAACCAGCAGTACCTGGGTAAGACTGTGAAGATCTTCGTCGGCGCTCTGGTTCTGGTTATCGTGTATATCATCGCCGGCTTCTTTGTACCGGCTCTGTCCTCTGTATCCCTGCCTGTGATGGCGCTGGTCTTCCTAATCGGCGGCCTGATTGCGGCAAAGGCATCCAGATACGGCGGCAAAATCTTCAAGGATTTCGTGTCCGGCGTGGGCGGCATCGCACCATCCGCGCTGCTGATCATGATGGCCATGTCCGTCAAGCTGATTATCGCAAACGGCGGCATCATGGATACCATCCTGTACTATGCCTCCGAAGCGGCGGCTTCCATGGGACCTTATGGGGCAATCGTCATGATCTTCCTGCTGGTTCTGGGCCTGAACTTCTTCATCGGTTCCGGTTCCGCAAAAGCCTTCCTGCTGATTCCGATCATCGCGCCTCTGGCCGACCTGGTAGGACTGACCCGTCAGATGGCAGTGCAGGCATTCTGCTTCGGTGACGGATTCACCAATATGCTGTATCCAACCAATCCTCTGCTGATGATTACCCTGGGGGTAACCGTAGTCAGCTATCCGAAGTGGTTCAAGTGGTCCATTCCGCTGCAGCTGTTCATGCTGGGCGTGCAGGTTCTGTTCCTGCTGGCGGCGGTGCTGATTGGGTACGGGGCATAAAAAACAATTTTATATATTCAAAAACAACAATAGCACCCATTCGGGTGCTATTGTTTATATGATTGACTTGTTACTATTCCAGCCCATATTCTTTGAGTGGCTTTTGCATATTCGTCCAGTCTGGAATCTGCACACATCAATTTGAACAACTGGTTTATGCGTTCCTGCATTTCTGCTTTACCTTGTTGTCGTCCATCTTCTCTTGCACTTAGGCCGCCGGATTCACTATCGCTCTGAATGCCTCGATGGTTTTTTCGGCGGTCTTAGGCTCAAAAGGATCTGGCAGTCCTACGTCCATCAGCGTGTCGAAGAAACCATTATCCGAAGGGGTATTCAGGCAGAGATCCGCATAGACCGCCTGTGCCGCAGCATATCCTTCTTCCGATGCCATCGAATAGAATGTCATGGCCGCCAGCTCGCTGGTTGCATAGCTCAGATAGTACACCGCCGACTCGATGGTTACATACTGGATATAGGTGTAGATATCGTCGACCGACATGTAGTCCGTAATCCCCTCATAGTTTTTGAGGACATCTGTCAGGATACCTTCGAAGTTATCTGCCTCAGGCGTCTGTTTCATAGAATATACGGTCTCTTCATATTCGTCTACAATTGTACACATAATGATGGTGTCAAGACCACCCCGCAGCCGCCAAAGCAGGAATGCTTCATAGACCTCTTCGTCCATCTTTCCGTCCAGGTAGTGAAGCAGAAGCCATTCGTTTCCCTGAGAATGCACTTCACACGTATCGTAAGGCAGGGTTTCGTCCGGCCAGTGGTAGAACGCCGCATAATGGCCCAGCTCATGAACCAGCGTCAGCATGTCCTGGGCCTCATTTCCAAGGAAAACGAAAGGCTGATCGAAGTGTTCAGAATAGTCGGTGAATGCGACAACATGGGCGTTTTCATCCTTCGTGTAGCGGATGGCCTTACGGACAAAGAGGTTCTCCATCACCGTTTTCAGCTCGCCGTCAAAACTGTCTACATATCCGGCAAAGTATTCGTTGGATTCCTTACAGGTTTCATCCTTCAGTTTCTCCAGCTGGTCCTTTTGTTTCTTCGTGAGTTTATCTTTCTTTTCCCCGTATTGTTTATCTACTTCGTTCCAGAAAGGCAGAATCTGATCCTTCACGATTTTCCGGAAGGCATCTCTCTGATTCTTCGTATAGTCCCGCATGAAGATTTCGGATGCTGCATAGTCGTAGTAGCTGTCGTAACCATAGAGTCCGGCAAGTTTCCCCGCGCTGGTTACGTACTTTTGATAGATTTTCTCTACTTCTGCCGACCATTGGTCTGATTCCGGGTCATCCAATGCCACAAACTGCCGAACCAGTTCTGCTTGCTTCTGTTCCAGCGCGCTGGCTTCTTTGCTGGCGCCCTCTATCTTCTCAAGTTTCTGTTCCGTCCAGTCCGCAAAAACGAAAAGCTTTGCCGGCAGTTTAGACCGGTACAGTTTCTGGTAAGCAGCCTCCATGTTCTCCTCTGCCTGCATGTGGCTGTCTTCCGCGAAGACATAATCCTCGTAGGCATCCTCATCTTCCAGATTGGAATAGTATGCGATCTGCGCCGCATCATACTGCTGCTCTATGTAAGCCTCTTGCTGCTCCGCTTTTTTCTCCGCAGAGATAATTTTCAGATTCCGCCCTTCCTCAACAAAGGACTCGAATTCTTCAATGGCCGCAAGGGTTTCCTCCACCTCTACTTCCGTCAAAGTATAGGTAAAGTCCATCGGCTGCAGCTCCTCTTGCTGTGCTTCGCAGCCGGACATGACGATTACAGAAAGTGCAATAAGCGTTGCGGTAAAAATACCGAGAACGGGTTTACGATTCATCTCTTTATCTCCTCTTCCAGATTTCTACATCTCAATCTGCAGTCCAACCCCCACTTCGCATACGTCCAGTTTTTCCATCATTTTCGCCTTCGCCTTCAGGGAGACGCAGTGGCACGGATAGAAATCGCGGATGTTACAGCTCTGCAGGTAGTCGATGGTCTGCATCAACCGGTCATCCACATCAAAGAGATGAAATCCACCCAGTACGCCGGCGATACGGTCTTCGCCGCAGATGTGCTTCGCCTGATGGATGATATTGCAGATGCCGCTGTGGGAACAGCCGGTGATGATGAAGAGGCCTTCGTCGGTTTGATAGGCAAGAGCCGTATCATCGTAGCAATAGTCGTCGGTCCAGCCCTCTTCAATGCCACGCTTACCGATCGGATGGCGCTTCTCGAACCCGAAGGCGTCTGGTATCTGACCCAGGTAAACCAGTCTCTCTGTCAGCCAGACCGGCTCTTTGCTTAGATGCAGCTTTGCAAAATCAGCCACCTCTTCCGCCAGATAGGGTGCACCGAATCCCAGTCCGTCCTCTTCACGAGGGAAGAAGCAGTCGGGATGGGCGATGATTTCGACGTCCGACAGTTCCACCGCGTCGCGCAGGAACTGCAGGCCGCGGGTGTGGTCGTCGTGTCCGTGGGAGAAAACGATGTGGGTCAGTCTGGACAGATCGATGTCCATGGCCGACGCATTTTTGATAAAAGCATCCGAGTAGCCGCAGTCCAGCAGGATGCGGGCGTCACCATCTTCTATATAGTAGCTGACGGCCGGTTCCCCCAGGTAATACTGGTCGATATAGGTGTTGTTATCCATTAAAACGGTCAGTTTCATAGTTAATCCTCTGTTCTCTCCACTACTGCCTGCAGCACCTGGTTGGCGATCGGGCCGGCCACGCTGCTGCCGTAGCCGCCGTTTTCCACACAGACGATGAAGGCGTATGGGGCGTTGTCGTTTTTGATGAAGCCGGAGAACCAGGCGTTGGGTTCGCGGCCTTCTACTTCTGCGGTACCGGATTTTGCGTAGATGTCCAGGCCCGGGAAGTTGTATTCGCCGTAGGTGTCTTCCACGGCTTTTTTCATCATCTTTGTCAGCTTGTCAGCTGTTTCCGGCTCGATAAGCTGGCCGGTCTTCGGCGTCACATCGATGGCCGCGTGCTTCAGCTTCGGTTTTGCCGCTTCACCGCCGCCTGCGATGGCACCCATGTAAACCAGCATGGAGCAAGGGTTCAGCTCGTCGTTGTACTGACCGATGCCGGCCCAGGCCAGGTTCAGTGCCGCGTCATCCGGAAACTCGTAGGAACCTTCCAAATTGTGAATGCCGTCTATGTTGTAGGACTTGGTCAGTCCCAGCTTCTTCACGTAGTCTTTCATGGTTTCTGCACCGACTTTGATGGTCAGGTCGCCGAAGCCGCAGTTGCAGGAAACAGCCAGCGCCTCTTCAAAATCCACACTGCCGTGGGCGTGGGTACAGGTAATTTCCTCGTTATTGATTTCCATTTCCCCGTCGCACTCGTAGGACCAGTCGTCCAGACCTTCGTAGTTCTCGATGGCCGCCGCGGAGGTTACCAGCTTGAAGATGGATCCCGGAATCAGACGGGAGGAAAGGAATTTGTTCAGGTACATGCCGGATTCTTCTTCCTCGGCACTTGCCGGTGGATTTGCAGGGTCAAAACCAGGGGAGCTGACCATGCAGAGGATTTCTCCGGTCTCGTAGTTATATACGCCAACGCATCCGTCGTACCAGCCCAGGGCATCGTAGGCAGCCCTGCTTACCTGGTCGTCGATGGTCAGTTTCACGTCATTGCCCTTGCCGCCCAGGCTGTAGGTTCCGGTCAGCAGGCTGTAGCCGGCGATTTCACTGCGGAATGCGCTGATGGCACCGGTGGCGATGTTGCCGTCCATGTCACCGACCGCATGTACTGTGGCGCGGCGTGTGTATTCGTCTTCGTTATATGACAGGTCTCCGTCGTCGCTTTTGATCAAAATGTCTCCATCTACGTCGTAGATGTTGCCGTTGGCAAGGTGTCCGTCTTCGTAGATGTGCTGGTTGGCGTAGAAGATGGCCCAGTCAGGCCCCTGGGTCACAAAACGGTAGCAGAAGAATCCGACCCCCAGAAACAATACTGCTGCCAGCATCAGACAAAGGATGGCCCGCTTTTCTAATTTCTTCATTTCTTGCGCCCCCTTCCTTTTCTCTTGTCTTTACCCATCTGGTGGACGCCCTTTGGCGACAGGCTGATGGCGATGCTCGCGTTCTGACGGGTGTCAGCTGCTTTGAGGTAAGCCAGCAGACCCCAGGAAGCGATCATACTGGTACCGCCGTTGGATACGAATGGGAAGGTCACCCCGGTCAGCGGGAACAGGTCCACGGACCCGAAGACGTTGAGGATTGTCTGGAACAGGTACATGGACATGGCCGAGCATGCCGCAATGGTATAGAAGGCGGAACGTCCCGACAGGATAGAGCGATATGCGAAGATGGACAGCGTGATAACGGACAGCACCGCCATCACTGCCACGATCAGGCCCCATTCTTCGATGAGCATACCGAATACCAGGTCCGTATCTGCCGCTGCAACCTGGTTGAGCCAGCCCTCTCCGGCACCGACGCCTACCAGGCCGCCACTAGCTGCAGCCGACATGGTTCTGGTCTGCTGGTAGCCCAGGCTGTCTGCGAATTCCCAGACGTGGCCCCACGCCGAGAAACGTTCTGCGATGTATGCATAGAATTTCAGGACCATGAGTCCGCCGACAAAGGCGACACCCACAATCAGAATCAGCTTGGTAAAGTCTCCGCTTCTGAGGAAGGAAATAATCAGGAAGGTCACAAAGAAGATGATGGCCGTTCCGAAGTCTCCCATGACTGCCAGACAGCAGAAGCAGAAGCCGGAAAATATCATGAAAATTAAGGAATTTTTCTTTTCTAATAATTCGTTGAGGGATGCAGCACCGACCCAGATGAAGGCCAGCTTCACCATCTCTGATGGCTGGAAGCTGAATCCGCCAATTTCCACCCAGTTGGCCGCCCCGTATTTGACGGTGGCGAAGACCAGGTTAAAGAGGAGCAGGCCCGTCGCCGCCGCGTACATGAACGGCTTGACTGCCTTTGCACGGTCCAGGTTTCTCATAAAGGTGCACATGAAAATGAACACCGCGATGCCCAGGACGATGGCGATGAACTGCTTCAGCACGGCGTCAGGATATTTGGACGCGGTGACCGCCAGGCTGAGGCTGCAGAGGAAAAAGGCGATAAACTCCATCTCGAAACCTTTTCTCTTCAGGGCCCGGAAGGTCAGAATGTATGCCCACATGACAGCACAGAGTCCGCCGAAGGCTATGGTAATGGACGGCACAAAAGCCTCACCCAGCGCGATATGCAGCTGGATCAAAGTCAGCAGCTGGAAAACGGTTAGTGCGATGAGAGACGGTGCCGGTGCCAGCAGCAAGGTGTCCATCTTACGCATTTCCAGGTTGTTGCGGTGCTCTTCCAGGCTGACCGGGAAGAGTTCGCATCTGGTTCTGCCCAGCTGAATCTCATCGCCAGGCTCTACCTCGAATTTTCTCCACGGCCGGATCTTGTGTCCGTTGACAAAGGTGCCGTTGCTGGATCCCAGGTCAGTCAGAATCCAGATGCCTTCGTGGTCTCTGGACAATGTCGCATGACTTCTGGAGATACCTGCATCGTCCATTTCCAGGTCACAGCTCTTGGCACGGCCGATGACATTTTCCCAATGTGTAATCGGAATGCTCATGGTACTCTGTGACGCATCTGTCAGCCCGCCACCTGTCTGGAAATGCCAGTAGCCCCAGACTTCTGACGGGTTCTTTGTTCGTAGCAAAGAAAAAATCGACCGCAGCAGAATAAACAGGGCAAGGAAAATGAACACCCATCTTGCGATGGCTGTAAAGTACATGCCGCCGTTTTCAGCGAAGTCGATTGTAAAGTTCTCGAATATTTCTCCCATTTTATCCCCCTCCTCTAAAAAAGTAGGTTCGTAGATTAGTATAGCATATTTTATAATGGATGTAAAATCAGGTACCGGCACTATTATAGGCGTCGGCGTTACTACACGACGGAATTTAAAAGGAAAGTGTACATATTTTATGAAAAAAATATACACTTTCCTCCTTTTTTACATATGCAGTTTACAAAACCTAATAGGTCATTCAAAATCGTATACACTTTTTAGAAAAACAAGGCTCTAGTAGTAACTGTTCGCAATAGAATGGCAGAAACTACCGTGTCATGAGCTTTCCAATGCCTTTGTAAATCAAATACAGCACGTGGAACACGATGATAACCAGGCCCACTATGGACAGGTTATAGAAATCCGGTCCGAAGATATTCCAAAGGGGCACCAGCGGGGAACCCGGCGATGCTTCCATGAGAAACATGAAGTTCGGGTTGTGCTCTGCGAAGAGCAGGTTCAGGAAGTATACCGGTACGGCAGTAACGACTACGGCAGCCACACTCTTCCACAGGCCACGGTAGCTCGGCATCACTTCGCGGCTGGCGAAGATCATCACTGCGTATGCCACGATCAGCGTGTGATACACAAAACTGTGAATACACATGTACACGAAGAAGGGGTACATGGTCCAGTTGGCAAAGAGCAGCGCGGACAATGCCCCCGGCATGAAAGCAAAGAGAATCATCTGCCCTGTCAGCTTCTGCTTGCGCCAGAAAGCGTCTGCAAGCACGGCGAAGATGGCCAGGCCGCAAAGATGGAAGGGCAGGTAGCCCGGGTTCCACCATCCAACAGCGGCGACCACGGTATCCTTGATGATTTCCATGACCAGCATGGCGATGGCGATAAACTTACGCATACGGTCGCGGCCGGCTTCGTCGCTGCGGCAGTATCTGCGTGTGAAGTGCACAATCAGAAGCACCATCAGCGCCAGCCAGATCAGATGGGGCGCAGACCAAAGGCTGAAACCGATGTCCAGTCCCTCCTGCTCGATATAGTATTTGTTAATAAAAAAGAATTTTACTGCGTCTAACATCCCAATCTCCTACTAAAACGTTTCTTTGTGAATCTTTTCCCATGGCAGCTGATCCAGCTCATAAGGCTGCGGCTGTTCAGCCGGTATGCCCAGGGACATGATGGCCTCCAGACGGTAATGGGAAGGCACGTCCAGCAGGCCGCGGATGTAATCTTCCGTCATCGCGCCGTCGGCAGTCTTGCGCAGTCTGCCCTGAATCCAGCAGCATCCTACTCCCAGGGCAGATGCCATCAGATACATGTGGGCCATGGCGTTGCAGCAGTCTTCCGTCCAGACGTCGGTCTTGTTTTCGTCACCAAAGACGACAACGGCACAATCTGCGCCAGCCAGCATTTCGGCGCCGTGCTCTCTGGAAATTGAAAGCCTGTCCAGCATCTCCCGGTCTTTCACCACGACGAATTCCCATGGACGTGCGGCACGCCCGGATGGTGCCAGAAGTGCTGCCGCCAGGATCTGCTGCAGCTTGTCCTCGTCGATTTTTTCGCCTGTATATTTGCGAACACTACGGCGGTGTTTCATGATTTCTAATAATGTCATAGTTTCTCCTCCTAATCCTACTAGAAACATTTAACACCGCCCCGGCCAATCCGTCAAGTACGGTTTTGCAGGCGGACATAGGTTTTGGCGCCGCCGTCCCGACGGATTTCGTAGTATCCTTTGGTCACAATCCCGTGGTCCCTCAACACTTGTTGCACACGGTCTATGGAGTCGATTCTCAGATAGACACCGGTGCTGCAGGAATGGGCAATCTGCGGCGGCAGCCTGCGTAAACTGGATCCTAGCCCATGTTCATCCAATACGTCTCTGGCATAGGCCGCCTTGTAGAAGGACGAAAAGCTGAGAAGATACTCTTTTTCCATTTTTTCTCCCTCGTTTCCCTTCTTTTTCTCAGAACAGATTCTTTATCTTCCGTATGTAGTAGGTGAAGAAATCAGCTTTTCCGATGGCCCGGTCGCTGACCAGGATGCAGGTACCGATTTTCTCTTTACCGCTGTAGATGTCCATGCGGCCCACCTTTCCCCCTTTTTTCAGAGGCAGTTTCAGGTTTTTCTCCAGGATGATCTTCTTTTTCACCGATTTTTCCTCGCCTTTTTTCACAAAGGCCGTCGCCTTTTCGGCGGTGACGGCGTAGAAACGGTAAGGGTCGCCTTTGTCGATCTGTACTTCTTTGATTTTCTCCCCTTTTTCCGCCAGGGTAACGGAGGCATAGGATGCGAAGCCGTAGTTGAGCAGTTTGGAAATCTCCGCCGTCCGTGATTTGGACGTCTCTGCGCCGAGAACGACAGCGATCAAAGTGGTCCCGTCACGCTCCGCCGCGGCGGACAGGCAGTAGCCCGCCTCCTGGGTGAATCCTGTTTTGATACCGCAGGCCCCCGGGAACTGTTTCAGCAGCTTGTTGGTGTTGGTCAGGCCGAACTCCTTTTCCTTGCCGGGGAGTCCCACTTTGATGGTGGCCTGCCAGGTGGTGAACCAGGGCTTTGTCTCCTCATGCTGCAGCAGCGCCTTCGACATCAATGCTATATCATATGCGCTGGTGTAGTGGTCTGCCACAGGAAGCCCGTTGGTGTTGACAAAATGGGTATCCCGCATGCCCAGTTTTTCGGCCCGCTGGTTCATCTTCTCCACGAAGACCTCTTCACTGCCGGCAATGTATTCGCTGACCGCCACACAGGCGTCATTGGCAGATACCATGGCAATCCCCTGCATCAGCTCCTCCAGGGTATGAACTTCCCCCGGCTCCATATACATCTGGCTGCCGCCCATGGAGGCTGCCCGCTCCGAGATGGTCACCTGATCGGTCAGCTTCACTTTTCCAGAATCTTCCGCTTCCATGGCCAGCAGCATGGTCATGATTTTGGTGACCGATGCGGGCGGCAGCTCCTTGTGGCCGTCCTGCTGATAGATAACGGTGCCGGTATCGGCATCCATCAAAACCGCTGCCTTGGCCTGGATATCCAGATTGGCCGCAGGACTGGGTGTGGCCGCTGCCGATGTGCTGAGCCCGTCAGAAACCGTTTCCAATACCACAGGCTGCTGGGCTTTGATGAGCTGACTGGCACCGATACTGCCACAAAAACCACACAGCAAAAGCGCGCCAAAAGCCAACATTACGGCCTTCTTTTTCTTTCTATTTTTCCACAAAACAAAACACCCCTCTCGCACTACACAAGTGTATGTGTGAGGGGGTGGTATTATGCCGGTTACCTCTATAGATTCTGTCTGTACAGCTCTGCGGTTCTGGCATCGAAGCAGGAGAAGATCACCTGCATCTCATAACCGCTGTGTTCTTCCAGCCATGTTTTCACGGTATTCACCGCGATTTCGCAGGCCGCCGATTTCGGGTAGCCGTATACGCCGGTGGAAATAGCCGGGAATGCGATGCTGTGGACGTCGTTTTCTGCCGCCAGATCCAGAGAGTTGCGGTAGCAGTCTGCCAGCTTTACCGGATCCTCTGCGCTACCGCTGTAAATCGGGCCTACGGTATGGATCACGTGCTTCGCAGGCAGGTTATAGCCTTTCGTAATCTTTGCCTGACCGGTTTCGCAGCCGTGCAGGCCGCGGCATTCTTCCAGCAGCTGACGGCCTGCCGCCCTGTGGATGGCGCCGTCTACGCCGCCTCCGCCAAGGAGGCTCTTATTGGCCGCATTGACGATAGCGTCAACCTGCAGTTTGGTGATGTCGCCTAAGTCTATCCTGATGTTTGCCATGTTTTTCACCTGTCTTTCACCTATCTTTTTCCGGCTTTCGTGCGGGCTGCTTCTTTCTTCAGCTTGGAAGCTTCCTTCTTGTTGTCATTGGTTTCACGACGGCATTTTTCTGCATCGATGGCCAGCACCACCATGAGGGCGTCCAGGGCATCTTCTTCCTTCTTCACGTCGATGACGTAGGTGTCGGTGAGGCGGAGCAGCTTCTTGGAGATGACTGCCACGGCCTTGCCGTTTTTGTCCACGATGGAGTAATCCCATTCCAGCCAGTCGCCTTTGATATCCCAGTCGTTGAAATCGACCTCGAACTTCGGCTTGATGACGGAAATTTTCTTCTTACATTCTCCAACCTTTTCCCCGTCTTTGTACAGGCTGAAGGTCGGCAGGATGTCGATGATCTTCTCTTTGACCATGCCCACTTCACGGCCCTTCGCATCGTAAATAGCCGTTTTGTGAGTCAGGGCTACCTTGCCTTTGACCTTGAAATAGATATCGTCGTTCTCGTCGTAAACGTTGAAGCTGTCCAGGATGGACAGGATTTTTTCTTTTAAGATAAGTTTCATAGGTGTACCTCCTTACGGTTATCCGTTATTCTGTGAACACTTGTCGGCGTCGATGGCCAGTACCACCATCAAAGCGTGGAGCGCGTCTTCTTTGTCCTTCACGTCTATGAAATAGTGGTCGGTCAGATGCCAGATATCTTTGGAAATGCTGGCGATGGTACGTCCGCCGGCATCAAAGATGGCATAGTCCCACTCCAGCCAGTTGCCTTCTACACGCCAGCCGTTGAAGTCGATGTTGTAAGCCGGTTTGAAGAAGGTGAATTCCCGCTTGATGGCCCCCAGATGCTGCCCCCTGTCATACAGGTTGAACTTCGGCAGCAAAGTCAGGATTTCCTGATGGACCATGCCGGCCTCCTGGCCGTTGGCATCGTAAATAACCAATTTGTGTCCCCATGCCAGTTTTCCTTCTACGGTGTAGACGATGCGGTCTTCTTCGTCGTAGATGTCGTAGCTGTCGAACCAGCTGAATAATCTCTGCTTGAAATGTAGTCTCATGTCGTGCCCCTTTCTCCGCTGTGTCGCTCAGTTGTCGTTACCTCTATTTTACCACAGTAAAGTGGTTAGTCCAAGAGGTCTTCGATGCTGCAGCCCAGAGTTTTGCTCAGCCTGCGCAAAATGTCTGCCTGCGCTTTGTTGATGTCTTTACCGCGCCGTTCGTATGCCCGTATGGTGTTCAAAGAAACTTCCGCTTTGGACGCCAGATCTTCCTGTGTCAGGCATCGTTTCTTTCGAATGGTTTTCAGTCTGCTCGGCAGATGCTCGAAATGCATATCCAGGACTTCATAGCATTTCTCAGGAGCAGCCTCATGCATGGTCGGGTACAGGTACAAAAAGTCCTTGAAGGTGACTGTATCTAAAATATCGTCAAATTCTTTCCCTGAATACCACTGGTATCTGCCCAGCATCCAGCCCGCCCAGTATGCGTCTGTGCGGTCGTAATGCTCGATGGTAATACTGTCGCAGTGGCCTTCTGTCGCCAGCTGCACATCCATAAACAGCTCGGCGGCACTTTTGCCCGCTACATATTTAGGATTACCGGAGCCAAATTCCTCTGCGATACCGGACTGGATGAATTTCTGTAAAAAAGCATCCCCGTCTATTCGCCGGTCGACGACTGCAGCATGAAGCATACTGCCCAGCACACGTGCCGCACGTGCCATGTACATTTCATCGTAGGCGTGGATCTTCATTGGTCATTCCCTCCCTCATCATATCCAGGATAAACAAATCGTCTTTCAACAATTCCAAAGACTGCTTCATGTTTCGATAGTCCCCTCTCGCTGCTTTGTCGCGTGCTTCCCGTTTGTAATAGTATGTTCTGTAGTCGGCAATTTCGTACCCCTGATACTGCATGTGCACAAAGGCCCTGTCAGAAAGCAGGACCACCTGTTCTCCCAGTTTCCCCAAATGCATCGCTTTTGTCAGATCTCTCAGTGAAATGGTATTGCTGATAAAATCCTCCGCGAAGGAAAAATATGAATCGTCAGCCCTGTACCCGATGATGACGTCTGCATCTTGCAGATTTGGGGAGAAGTTTTCTATGATATAGTCCCGCGCCTGTCTTGCGATAGGTGCACTCACGTCGAAGACCCGGTTCTGCAGGAGAACCGCCAGCCAGTTCAGGATATGATTTTTAGGCGTGTCTGCATCGTTTCCGGTCAGGTGCATGATGCGCAGCCCTTCTGTGTTCAGCACATACCGGTTTGCATATCCGCTTCTTTTCACCGGACATGCCCACTCTTTTGCCAGTTCTATATTCTCCGTGCAGTAAAAGCCCTGCCCATAGTCGTTGTGTTTCTTCCCTGCAGTTTTCTCCGGTTTTTCTATAATCTGCTGCGAACCATGATATAGGATCATTGCCTTACCCTCCCCTTTCGCGCAAAAGTGATACTGTAGTATTAGTTTTTGTCATTATATCACATTCACATTTCGCCCGCAAGAAAAAAGGAAGTCACTTTTTTTGGGACTTCCTTCAAGTTTCGCTGTTACAGTGCCTGCAGCCTGCCCATCACCAGATCTGCAAACTCCCTACAGGTCGGGCCGTCGGCAAAGCCGGTCGGAGCCTGGTCCGCGCAGGCAGTGAGGGCTGCGGCCAGTCTGTCGGCCTTGTCTGTGAGGGCGATGTGACGCAGCATCATCTCTGCCGCCTTCAGCAGGCTGGACGGGTTGGCGTAATCGCCCAGACCGTCCTCAATCATGCGGGGTGCGCTGCCGTGGATGGCTTCGAACATGGCGTACTGGTCGCCGATGTTGGCGCTGCCTGCGGTACCGACGCCGCCCTGGATTTCGGCGGCCTCATCGGTGATGATGTCGCCGTAAAGATTCGGCAGAACGAAGACCTGGAAGTTCTTGCGAATTGCAGGGTTTACCAGGTTGGCCGTCATGATGTCGATATACCAGTTGTCGGCTTTGATATCCGGATAGTCTGCTGCAACTTCGTGACAGATGCGGCTGAAATTGCCGTCTGTCTTTTTCATGATGTTGGCTTTGGTGACGATGGACACGTTGTCTTTGCCGTTGACTTTGGCGTATTCAAAAGCCGCCCGGGCGATGCGTCTGGTGCCCGGTTCGGTCGTCACCTTGAAATCTATGGCCAGTCTGCCCGGCATTTCCACGCCGCGGCTTCCCAGCACGTATTCCCCTTCTGTGTTTTCCCTGTAAAAGATCCAGTCGATGCCTTCTTCTGGAATCTGGATTGGTCTCACGTTGGCGTAGAGATCCAGTTCACGGCGCAACGTCACGTTGGCACTTTCCAGGCTGCCCCCCTTCGGCGTGGTGGTCGGGCCCTTCAGCAGCACATCGCAGGACTTGATTTCCGCCAGCACATCATCAGGCACAGCCTGCCCGCAGGACAGGCGGTTTTCTAAAGTTAAACCATTAACTTTTTTCAATGCGATGCGGCCGGTTGCCAGCTCATCTGCTAACAAAGTCTCCAGTACCCGCTGTGTCTCTTCCATAATAAGGGGACCGATCCCGTCGCCGCCGATGACGCCGACGGTAATCTGGTCCAGGGATGAAAAGTCTTTCGGTGGAGCCGACTGCTCCATATTCTCTGTCCGCGCTATCTGTTCCTCTATCAGTGTCCGGAACTGACGGCAGGCGGTTTCTATATATTCGTTATACATCTTCATTCTCCTTCGCTACATAGGCAAGCAGGCTGCCCGCCTTGAGGATGTCTTTCTGTCTGTCAGTAAAACTGCATACCAGCGGGATGTTCTCTCCCGTGGTCACGTTGGTCAGGGTCATTTCGCCACGGTCCATGCCGCTGTAAACGCCGCTCAGCTTCAGCATGTCACCCTGATTAACTTTTTCATAATCGCAAGGATATTTGAAAGTTAAAGGCATGATGCCGGCGTTGATCAGGTTTGCTACGTGGATGCGGGCAAAACTCTTTGTGATGACAGCGCGGACACCTAAGTACAGTGGAACCAGTGCCGCGTGTTCTCTGGAAGACCCCTGGCCATAGTTGCTGCCGCCCACGATGAAGGACTGTCCTGCCGCCTTTGCGCGGTCCGGGAAGGTCTCATCACAGACGCCGAAGCAGTACTGGGACAGGTGCGGGATGTTGGAACGATACGGCAGGATCTTTGCGCCGGCCGGCATGATGTGATCGGTTGTGATGTTGTCGCCAACCTTCAGGACCAGCTCTGCCTCTAAATCATCTTCCTGTGGTCTGCTCTGCGGGAACGGCTTGATATTCGGTCCGCGGAGGATTTCCACGCTGTCCGCATCGCCTGGGTCAGCCGGTGGGATGATGCCGCTGTCATCGATTTTGAAGGCTTCCGGAATCTCAACCTCTGGCATTTCTCCCAGCAGTGTCGGGTCGGTGATTTCCCCTGTCAATGCCGCAGCCACGGCTGTTTCCGGAGATACCAGGTAAACCTGTCCGTTAGCCGTACCGCTTCTACCTTCGAAGTTTCTGTTGAATGTCCGCAGGGACACGCCGCCGGAGTTTGGAGAGAAGCCCATACCGATGCACGGTCCGCAGGCGCACTCCAGGACTCTTGCACCGCTGGCGATGATGTCGGATAAGGCGCCACAGTCGGCCAGCATAGACAGAACCTGTCTGGATCCCGGTGAAATGGAAAGGCTGACTTCCGGTCTGATGGTTTTTCCCTTCAGCAGGGCCGCCACTTTCAGCATATCGTAGAGGGAAGAGTTGGTGCAGGAGCCGATGCAGACCTGATCCACCCTGGTTCCCTTCAGGCTTTCTACAGTCACAATGTTGTCCGGGCTGTGAGGACATGCGATCAATGGTTTTAACTTCGACAAATCGATGTCAATCACTTTGTCGTATTCCGCATCCGGGTCGCTGGCAAGAGGCACGTAGTCTTCTCCTCTGCCCTGGGCCTCCAGAAAGGCCTTCGTCACTTCGTCGGACGGGAAGATGGAAGTGGTTGCGCCCAGCTCTGCGCCCATGTTGGTGATGGTAGCTCTTTCCGGCACGGTCAGGGTCGCTGCCCCCGGGCCACCCCATTCGATGATGGCACCCACGCCGCCTTTGACAGAGAGGATGCGGAGGATTTCCAGGCTGACGTCTTTCGCCGTTACGAAATCTTTTAACTTTCCCGTCAAATTAACTTTGTACATCTTCGGCATGGTGATGTGGTACGCACCGCCGCCCATGGCAACGGCCACGTCCAGGCCGCCGGCACCCATGGCCAGCATACCGATACCGCCGCCGGTCGGGGTATGGCTGTCGGAACCGATCAGCGTCTTTCCCGGCTTGCCGAAACGTTCCAGGTGTACCTGGTGGCAGATGCCGTTACCCGGTCTGGAGAAATACAGGCCGTATTTCTTCGCCATGGACTGGATGAATCTGTGATCGTCTGCGTTCTCAAACCCGGACTGCAGGGTGTTGTGGTCGATATATGCCACGGACAGCTCGGTCCTAACGCGTGGGATGCCCATGGTCTCGAATTCCAGGTAAGCCATAGTACCCGTCGCGTCCTGGGTCAGGGTCTGATCTATCTTCAGGGCGATGTCGCTACCAGGCGTCATGTCGCCGCTGACTAAATGCGCTTTGATGATTTTCTGTGCTAATGTGTATCCCATGTTACTCGATGCCCTCCTTCTTCAGGTTTTCGTAGGAATGTTCAATGTGTAATAAGATGATTTCTTCTGCCTTGTCCGGGTTGCGGTCTTTGATGGCCTCAAAGAGTTCTCTGTGTTCGGCCACGGAGTCGTAGATACGGTCGTGGCTTTCCAGGGAGAGGCGGCGGAATTTCATCATCTTGTGGTGAATCGGAGACAGGATGGTCTCAAAGGTCACGCTACCGCTTCCCTGATAGATGATGTCGTGAAACTCGGTATCCAGGTCGCGGACCTTATAAGCGTCGCCCTTCTGCGCGAAGAACTCCTGCTGCTCGATGTTGTCCTGCAGGCGCTGCAGCTTCTTATCGCTGATGTACTTGGCTGCTTTGCGGGTGGCCAGGACTTCGATACGGCGCTTGACCTCGAACAGATCTTTAACGTCCTTTTCAGAGACGCCCACCACGATGGTGCCGCCGTGCTTTTCTTTGATCAGTTTCTCGTGAGAGAGACGGGACATGGCCTCGCGGATCGGGGTGCGGCTGACGCCCAGCTCCTCGGAGAGTCTGGCTTCGCTGATGACTTCGCCGGGTGCATAAACGCCGCAGAGGATGTTGTGTTCTAAGGCTTCGTAAACTCTGTCTGCCAGAGAGATGTTTCTATATTCGATCATGTTGTTACCTCTTTCTACTGCTGATACAGGCTTTTCAGCTTATCTTCTAATTCTTTGGTGGCCAGGCTGGTGGTTCTGCCGTCGGCGTACATTTCGTCCACCCACTCCTTCATTTTGGCGACGATCGGGCTATCCTTGGTCATCTTGTCGTCACCTGTGAGGCCGTAGTGCTCATTGATCCAGTAGGCGATGCCTGCCAGACCGCTGGTCTTGCTGACCGTCACGCCGGGTGCTCTGCCCAGAATCTTCTTTGTATTAAAAATGTTATAGATTTCTTCGTCTTTCATCAGGCCGTCGGCGTGGATGCCTGCGCGGGTTACGTTGAAGTTTTCGCCCACAAAAGGTGTCATCGGCGGAATATCGTAGCCCATCTCGTCGCGGAAGTAGCGGCCGATTTCGGTGATGGCCGTCGGGTCCATGCCGTCCAAAGATCCCTTCAGGGATGCGTACTCAAAGACCATAGCTTCCAGCGGCACGTTACCGGTCCGCTCGCCGATGCCAAGCAGGGAGCAGTTGACTGCACTTGCGCCGTAAAGCCATGCGGTGGATGCGTTGGCTACTGCCTTGTAGAAGTCGTTGTGGCCGTGCCATTCCAGCATCTCGCTTGGTACGCCGGAGAACTGCTGTAGTCCGTAGATGATGCCGCTGACGCTTCGCGGCAGGGCTGCTGCCGTGTAAGGCACACCGTATCCCATAGTGTCGCAGGCCCTGATTTTGACAGGGACGCCTGCCTCTTTGGAAAGCTTCATGATTTCGTTGACGAAAGGAACCACGAAGCCGTAGAAGTCGGCTCTGGTGATGTCCTCCAGGTGGCATCTTGGAACCACGCCAGCCTCAAAAGCATCACGGATGGTTTCCAGGTAATAGTCCTGGGCCTGGCGGCGTGACATCTGCATCTTCTTGAAGATGTGGTAGTCGCTGCAGGAAACCAGGATGCCGGTCTCCTTGATGCCCAGTTCTTTGACCATCTTGAAATCTTCTTTTTTGGCGCGGATCCAGGTAGTGATTTCCGGAAACTGCAGGCCCAGGTCCATGCATTTTTCGATGGCTTCCCTGTCCTTCTTGGTATAGATAAAGAATTCGGACTGGCGGATGATGCCGTATGGGCCGCCAAGTCTGGACAGCAGTTTGTACAGGTCGACGATCTGTTTCACCGTGTATGGTGCCATGGACTGCTGGCCGTCCCGGAAGGAAGTATCCGTGATCCACACATCTTCCGGCATGGAAATCGGTACCCGTCTGTGGTTGAATGCAACCTTGGGTACCTCATCGTAATTAAACATTTCTCTATATAAGTTAGGCTCTGCTACATCCTGCAGGCTGTAGCGGTAGCTGTCCTGTTCTAACAGATTAGATTTTCTGGATATCTCTAACATAGTGTGTGTCCTCCTGATTGAGTTTGGGTTGTCTTTATCGCTTTATCTCGCTAACGCGATACATTCCTTGGATACGAGTATACTTGTTTATATTTTGTTTGTCAAGAGGTTTTTGTATAACTGTATAATTGTATACAATACAAAAGACGTGATAGAGATACGACTTTGGTAGGGGTTTCAGGCAGGGGCTGCTTGCGGATTCCTACAATACTGTTCTGCGCGCAAAAGTGTGCATTTTTTTGACGAAAACTATACACTCTGGCGTCGTTTCTCTATTCTTAGTATAGATTTGAGGGGGACGGTCGAAATTCCGTATACATTTTTTGATAAAAACCCTTTGCAATAGTAAATTCAGTCGTGCCCTCCCTTCCCCATTCTTTCTCCAAAAGGTTCCTATTGCTATTTTTGTAATTTAATGTAAAATTTAATATATAGGAAGGAGTTTATTGAGCCATGGATTTAATCAAAATCGTGAAAAATGATATGATTGCGCAGTAGCAGCTTTTGAAAACCTATAAGGATATTTTGAAGAAACTTCCTGAAGGGCGTCTTTGTTATAAAGTGGTGAATGGAAGGGTCCGGTACTATACGTGGGACAAGGAAAGGAAGCGTCAAGTCTATATCAAGAAAAAGGATGCGGATCTTGTGTACCAGCTGAAGTACCGCCGCATCGTGGAGGAAGCGGTTCGAACCATAGAGCAAAACCTGAAGGCGCAGGAAAAGTTGATTGTGAACTATCAGGAATACGACCCGCAGTCCTGTCAGATGAGGCTGGGAAAAGTCTATCAGGATATGCCTGAGAAATTCTATCATATGCCTAGAAAATCGGTCCTGGTCGAAGGATGTCAAAACAATTATCGCTCTGAGGATTTAATACAGACCTCCTCATTTGGTATGAAGTTCCGGACAAAGTCGGAAGCGCTGATTGCCGAATTATTACATAGTGCCGGTATTCCTTTTACTTATGAGGCAAAGCTTGTTCTTGTTGATGAGTTTGGGGAGAAGCATTATTACAAACCGGATTTTACATTTATTCTTCCCGACGGCAGACGCATCATTTGGGAACATCTCGGAAGAATGGATTTGCCAGAGTATCGACAGAAGAATTTTAAGAAGCTTGCCATCTATCATTATAACAATATTTATCCTCCGAAGAATATGATTATCACGATGGAAAGCAAGGACGGGGGCATTGATGTAGATGCGATCCAATACATCATCAACAATCAGCTTCTGCCCCTGTTTCAAAAGTAATGTTTCATGGCCTTGGTTTACTACTGACGGATTATTTTTCAAAAAGTGTACACGGTTTCGGCTGAATTGCCGTCGTTTCTATACCCGCCGCATAAAAAAAGAAGGAAAGTGTATATTTTTCCTGAAAATCATGTACACTTTCCTTCAAAATTTTACTATGTAGTAACGCCCCGCTTCAAAAAGGGGGGAGGCGTAACGCTCGGCCGCAAAGGTCAGCAGAATGCGGCATGCCGTCCTAGATCCCCAGCACGTGCTTGATTAGCTTTGGCGGGTCGGTCTTTTCGCGGCCCAGGGTGTAAGCGGCTGCCACGTCTTTGACGGCGGCTTCCACCTTCTTCTTGTTGTTGCCGTATACGGTGGCGATACAATCTCCGCGGGCAACCTTGTCGCCGACTTTCTTATGTAAGTAGATACCTGCTGCCGGATCGATCACATCTTCTTTCTTTTCCCGGCCTGCTCCGGTGCGCTGAGATGCCATGCCGATGGCACGGGCATCGATGGCCTGCACATAGCCGGCTTCAGATGCAACGAAGTCACGCTGCACCGTCGCAGCTGCAAACAGGGAATAGTCGTCGATGACGCGGGCGTCACCGCCCTGCTTGGTGATGAAGCTGCGGAGCTTTTCCAGGCCGCCGTGTCCCTGAAGGGCCTGCTGTGCGATGATCTCGCCTTCGCGGACTGTCTTGACACGGCCGCCCAGGTATACCATAATACCGGTCAGCTTCAGGGCCAGCTCTGTGATATCGGCAGGGCCGTTACCCTTGAGGACTTCGATAGCCTCGATGACTTCCAGGCTGTTGCCCACCGCGCAGCCCAGCGGCTGGTTCATGTCGGTGATGACCGCTACAGTCTGCTTGCCTGCGGCGTTGCCGATTTCGCACATAGTCTTTCCCAATTCAGCGGCTTCGGATTCGCTTTCCATGAAAGCGCCGTGGCCGCATTTTACATCTAATACGATGGCATCGCTGCCGGATGCCAGTTTCTTGCTCATGATGCTGGAAGAGATCAGTCCCAGGTTCTCCACGGTACCGGTCACGTCACGGAGGGCATAGAGTTTCTTGTCAGCCGGTGTGATGTGAGCCGTCTGGCCGATGACCGCGATGCCGATGGAATTCACCTGATTGGTAAACTCATCAGGTTCCATGGAAGTGCGGAATCCCGGGATGGCTTCCATCTTGTCCACGGTGCCGCCGGTGAAGCCCAGGCCGCGTCCGCTCATCTTTGCAACGGGCACACCGCATGCCGCAACCAGAGGCGCCACGATCAGGGTGGTCTTATCCCCTACACCGCCGGTGGAGTGCTTGTCGACTTTGATGCCGCGGATGCCGGACAGGTCGATGACATCGCCGGAATAACGCATGGCGTTACAAAGCTCGAAGGTCTCGTCTTTGTCCAGGCCCTGGAAATAGATGGCCATAAGCAGCGCCGACGCCTGATAATCGGGAATGGTCCCGTCGGAAACGCCGTTCACGAAGAATTTGATTTCCGCCTGGGTCAGCCTGCCGCCGTCTCTCTTCTTCAGTATCAAATCTGTCATATTCAAATTGTTCATTTTCTCAACCCCTCTTCAATTGTCTCTGAAATACTCTACAGAATCTCCTTCATGAAGCTCGTGCCCAGAGGAGAGCCTTCTGCGCCTAAGTATTCGCAGACAGTCGCATCGATGTCGGCAAAGGAGCCACGGATGCCTAAGTTTGTACCAGCCTTTACCTTTTTGCCGTATACCACAACCGGAACGTATTCTCTCGTGTGGTCATAGCCTGCGTGAACCGGGTCGTTGCCGTGGTCTGCACACAGGATCAGAAGTTCTTCGTCGCCCATGGCATCAAAGATTTCAGGCAGTCTCGCGTCGAATTCCATAATCGCTTCCGCATAGCCTGCCGCGTCTCTTCTGTGGCCGTACTGGGAGTCAAAGTCCACTAAGTTGGTGAAGATCAGGCCTTCGAACGGCTGCCTCATGGCTTCGATGGTCTTGTCCACGCCGTCCATGTTGCTGTCGGTATGAACGGATTCGTCCACGCCCTGGTCATTGAAGATGTCGCTGATCTTGCCGACTGCATAGACTTTTTTCCCTGCCGCCTGCACTCTGTCCAGCATGGTTACGCCGGATGGAGAAACTGCATAGTCCCTACGGTCGGAAGTTCTCTTTCTCTTGCCGTCTATGATTCTGTATGGTCTTGCGATAACTCTGCCGCATGCCCATTCGCCAACTAACAGTTCACGGGCAATTTCGCAGATTTCGTATAGTCTTTCCAGCGGAATGATATCGATGTTTGCAGCAATCTGGAATACGCTGTCTGCAGATGTATAAACAATTGGCTTGCCTGTTTCTTCATGTTCAGGGCCCAGATCTTCGATGATTTCCGTACCGGATGCAGGGTAGTTGCCCAGGCAGCCGATACCGATTCTTTCTTCGAATGCCGCAATAAACTCCGCAGGGAAGCCGTCCGGATAGGTCTTGAACGGCTCCTTCGTTTCCAGGCCTGCGATTTCCCAGTGGCCTGTGATGGTGTCTTTGCCCATGGAGACTTCGCCCATCTTACCGAATGCGCCTGCAGGTGCGTCTACTGCAAATCTGCCGCCTGCCAGGCCGTCGATGTTGCCCCAGCCGATAGACTGCAGGTTCGGAATCTTCAGTTCTTCTACGGCATCAGCCGCGTGCGCAAAAGTATTTGCGCCGATATCGCCAAAATCAGCTGCGTCAGGCAGTGCACCTACGCCAACGCTGTCCATTACGATTAATGTTACTCTCTTCATCTCGTTATTCCTCCTCAACATATATCAGTGCCGGCTCCCCTTCCAGGTAGTCCAGGGAAACCAGTTTGTACTCTGTTCCGTTATATATACCCTTGATGCCGTTCTTAAAAGCATCTTTTCCGTGCAAATGTCCGTAGACACAGGTTTTGACGCCGTACTTCGTCATCAGATCGGTAAATCCCGATGCCTGATGCTTGTCGTTGGTGGGCGGATAGTGGAGAGCCGCAATGATGGTCTCCGCACCCTGTTTCTGTGCGTCCTGCAAAGACATTTCCAGCCGCAGCACTTCCCGGTTATAGATCTTCTGGTCGTGCTCGCCGAAGCCGTCGGTTCCCGGACAGATCCAACCCCGGCTGCCGCAGATTGCCGTCTTTTCTGAAATCATCAAAGCCTTGTTCTGCAGGAATGTCATGTCGGCAAAGTGCTTGTTCAGCCTGCTGACGGTGGTCCACCAGAGGTCGTGGTTGCCCTTGGTCAGGACCTTGCGGCCAGGCAGGGCGTCGATCCACGCCAGATCGGCCAAAGCCTCGTCTTCACGCAGTCCCCAGGAGATGTCACCCGGTATCAGGACAACGTCACCCTCGCTTACGAGGTCTTCCCAGTGCTCTTTGACACGCTCGTGGTGATTCACCCATCTGGACCCGAAGATGTCCATGGGCTTCTCTATTCTTTCGTCTAAAGACAGATGTAAATCGCCTATCGCAAATACTCTCAAACGTTCTTACTCCTCTTTTACTCCTCTATTTCTAACAGTGCCCCGCTCTCCTCGTCGGACAGGGTGGTCACCTTTCTTAACTTGCTTCTGATCATGCGGGAACGTGTTCCCACCAGCTTATCCAGGTCGTCGTTGGCCTGGTTGATCTTACGCTGTGCCGCCATCAAAACGTCTTCGAACTTGCCGAACTCGTTCTTCACCGCACCCAGGATGTCCCAGACTTCGCTGGAATGTTTCTGAATCGCCAGGGTCTTGAATCCCATCTGCAGGCTGTTTAAGAGCGCTGCCATGGTGGTCGGACCTGCGATATTTACCTTATATTCTCTCTGCAGTACCTCTACCATGCCGCGGCGCACCACTTCCGCATAAAGTCCCTCAAAAGGCAGGAACATGATGGCAAAATCCGTAGTCCGTGGCGGTTCGATGTACTTGTCGCGGATGTCCTTTGCCTCGGATTTGATGATGCGCTCCAGGGCCTTTGCCGCCGCCTCTACCAGGGCCGCATCGCCGCTGTCGTATGCATCCATCAGGTGGGCATAGGCGTCTCCCGGGAACTTGGCATCGATAGGCAGATAGACAAAGTTTCCATCTTCCCCCGGCAGTTTCACCGCGAATTCCACCCGCTCCGCGCCGGTGCTCTTCGTCACCACGTTTTCTGCGTACTGATCCGGTGCCAGCATCTGTTCCAGGATGGCACCCAGCTGGATTTCTCCTAAGATTCCCCTTGTTTTCACGTTGGACAGGACCTTTTTCAGGTCGCCGACACCGCTGGCCAGAACCTGCATTTCGCCAAGGCCTTTGTACACCTGCTCCAGTCTCTCGTTGACCAGCTGGAAAGACTGGCCGATACGCTCGTCCAGGGTCTTCTGCAGCTTCTCGTCTACGGTGGCCCTAATCTGTTCCATCTGACGGCGGTTGTCTTCTGTCAGCTCGTTCATCCGCTGAGACATGGTGTTACGGATGTTCTCCAGCTTTTGTTCGTTCTCCAGAGAGAAGTGACTGAAAGAGCTGTGCAGGTACTGTACCGTCTCGACTCTGGAGGATTTGATCTCCTTCTCGATGGCAGAAAACTTCACGTAAACCAGTAGCAGTACCACCAGCACCAGTGCCAGTAACGTGATTAGAATGATCTCGATGGTTCCCATGTATGATTCCCCTTTCTTTTGTACATACACAGTCAGTATAACACAAAAAACTTCCCATGACCACCGTTACGTGGCTGGGAAGTTTTTGATTCTCTGTCTTATTCCTCTTCGGCCGCCTGCTGCTCTGCCATGCGCTTCTGGGCATACTCGTTCAGCGCATTTTCCAGGACGTCGGAATCTACAACGGCATCCCGGAGGGCCTGCTGCATTTCGCTCACGGCCTCGGTGTATTCCTTCATTTCGAAGCCGCTGTCCTTGTACTGTTTTCTCTCGTTCAAATCATAGAACGTGATGTTGGCATCGCAAAGGATGATGAAAGAGAGCAGACATCTGCGGAAGTCCTGTTCCAAAAGCTTCAGTTCCGCCATTTCCTCCGGAATGCGCAGTTCCATGGCTTCCAGCTTCAGTGCGTTGGTCTTGTGCTCTTCAAAGGCGTGAACATATTTCATAAAATCGATTTTCCTGAACAGACGAAGCTTCTTTGCCATCTTCATGCCTTCTACTGTGGTTTCATGGTATGACGGCAGAATCTCTTCTCTGTAAATCTGAATCTGTTTGAATAATGCTTCTTCGTAATTCATTCTTATTTTCCTACCTTATTTAATGCCTGATCAAAGTCGGCAATGATGTCTTCGATGTCTTCACATCCAACGGATACACGGATCAGTTCAGGCAGGATGCCGCCTTTGATCTGATCTTCTTCGCTGAGCTGTCTGTGGGTTGTGGATGCAGGATGCAGCACGCTGGTGCGGATATCGCCTACGTGTACCACGATGGACGCCAGCTTCAGGTTCTGCAGACATTCTTCGCCGGCAGCCTTGCCGCCTTTGACGCCGAAGGCCAGAACGCCGGATGCGCCCTTTGGCAGATACTTCTGTGCACGTTCGTATTCGCTGTCTCCAGGCAGACCAGGGTATTTTACCCAGTCAACCATCGGATGGTTCTGCAGGAACTGTGCCAGAGCCAGTGCGTTTTCGCTGTGTCTGTCCATTCTCAGATGGAGTGTGTCCAGACCCTGGAATGCCAGCCATGCGTTCATCGGTGCCATGGTGCAGCCTAAGTCTCTCAGCATCTGGGCTCTCAGTTTTACGGAGAAGGCCTGATCGCCGAACTTTTCGTAGAACTTCAGGCCGTGGTAGCTTTCGTCCGGTTCTACCATGCCTGGGAACTTGTCTGCGTACTTGTTCCAGTCGAACTTGCCGCCTTCTACTACCACGCCACCGACTGCTGTCGCGTGGCCGTCGATCCACTTGGTTGTAGAATGAACGACAAAGTCAGCACCGTGCTTCAGCGGCTGACACAGGTATGGAGAAGCCAGTGTGTTATCGATGATCAGCGGCACGCCGATTTCGTGGGCAGCTGCTGCGAATTCTTCGATGTCGAGAACGGTCAGCGCCGGGTTGCCTAAGGATTCTCCGAAGAGGGCCTTGGTGTTTGGCTTAGCCTGGGCGATGATTTCTTCCTTTGTGGAATTCTGGTCGATAAAAGTAGTTTCGATACCCATCTTCTTCAGGGTTACGCCGAAGAGGTTGTGTGTGCCGCCGTAGATGTTGGCACATGCGATGATGTGGTCGCCTGCTTCTGCGATGTTTAAGATGGTAATCAGGTTTGCCGCCTGACCTGCGCTGGTTGCGATGGCAGCAGTACCGCCTTCTAATACGGCGATTTTCTTTTCCAGTGCGTCACCGGTTGGATGGCCCAGTCTGGAGTACATGAAGTCTCCGCTTTCCAGGTCAAAAAGTTTCGCTACGTCAGGAGCGTTATAGTATCTGTAAGTTGTGTTCTGTACGATTGGCAGCACCTGTGGCTGTCCGGACTGTGCAGTATATCCCGCCTGAATACACTCTGTATTGAATTTGTAATCTGTCATGGTTCCGGTTCCCTTTCTTTTTTGTCTCATAGATACAAGTATTTTATATGATTTTTGTGATAAAAGCAAACATTTTCCTCGGTTTTTTCATATGCTGGCAGTGAGGTGATGTTTTTTTATGATGATGTTATGCGGTATGGTTTTTACCTTCTTCTTCGGGGTGGTTCTCCACTTCGTCTACGGCTGGTCCAGAAACAGCCTGCTGGTGGCTTTCATCGCACCTGTGAATGAGAGTCTGTTCGAGCATCTGAAACTTCTGATGACACCCTATTTCATCTGGGCCCTGGCAGAGTACGCCCACTACGGGCAGTACATGCACGCCTTCGTGCCGGGTAAAGTCATCGGACTGTGGCTTGGGTTTGCCCTGATGATCGGACTGCATCTGCTGTATGTGGCTCTGCTGGGCCGGCGGGTGGTCTGGCTGGATGTTCTGATCTTCGGCGTGGCGGTTTTTGCTGCCTTTACTGCCGCCGAATTCTGCATGACCCTGGTATTATTCGATTCGGCCGGCCTGGAAGTGCTCTTCGACGCCCTGCTGGTGCTGACGGCGATGATTTTCGCCGTGTTTACGGTGTATCCGCCCCATCACTGGCTGTTCCGGGTGCGGGAATAGGGCTGGGAGTTACTACCAGAGATAAAATAGACAAAAAGTGTATAGGTTTTATGGGAAAAGTATACACTTTCCTGCAAAATCTCGTCGTGTAGCATAGACGGCCGCCAAGAGGGGCAAATTGCGTATACACTTTTTGAAAAAAATCTGTCGTGTAGGAATTGATCGACCACGCTCCATCAAAATATGTTATCATATACCCATGAATATGAACGCAAAACAGAAGAAGAAACTCATATATAAAATTCTCATTCTGCTGCTGGTGACCGCAGCAGTATTTTTGCTGGTGAAAAACGACTACGCGCTCTATGACGATACCATCGGCACCATCAAGGCGGTGGAAATGAAGGAGACAGACAGCAAGAAGGGTTTTGACGGCAAACGGGAATATGAGGAGAAATATTACGAACAGACGCTGACCATCAAAATCCGAAACGGCCAGTACCAGGGTGAGTTCCTGACAGCGAAACATACCTGCACCTCTTCCGGGGTTTACGATACGGAATATGAAAAAGGCGATGACGTCTTTGTGGAAAAGATTGCGGCCGCAGAGGGAAAGAATGGGGAACTCACGGGGAACGTGACGGGAACCAAACGGGACTACGTGGTTGCGACGGTGGCGGCCCTGCTGTTTACCCTCTTCCTTTTGGTTGCGGGACGGGAAGGCGGCATGACCATCGTCAGCCTGCTGCTCAACGTGGCGGCCTTCTATGTAGTGCTGCGCCTGTACCTGGACGGTCACAACATCCTGTTCCTGACTATCCCGATGGTGGTTTTCTTTACGGCCATGCTGCTGGTGTTCATGCACGGCCTGAGCCGGCGGACCTGGGTATCTCTGATTGCGGTGCTGGTGACGGCGGCGGTGACGACTTTGATCGCGGCAGTGGTGCTGCGATTCAGCGTCGTGGACTACGAGTTTATGGAATACCTGATCCAGCCCTATGACCCGGTAGATGCAGGATATATCTTCCTGGCGGAAATCCTGATCGGTGCACTGGGGGCCATCATGGACGTGGTAGTGACCATTGTCATGACGGTGGACCAGATTATGCTCCACAATCCGGATACGGACCGCCGTTCTCTCTGGAAATCCTGCCGCACGGTGGGCGACGATGTGGTTGGCACCATGCTGGGCATCATGTTCTTCGCCAATGTGGCGGCGTCGATTCCGTTTATCATGCTTTGTATGCGAAACGGCTTCAGCTTCCTGACCATTCTGCGATACAACAGCTTCTTCGAGCTGGCAAGGTTCCTGACGGGAAGCATCGGCATCGTGCTGGCGATTCCGGTTGCTGCTTTTGTTGCGGTGATTTGGTATACCCGTAAGCGGGACGGAAAGGCGGTGGGATCATGTTAGTTGTTTTACTGGCTGTGCTGGTGGCACTGATCCTGATTTTCACCGGTGACCGTGGCGCAAAATCCATCGTAACCACGGCCATTCACGCAGGACTTCTTGTCATCGCCATCTTCCTGATGTATCGGGGGCTTTCTCCGGTTCTGGTGACGGCTGCAGTCTGCACGGCGATTTCGGCGGTGACCATGTTCTATCAAAACGAAGGCGATCAAAAAAGCCGCATCGCTTTTGTTTCTGTCGTAGTTGTGATCCTGGTGCTGATTCCGGTGGTCTTCTGGTTTGCTGAAGCAGCCAACGCGGAAGGCTTCAACAACGCCCAATACGAAATTACGGACACCAACGGCTATACGCGAAATATCGGCATGAACATGCTGCAGCTGCAGATTTCTGTGATGCTGATCGCGCTGATTGGAACGGTCATCGACATTGCCATTGCAATCACATCGTCTATTTACGAAATACACGAATCGGTCGGGAGACTGACTCTGGGACAACTGCTGGCATCCGGTTTTACCGCCAGCCGCGCCATTCTGAACACGTCGATTCATACGATTTTCTACATCTATATTGCCGAGTATCTGACGCTGATGATCCAGTATGTGGACGAGTATTCCTTCGCCCGCCTCATCAACAGCCAGTCCTTCGGCGCGGAGTTTATTTCCATCTCCATCAGCGGCATCGGCTGCTGTCTGGTGGTGCCGGTGGCAACGCTGCTGTGTGCGTGGTATTTGACAAAAGAAACAAAATAGATTTACATTAAGCAGAAACACGGGGCGGTCCAAAGGCCGCCCCGCGTTTCTGTCCTACCATATCCCACATAAGTTATGACTTACTAGTCTCTGTCGAATTTCTTGAAGAAGCCGCCAACCTTTTCCTTCAGGTCGTCACCGAAATCATCCAGCTTGTCACCCAGTGCTGCCAGCTTGTCGTCTACATCGGCATCGTCGATATTGGCTTCTACCAGGTCAACGACCTTCTTTACCTTTTCGTCTGGCAGATCTAAACCTGTCAGTTCTTCTAAGGTCTTCACCGGTTCTTTCTTGAACTGTGCTCTCAGTTCATCGTTGTTCTTCAGTTCTTTTACTGCGTCGTCCACCTTGTCCAGGACTTCCATCAGTTTGAATTCTTTAGCCATTGTTCTGCCTCCTTATGGTATTCTTTTTTATTTCGTCTTCGCGTTCTTCACAACTGACCATGGTCCGTAAACGGTGCCGGTCTTAGTTTTTTTGTACGCTCTGACTTTTACGTAGTATTTGGTCTTTGCCTTCAGCTTTGTCATCTTGTAGGATGTCTTGCTGTAGCCTTTGATCTTCTTGGTCTTCACGTTCTTGGTGAATTTCTTATTGGTAGCGACGGTTACCTGATAGCCGGTTACCTGGGCTTTCTTGCCCTTCTTCCACTTGACAGTAACGGCTTTCTTGGCTGCCTTCGGTGCCTTGGCGGTCACCTTGGCAGGTGTGATCTGCAGGTATACCTTGATGCTGCCCTTGTATTTGCTTCCCTTGAACTTGATGGTGTAGGCGTACTTGCCTAGGGCCTTCATCTTCTTCACGTTCTTTGGTTTTACAATCGTGTAGTTGGATTTCGCAATGGTCTTTCCTGCGCTGTCCTTGACGATGACCTTTGGCAGGTTCTTCGCTTTGATCACCTTGCCGGTGTATACGTAAGAAGACTTGGAAAGTTTAATCTTGCTTGCCTTCTTGATCACAGTCTTGCTCTTTACATAGCCGCATGCACATTTTTCTACGATGCTGCCGTCTTTCTTAGCAGTCGCCTTGGTTACGGTCTTCACGTACTTATGCTGGTGAGCATCAGGTACATCCGGTGTTTCTGTGCCTGTTCCTGGTTCAGGCGTTGGCGTTGGAGTTGGTTCAGGCGTTGGCGTTGGAGTTGGTGTTGGATCTGGTGTTTCGCCACCGCCAGAGTTACCACCGTTGCCACTTCCGGAGCCGCCCTGATTACCGCCCTGACCTGGGTCTGGGGTTGGTGTTGGGGTTGGTGTCGGTGTCGGCGTTGGTGTCGGGGTTGGCGTTACTACTCCGCTGCCACCAGAGTTGCCACCGTCGCCGCTTCCGGAGCCGCCCTGATTACCACCCTGACCTGGGTCTGGGGTTGGCGTTGGGGTCGGTGTTGACTCCTGTGCTGCATTAATCTTGAAGGTTAGATCCTTGGTTCCAGAGTAATTGCCCTGGAGAATCACTTTGATGGTATAAGTGCCTGCTGAAATGCTGTTTTCCGGATTGATCAGGCTGTAATCCTGGCCTTCTGTAAGCGCCTTGCCGGCACTGTCTTTTACGACAACGTCCGGACATTGGATTTTGCCGTTATGTGTATACTCTGTCTTTGTCAGCTGGGCGCTGCTTACCTTCGGAATCGCGATGGTATCGCCAGTTGCGCCGCAGCCGTTGCATTTCTGATAAAACTTTCCGTCTGCATCAAAAGTCGCAGGAACCATTTGCTCTATAAACTCATGGTTGAGTCCGTTACATGACGAATCCTGCTTTAGAATTGGAAGCTTGAAATAGGCTTCCCAGCCAAGTATCTGCTCTCCCGGTTTTATGGCAGTTACTGATTCCGGATGCATACCATGTAGTGTTACCATGCTTTTTATCTGCGCTTCATCAAGTCCATCGATTTTACAATTATATGGTGCCACAATCGTTCCCAGATAGTACTGGGTATCATAGTCAAAAGGACCTTTTAGAATTGGTTCCTGATTTTCATTTGCGATGGTGTAAAGCATGCCATAAGCAAGCATTTCTTTTGGCAGAGACAGACCATTCATGATCATGGTCAAAGCAGTATCTTCTATCTTTGCCCCAGCCTGATATCCTGATAGTTCCACCGTGTAAGAAGACAGCATTGGCAGTTCTGTCGACGCACCAAGATTGAAATAATACTCATAGGTCACATAAGACTTTCCATAGGAATCCAGCTCACCTTCCAGAACTCCAGATGGAGTCTGCACGATTACCGCATAGTCATCCGCCAGTTCATACGCTTCAGCAAGGAACAGAGTCATATACAGACAATAGGATTTACCTTGTGCAAACTTACTTTCCGCCTGCCCATAATTCCCCTGATCCGGAATATGGAAATCATTCTGATACCACGTAGCATCAACTTTTTTGACAGCATTGGCAAGGTTGGCATCCCCATTAACAGATACAATTGTCGGCACGTACAAATCGTCTCCTGCTGCAGGCTGCGCCTTCGGCAGGCTGACCACAATGGATGTAACTGGTGTTTTTTTAATCTGCGTTTCAGAAAGGCTGCCAAGGGAAAACAAGTAATAGGTCCTTCCGTCTTCCTTGCCTTTTTCGATGGCAGCTTTGCCGTTTAGTTTTACATTAGCTTTATCCAGCCCTTCCAGGTCCAAATCAGACTCCAGGTAATAGCAAAGATAATAGTTTTTATTTGCTTGGAATGTGGTATTAGACAACACCTCATAATTTTGATTGGCGTTAAGTTGTTTAATTGTATAGCGCTTGGTCGGTCCATAGCCACCATCTAATGCAATTGCCTCATTGGAAGCAAAGGTCAGATCCATAATATTTTCGCCCACATAGTGGCCGTCCATCTCAATGTTGACAGAGTTCAGCTGTGGTATATGCTCCAGCTTGTTCCAGTAGAAATAGCACACCTTGTTTGCATCCAGTTCTCCAGTATAAACTGTGCTTGGTGTTTTCAAGGATACCACGAAACTTTGGGGATATACATATCCATCCACATCGGGCATCTCGATTCTTAAACCGTAGGCGTGGCCGCCATCAAAGGCTGTGCCGTTCCATGATTTTACACCCTGCGCACCGATAGTATTAAAATCGTCAGTAGACCAATACCAATTTGCATTTGCGATAACTTCGGGTCCTTTGTATGGGCTTCCGTTAATCTCAGAAACCTTCACTTCCCCCACGGCCTGATGATCTTTGATATCGGTATCGTGAGAAAATCTGATGGAAGTGATTGTTGTTTTTGGTACTTCCAATGCAGGGAAAGTGTAATAAAAACCAGCTGCATTACCGTGGTAGCTGCCGAATAAGCTGGCATTATTTCCATTCACCTCGGCTGTATAATCATGAATATTATCAGAATCATACGATAACTCATAATTCTGCTGTGCTTCTACATCAACATCTACCCGATACTGGTGACCACCTTCAAAAACATCCTCATTGCTCATTTCAACAGCAGGAAGGGTGGTAACATCCCACCAGGTCACACCGGTAATATCATAGCCTGCAGTTGTTGGCACTGCAGCAAAATCTGGGTTTGCTCCCGCTACAGGCTCGTCAATACCCACTACGCTAACCGTTTCAATGGTTGTAAACGGAACATAGAACTCATATTCCACAATAATAGAAACATTGGATTCTGCGTCTATTTGCTTATATGGAATCCCATTGATCGTTACTTTCGTAACATTATATCCATCCTCCATTTTGCAATAGTACCCACTTTGCCAATCAGAAACCATCCACAGGTCCAGTTGGTATGTTTCCCCTGCAACAAAAGTGTCTTGCGCTTTCATTGTAGACCCATTGTGGCTCCAATCCAAAAGCGTTTGTGTCACACCAGGCGTAACAATGTTACAGTCAAGGTCAGGCTGCTTGCCCGCTTCCGGCAAATCCAGTCCTGTCACTTCTACTACATCAATGACAGTATCCGCACGTACCACATCTACTGCCCCTGGTATTGCCGGCATCATGCCTATCATCAAAGCAAATGCCAGTGTAAGGCTCACGAGTTTTTTACAAAGTTTACTCTTCACTTTTGTTCCCTCCTTCGATACTGATATCGTCTGCGTTCTGTCTGACAAAACCAGTCTTATGATAAATTCAGTTTACCCAAGTAAAGAAAAAAAGTCCCCACCCCACCAGCCAAAAAGTGTGGGAAAAGGACTTCTTTTTATATGATTTACACATCAAAATTTGAACGGGGCAGTCGTCAGGCTGCCCCGCTTGCTTGATTGCTATTTTGTCTTCGCGTTCTTCACTGCAGACCATGGTCCATAAACGGTTCCTGTCTTGGTTACTCTGTATGCTCTGACTTTTACATAATATGTTTTCTTGGCCTTCAGCTTGGTCATCTTGCAGGATGTCTTGCTGTAGCCTTTGATCTTCTTGGTCTTCACGTTCTTGGTGAATTTCTTATTGGTAGCGACGGTTACCTGATAGCCGGTTACCTGGGCTTTCTTGCCCTTCTTCCACTTGACAGTA
>JAFWZZ010000013.1 GCA_017522185.1 Bacillota bacterium | reverse complement strand
TTATTGGTTTTCAGTTCTTCACGCAACTGCTTACTATTCGCAGGCTGCACCTTATCCTTATCGGTAATAAACTCTGTACGCAGGAAGTTCTTATAAATCTGCGTATCCAGATCTTCACGGTCAGTAACGATAAGGAATGTAAAGTTGCCCGTACATTTATGCTTGATCTTACGGGCGAGCATAACCATGGAATAACTTTTGCCGCTGCCCTGAGTATGCCAGAATACACCCAACTTGCCTTTCAATTCCTCACGACGCAGGAAAGCATTGTAAGCGTTATTTACACCAAAGAATTGGTGGTTCTTTGCAATGATCTTTGTTCTGCGGCGGTCGTAAAGAATGAAGTTCTCTATGTAATCCAGCAGATTGTTCGGTTCGCAAAGACCGGCAATAAAATACTCCAAACTGGTGCAGTTCTCTCGGATAGCTTTTCTGTCCGGGTTTTCTTTTTCATTCTCCACCTTTAGCCATTCAAAGAAGAACTCATACCCAGCGGCAAAGCTACCCAGACGAGTTTCCATACCATTAGACAGAACACAAATCTGGTTGTAGTTGAACAGATACGGAATGTCCTTCAGATAGTTCTTCAGGTTGATGTCATAGGCGTTCTTCACTGGAATATTGCTGTTTTTCAGCTCAATGAAAACCATCGGGAATCCATTGATGAATATAATTAGATCCGGTCTGCGCCAATGTGTTTCACCCTTAATCCACATCTGAGAAGCAACCGTAAAGGTATTGCTCAAAGCGTCATTATAGGCCAACAAACGCAGAATATTGGAGGTTTTCTTGCCGTTCTTGTTGTATTCCACGGTGATGCCGTTACGGATCTTCTGATAGTTCTGGTAATTGGTCAGCATCAGATCTCCGGAAACTGGAGTACGACACAGCTCGTCCACCACAGTGCGAACAGTCTGTTCCGGAATATCCGGATTGATCCTGCACAGACTTTCGAACATCACATCTGGCAGAACAACCTGTTTTTTATCCTTGCGTCCGGTTCCGTCAGGAAGTGTATCCGGTTCTTCTGTCATACAGTTCAGAACAATATAATCATGCCGCTCATGCAAAGCCTTGATGGCAGCCTGCTCTATCATATCTTCCGTTATGATTTTCGGCATAAAGTCACCTCCTTGTACTTAAGGGGCCAGTTATAGTCCCATAAAATTCAAAATATCCTTAAATTCAGTTTTGATATGTTCGGTAAGAGGAAGTCCCTTGGCATCCTTTATAAACTCCATAAATTCAGGAAGATCTAATAGGATTTTCTGAACAATTCGTTTTTCCTTGATTTGATGAATTGCACGAGTAGGATCACCTAAAGCTTCAATCTGCTCTTGTAATTCTTTTTCTACCTTTGCCCAATATAAGCTGTATGTAGTCTGTCCTTCAAGAGAATATACTTTTGCCCCAATGGAAGGCAAAGCTTGATCTTGATAGTATTGAATATCACCATCAGAGAGGACAATAAAAGCAAGCTTCTTTTGGAATTGGGAATCCTTGATTACTTCCAGCACTTCAAACATACAGTTTCTTGATTTCAAGTAATGATCGCTAACGATCATAATAACAAAATCAAGGGTTTCAATGGTCTGCATGAATTTTTTGAAACTCTCATGGTACTCAACATCACGAATATCTCGTGAAATTCTTGCCTTTCCATTGATGTGTGGTGCGAGTCCACCCTCTATCATGTTCGCAATATCAGAGTCTTTCTGACAATAGGACAAAAACAGTGTTTTCTCCTGTAATTCAGTAGTCACTTCAGATTCATTTTCTGGGCAGTCAAGCAAAGAGAGTTCCAGATAACTCTTGACCGCTGTTACAAACGGCTCAACGGTTTTACGCATAAAAGCAGCAATCATATCTTTGAATTTTTTGCTACTGGAATAACCGTAAGCCAAGGCGTGTAATTGCTTCGGACCATCCAAGATATATTGCAACAACTGGTATCCGTAGTCGATAATCGCTTCCTGAGAGTCGGGCAATGTCAGCATATCGTTCCAGGATTTGTTTTTATATATTTCTGCAAAGTCATAATTTTCTTTATGGCATTCAGAAATATACTCCATAATGAACGAAGTATTAGTAATATAATCAAAGAAAATCTTGACACAATTGATTTCCTCCTGGGAATCTATCTTCAACATCTGAGAAGATAGCGTTCTATATTGCAATGAAATTTTTCTTAGCTCTTTCTTTGTCACAGCTTAGCCCCTCCACACAATGGACAATAAATGCCAATTTCCTTATCAAAATACTGTACTTTTACAGAAGAATCACAGCATTTCAGTTCAACAGTTTCATACTCATTAACGGGTTGATATAATTCTTTCTCTGGCTCCTTTTTAGGAATATCCATCGACATTTTCACGAAGTTATTCTTATTGAACTTCTTAATGGATTTCCCCAAAGTTCTCTCTAATTCTGAATACATATAATTCAATGCAACCTGTTCCATCTTTTCCAGAACTTCCGTGCAATAAAATGTATCGGTTCCATTAGGAAGCCCACATACTGGGCAAAAGAAGTGCAAATAGCTTTCATCTTGAAATGTATCTGCATGAAGCATAAAACGATTCTTGCAAAAATCGCATTCCATCTCCAAAAAACCATCTTTATCTACAGGTATTCCAATTTCAAAAGTTTTTTCACTCATTTTCTTTACCTCTTACGCCTCTGAACTCACCATGTGCGAGGGTTTGTACTCTATTGACTCGTATGTCATAGAATTGCAACGATAAACACAAACTCTTGGTAAAGACACAGGAGGTTCAATGTGTTGAAAATGTTTGTGCGGCGTAAACCAGACAAAATAATCAATGTCAGAACCAATAAATACATCAAGAAAAGCTTTGTCAAAAAACCAAGCATGAGGTGTTCCTGCTTCGCCTTCATTGGAAAATACATTGGTCTCACGCTCAGCTTCAAAGTATGCTGATGATTCATCGTAAACGAAAAATATCAACTTACTTCCAGGATGGTTTTTTCGATACAATGAAATTCTTTGCTTATGATGCTCCACAGTTCTCACAAAATTATCTCTGTAGTAACGATAATTATGATCTTCCAAGGTCCGTAAATCTGTTACGGCGTTAATTACAATGTGTTGGAGGTTTGGATATGCATCCATAACTCCAAGGTCACGCAATTCTTTTTCCAATTTATGTTGTCGTTCATAATTGGGATTTCGCACCTTGCCTTTTTTCTTGAACCCGTGATTATCCACACGCATTACTTCTAACATCAAGGGCTGTGTATCGTTATAAAAATCTGGTGGTGGAGCATCCTTGGATGATGCATCTGTCCACTCTTTCCACTCAGATTCATCATATATAGAATTAAACACCTCTACAGTTTCCTTATCATCATTTACAGAAATATTTCTTGCGGAAAAACAAGGCGAAGATCATCCAACAAATTTGCTTCTTTTACTTCAAATAACATAGCTTCACCTCCAGATTCGTTAATTAACCTCTAGTTTACCGCTCATCAGGCGAGGCAACAACATATCACGCTGCGTAGCAAGGTTTGTGTTCTGCTTTCTTAATGCATGCTGCTGTTTTAATAATTCAGATGATATTTCATTGAATTTTTTCACAACAGGTTCAGGGGGAAGTAAGATTTTAATTTTATTTAGCAAACCTTGGGTAATTAGTGGTTGTCCAGTACCAACTTGACGGGCGTTGAGATTCATATTCTTAAGCAAGTAATAGTTATAAAAACTTGCATCATTTTTGCTTTCTGCAAACAACGCATTATCAGATATCCAACATTTGTCCGGTTCATAATAAACAGTTCCACAATATGCACCTACACGCCCAATAATAATTGCATTTTCATTATTGTAGTAATTACAATAATCTAAAATTCCATTACCACCATAAACAGGATATGTTTCGCCTGATTCGGGGCGAGTTTTTCCTGCGCCAAATGACATAATTTTACCCAACCTACAAAAATCCCATCCCTCAGGCAAGCCGCTTTCAAACTTTGTATTTTCATACCCAGGGAAGCGGAAACGGACGAACCATTCCTTGTACAGGTCCTGAGCAGCCTGCTCCAGCAACTCAATTCTTCGATTGTTTGCTTCAATCAGGTCGTCATACACAGACAAAACTATTGCAATATGCTTCTGTGTTTTTTCGTCTGGCAGCGGAATTTTTAGTTTTGATAATACAGTTGCGTTAATTCCGGGTTGCGCTGCACCACTGATATAATTATTTATAAACCCTTTATATGCACTACTTTGTAAATAGTAGTAAACAAATCGAGGATTCGCTTTGCTTTCATCGATGCGGAATCGAATCAAGTACGATGCATAAACGGCATCGATATTCTCTCTGAATTGTTGGTTATAACCACTGGTTGCACCTGTTCTGGCAATAACAATATCATTGTATTGCAGTTTATACTTTTCAAAATCTTGTTCGCTAATCTTACAAAAAGGAACTGTTTCCCAATTTATATAATCTGACGTAATATCCGTAATCCTTAAAAACTTTGGACCAACTTCTGTGTAAGTAGCACTTTCCGTATATCCATAAGAAATATCAGAGCAGAGATCACGCAACATTTTTTCTTCCCATTTGCTCAATTCTCTCCGCCTCCTTTCCTAAATCTATCAACGAAATCGAAAAACGAGTTATCATCGTTTCCGAAACAAATCTTTCCGATAAAATCATGGGTGTATGCTCGTCTAAATTCCTGAATTCTCCAATAGGAGAGTCCACAGGCACGACGCACTTTTTTCTTCTTTTTCGAAAGAATCTTTTCTCCATCTTTGTTTCTGATAAGGATCAAAACAAATAAATCATGGTACAGCGCTTTGACCGCAACAAAGTAGATGACCGGTAAATAAGCTATGGAGAAAAGGACAGGTATGCAGAAAGAAATAAAAACATCTGCAATGCCTTCTGTCGATATGACATCAATTGCCACATCAACCGTAAACCACAGCAATGCAAAACCAACAACTACAGAAATACCATCCATAACTTTATGAAGCGACTGATATTTCGGATTGTTTCTATCGTAGTTTTGCAAGAGCACAAGTAGAGAAAATGCCGGTACAACGATCATTTCCGTCCAAAAAGAGAATGTAAATGCACCAATAAAAAACTCAAGGATTGCCGAACCTGTAAAATTTTCTGCCACAATCTTTCGAAACGGAAAGTCGTTTGTTCTTTTCGTTCCAAGCTTGAAGCAGATTGGAGTTGCAACAAACAAAACCCAAATAATTACATCCTTGATGAGTATCCACTCCCAAAACGGGAATTGGCTCAATCCGTACACAAGGAGTGCCGCATAGCCAAGAAGGCACAGCACAGGAATAATGAACAGCTTATTGCATAAAGCTTTCAGAAAATCTCGGAAAGGCATTTTGCCATTAGAACGCACGGTAACATATACAATCAGTGCCGCAAACCATACCAAGGTTGCAATTTCTCGGGTAGAAAAGATTTCAAACATTATTTGCTAAATAACTCCTGTAAGTTGGTTGCAATTTTACTTTCCAAGCTATGTGCCTCTTCGTTCAGCTTGGAAAGAGCCGTGTAATACGCCATCATTCTTTGCTTGAACTCGTCCTGTGTTAAGCCATCATCCTCGATCACAACACCGATATAACGACCAGGATTCAGAGAGAAGTCCTGATCCCCGATACTGTCATCCTCATAGCCGATGAATTTCCCCTTGTCATCATAAATCTTGCCGATTGTTGCTACCTTGCACAGGCCGACAACATCTCTGTATTTACCTTCCGGGAAACGCTCTGTCAGCCAATCAATATTGGACTGCCAGTAGCTCTTAGGCATAATATCTTCATCGTCAGACACTTCAGGTGCATCTGCCAGTTTTGCACGATAATCAGCCAGCAGAGCTTCGAAGTCTTCTGTTTTTCCTTCGTAAAGTCTGGTGATGATACCGAGGTTGCGAATCTGTTCGTCGGAGAACTTACGATGTGCACGGTCGATCTGAGTAAAAATATTTCTGGCATCAACAAACAGGGTTTCATCCTTCTTTGCCTTTGCCTTATCAAAGAACCACAAGGTGGCAGGCAGCGTAACAGATGTAAACATATTGGACGGCAGTGTTACCATCTGGCTGATAATGCCGCTTTCAATCAGCTTTACACGAATATCCTTTTCGCTGTTGCCTGCGTCAGATGCGGAGTTTGCCATAACCAGAGCAGCACGACCGCTATCATTCAGCGCAGTTGCAAACTGGTTAATCCAAAGGTAGTTGCCGTTTGGCACAGTTTCTTTTGCATCTTTCTTTTTGTTCTTGGTTTTGTTCTGAGGTACACCGTATGTGTTAAAACGAGGCTGATCTTTTACCTGATCCAGTTCTACGCCATCTACATTGAACGGAGGATTTGCCATAACATAGTCGAAATTACCGAAGCTGTCGTATGGGTCACGGTAATAGGAGTTTGCGTGGGTAATGGTGCCACGGACATTATTCAGAACGAGGTTCATCTTTGCCAGTCGAACAGTTGCACCGGTCTTTTCCACGCCATATGCACGCAGATTCATCTGCTTGCCTTGGGCTTTGTGCTTTTCGATATAATGGGCAGTCTGAACGAACATACCACCACTGCCACAGGCAGGGTCAAGAATCTTGCCCTCAGTAGGAGCAAGAACTTCAACCATGTAACGAACAACAGATGCAGGGGTGAAGAATTCACCGCCGCCCTGACCTTCAGCCAGTGCAAATGCGCCCAGGAAGTATTCGTAAATCTCGCCAAAGATGTCCAGTTCCACATCAGCAGGAATGTCCTTGAAGTTCTTCAAGAGCTTTGCCAATACGAGCGGATCATCTTCGCTGTTAACGCTATAATAAATATCTTTCGGAAGTGTGTCTTCCAATTCGGCGGTGTATTTTTCAACCGCTTCCATAGCTTCCTTAACCTTTTTAGCAAGATCTTCGCTTTCAGGCAGATTCAGTAGCCAATCATATCGAGCTTCTTCAGGTAAATAAAACCCGCATTTTTCGATAGCGATTTCGTGAATAGGGCGTTCCATACGAGTACCCTTGATAGAATCAAACTCTGCCTTGATCTCAGGTTCGAACTTGCTATATTTTACATCTGCAAATCGCAGGAAAATCAGGCCGAGAATAGGCTCGGCATATTCAGTAGACTTCAAGCCGGAATTAGCTCGCAGCTGATCGGCAGTCGTCCACAATGTATCTTTTAAGTTTTTTAACTGCTTGTTCGTCATTAAACCGCTTCTCTCCTATATCAAAATTGAAGGGTATAGATAGGTATACCAATACAGGTTATATTATATCATCCCTCTCTTTGAGTTTCAATTTTTTCTCCTTTTGTTCCCCTCCTTTTCCTCACTAAAAATCCACCCCTGTCTCATCGCCTAAGGGTGGATTTTCACATGTATTACGTTCAATTGTTGTTAGTGTCTATGATAGGTTTTCTTCCATAATCCTTTCCAAGCTCCCCTCAACATCCATCAGATCCACAAACGTCGCCCGTACAGTCACTTGATCTGCGCCTTTATAGGTCAGCACCTCCTCGTCCATCTTATCTGTCTTCGGATAAATAAGTGTCACATTTTCTGCGTCATATTTCTTATGATATGCATACATCTGATACATATCGCTTTGGGAAATACCGTAGTTTTGACTGCTTAGTTCACTGGAAAGCACTTTCCACTTTGTGTCCATGATAAATACTTTCTTGTCTTCGATGCGCTCCACGACAATATCAGGGCGCAGCTGGAAACGATTCCATTTTCTTCCGTTCAGTTCATTAAATAAATACTTACCTTTAGCCTGTATCGTAACCTTATATTTCTTCAGATCTAACACCCTGCGCAACTTTACTGCAATGTAGCTTTCAAACAAGATCTCCATTGGGAACAGCAATGCGACTGCTACCTCGGAGCCTATGAAAGAAGTAAAACTTTTCCCTCGCAGGAAAACCTGGCACCATGTTAAGGCCATTTCGTAATCTTTGGTGCTTCTATCCTTGATGACTTTGCTAAAATCTTTTTCGTAGTTCGTCGATGTTGACACCGATGAAAAGGACGCTAACAGATTTTTGATATCCTTCTTATTCTTTAATAAGGTAGTTCGCTTGTACAAATATTCCAAGGTCGTTTTCAGCAAACGATTCTCCGGACGGTTTTGATTGAAGTCATCGTACTCTACAAAAACTCGTTCTTTGTGAGCGATGTTGTATTTGATATTTTCACTTACTTTCAATTTACCTTTGAAATAAGTTGTATTCTCGGAGACACTTTCGTAACTGCTTTTCAGCCCGCGCTTTACGATAGAAAACACCTCTTCAATGTACATGCGAATAAAGACTTCAAAAACATCCATCTTCGTTACATCTACGTTGGATGTTTGCAGGCTTTTGAACGGTGTATTCTTCAGCGTCTGCAACATGCGAAGCAAAAGTTTCTTTGCATTTGCATATATCCCATCCTTAGATACAGCTGCGTCACCATAAATCTTAGGCAGAATTTCTATGGTAGTTCCATCTTTCATAGAAATCACACCGACATAGTTCTTTGCCGTTATAATCTCGCCTACGCCTTTGCGATAGCTAATCCCCAGCAACTCAAGGAATTCTGCATTGGGTTCTTTGTTGGTTAGAATGAAGTTCTTCAATTCATCAAAAGTCTTCTTTGGCAAAGGCTTATACCCAGGGACTTGCTTTCCGCACACAAAACTCTCATATTCAGTTATACGATAAAGCTTGTCTTTATTCATGTAACATTCTCCTATACTAGGAATTCATATGACTCTATTTTCACAAATGCATCTTTGTTGATGGTGTAGACGTCAGTTTCATCTAAGTCAAGGTCGGTATTGCCAAATAGACTTTGGATGTTTACAGGTGGTTTCTTAATAAACTTAACGTTATCGTCTTCCTTTTGGTTATCGCCTAATACCAATTGGATTTTCTCATAGTCTTCGTAAAAGTATTCCTGCAACAACGGAATAATCTTATTTTCAAAGATTTCCGCCAGTTTTTCGATGCTGTTATCTTCTACTAGTGGCATAAAGTATGCGTGGCCAATAGTATGCTCACGATCATATAAAGCTTCTATTCTGTCGTTGATTTTCTTCAGCATATCTTTGACACAATACTTGTCAACCATGATACCATCAAGAACGTCTGGATCTGGCTGCATTTCCTCAAACGCAAAACGTCTGCGAAGTGCCGTATCCATCAATGCAATAGAGCGGTCAGCTGTGTTCATCGTGCCGATGATGTAGACATTGGATGGAACACTAAATGGCTTTGGCGAATACGGTAAAGTTACTTCCATACCTTCTGGTTCGCCTTTGCGTTTTGCTGGTTCAATTAGGGTAATCAGTTCTCCAAAGATTTTGGAGATGTTGCCTCTGTTGATTTCGTCGATAATGAAGACATGGTTTGGATATGTAGCCTTGGATTTGAAGGTATCAGGAGCATACTTTTCCACGATTTCCATAACATCGTCTAATACGATATTCTTTAACTGGTAAACGGTCACCTGATTCATGACTGTTTCGCCATTGATATCCCAAATATCTTCATTAAAGCCTTTTGCCAACCACTTTACCTTGCGTACACGCTTATAAGCATCGTAGCTATCATCCCATTCACAATCGCCAGTTACGACACCGACGGCGTCAATCGTTGTGGCACTATAGCAGGATAACACAATGTCCCCGATACGCATTCTAGTCGAGAAAGCATTTAATACATTTTTCCCGCCATTTGGATAGTTTTCAAGTCCATCAATATTGGGGCCATATTCATCGTATCCAATTCGAATATGATTGTTTGTCAGACATTCTGTTCTGGTATCGTTGTCTCCTGTACCTTCTAGAGATACCTTCCAGATTTTAGGTGCATCATTTAGGCCTAAATCCGCCTGCTGATCACTAAACACAGGCACCGCTGCTTTCTCGCAAAAGGCTTTGAATACACCTGGTTTGATTTCGTAGTGAATGTTCTGTGACTCACTATCGTCTTCGTTCATTACCGGACGGATGCCTTCGATAAATTCTTCGTATCCATAAGACTGGTGGAATGTAGTGAAGGCAACTCTGCCCTTTTCTTTATATTCGTTGTATTTCTGTACAAGTGCAGGATAATTATCCTTATATTGGTCTTTGATTTCCTCGATTGTCTTGTTTTCAATAATTGAAACAGCGTAGATTATCGTATGATATGTCTTTCCGGTTCCCGGTGGTCCGTATAAGATTGTGTTCTTTTCAAATCTGTTTGTACTCATCTCTATTTCTTCCTCCCCTTTATAGTTTGGATTCAAATCCGATAAATTGATTTCTTCTAATGCGTCTTTCAATTCCGGACGAATTCGGTAGATGTATGTATTCTCTCCCCCACCGCTATACTTACCTTGGAATGGAACAACAAATACTCTCTCTTTATCTCCATCTATACAACCCTTCAGGTTAAAATACTTCATTGCACGTTTTCCTAAATTGATTGTACAGCCTATATAAACCTGTGGTGTTCCCCCATAAATTTCAGCTAGTTGCTTACAACTTGCCTCACCACCTAAGAGCAGCATCCCTTTTAGCATCCGCATCGGTGAAGGATGATCTGGTAGCTCAATCTCCAAGATAAATTGTTTCCAGTCTTCTTTTGTTAAATTAGGATTATACTCTTCCAGCGTTGGCCAGTACTCCTCTTCTTGCATTTTGTATCTTTCGATATAATAAATAATATCCTGAGCCAATAGGTGTAATGCTTTGTCTTTATAGCAGCTCTCATCCATCGCTAATTGATGCATAGAGACAATGTTAGGGAAGTCTTTCAACTCTTCAATCACAAGTTCACATAGTTGCTGATAATTCTTGTATTTATCTATATCAGACAATTTGTCCGGACTGCTTTCGAAGAAGTCGATTTCCTTGCCAAATTCTTTGTAACTAGTATATCTGTACATATAGTACTTTTCTGGATATTGAAAAAACAGATATACCGAAATTGCATGTAAGTCCTGGAACGAATTGTTTCCTAAAGCCTTGGCATATGCAGCACACTGATTTTTAAATGCATAATATCGTTCTTCTAACGACATAGTTTCGTTATGCAAATGCTGAAACAGGCTATTCACTGTTTCTGGCTCTTTCGCTGCATAATCCACAATAAACTTATAGGAGGAATAAGAACCCTTTAGTAAGTTATCAGCCGCATCAAAAGCATTTGCCAACATACTTATAAATGAAAGCCCCTCTGTTTCAATATCCCATGTATTCTGATAGTATTTTACAGCTTGCCATTTATATTTTTCATCCTTACGAACTTCATAAAAGTCACGTTCATAGGATTTTAGGATTTGTTTTAGTTTGTTTTTATCCGTCATGAGGCTACACTCCTATTCGTGCTATTGGTTAGTGCATTATTTAGTTTCATTATACATCAAATAGGGTGAATTACAATACTCACAACTTTGCACAACAGTTTTTGCAATGATTGTAGAAGGCGTACCTCTCCTAACTTGCAAAACAATCATGAGAAATAAGGTTATAGCATCTGATTATTTTCATAAAACTCAAAGCACCGAAACTACTAATTTTGACGAACGAACACTATATTATTCCCTGAGACTTCCAAGCCTATATCTATATAGGTATATAGGGTTACATAAGTGTTCTTGAGGTATTCTTCAATTTCATCTTCATTATACAGAATCTCTATCCCATCAATATTATTTCGACAATATACATCCTCAGAAATTCTAAGGTGCTTCTTTTTTTCCTCTATAGTTTTAGAATCTATAGGCTCTAATTCGAATCTAACCTCTCTAAGACAAGCTTGGTAAGTTTCGATTAGAAGTCTTTCTGCTAGAACTGTATTTGTCTCAATTATTTTAAATCCTTCAATCAAGCGTTCATAATCCATTCTTGTATTATGCTTTCTTGCCAAAATGTCAGCCTTTGGCTTTATGAACCATCTTTCTCCTTCTATGGTTTCTAAGACTTCCATCATTGCATCTGCATTATCACGCGAATATAAGATTTGTCTGTTTATTTTCTGTTTCAATTCCTCAAAAATATAAGTTTCTACACTTCTTTGTGCCTCTCCAACATTAATCAGTGGACGTTTGGTATAATAGTTTTCAATCATATCCTTATTATATACATCGATTAACGTTAGTCTTGTAATATTATCGCAATCCGCACTATTAAATATAGATAAATCTACTAAAGACGTAGTAAGACTACCTTTTTCTTTTTTTAACTTTTCTTCTAATTCTACATAGTTTATTTTTTTATCAAGCTCAATCCTCTTAAAGTGATCCGCCACATAATTCATATATTGTAATTCAAAATTTTCGACAGAATCTTCCCCATATTCATATTCAACAAATTCGTAGAAACAACTTATTTGTTCCGTTACTTTTTTTTCAAGTTTTCCATTCTTAAAATCGTACTTAAAATCATTTACAACATCATTATTAAATATATAGTCTGTCCCAAAGTATGTTTTTTCAAATATTAGTCGGAATCCCTTTGAAATTGAAACTATAGTCGCTGGAGCTAATAAAGATTTCATTTCTTGATCAGCTTCCATACGATCCCACCATCTAGATATCGGTTCTAAAAGTTCTAAATAATTTGTTAGCCAAATATAATAATGTTCCATATATAATAGGCTTTTAAAAGAATATACAGATTTTAAAGATTTTCTCATCTCTGTATACTGTTCTCTCTCTTCTTTACTTACATACCGTTCTTGCTCAATTTTAGTTAGATAATAAAAGTAAATTTCGTTCGTTGTATATATATCTATTAGTAATGGGCTATTTTCAATATGCTTGTTTGATTTAGTAAAAGTTTTGTACGCATCTATATCATCGGTATCAATTACGTATCTAAGTATTTCAAACATATATCTAAAAACGTACGAATATCTTTCGTTGCTTGGTTCTAATTCTCGATCCAAATACATATGATGAGAGATATTTCTTATTATGCGATTTTTAAAATAAACTTTTTCTTTATCAGTTAGTTGTGAGGCATCTATTGCTCTCAGAAATAAAACAGAATAATTGATTGGTTCCCTTTTTTTACTAGCAGTCGTATAGCAAGCATAGTTATTAATCATCAACAAATAAATTAAATCATAATACTCTTCTTTATTAAAATCGTTTATCGCATTTCTAAAAAACTTAAACAATTCATATTCATCAGGGTATATATGCAAACAAAATTCTCTTTCTCTCATACATTCTGTTAGAATTTCAAGAGTTTCTTTTTTTAAGTTTTTGCTTTTTTCTAACAAACAATCTACATACTGTTCTATCAGTTCTTCTCCTTGTTTCTTCGATAGTAGAAATTTTATATTTTCATTAATTCCAATTACACTATCTTTCGATGTTTCAACTAATCTTTCAATTATCTCTCTTCTATTGTGTTCTATCTCATTTGCAACCTTAGTTTCAATTCGGCTTTTCACGGTCTCTTTATCCGAAATAAAATTCAAAAAAACAAATATTTCTATTATCAAATAGACTAAAAATGCCACCGCTACTATATATGCCAATGTAAGCCATTTTAAATAGCATATCCCTATTATGGATAATACAAATATAGCTGCGTATATCCAAATCGCAGTTAGTTTTCCAGTTGTTTTTTTCTCTCTGCCTTCAAATAGAAAATAGTCTGCTACTTTTATTCCTAGATAATATTCCTCGTCCCTCTTATCCGAAATTAACGGCAATAGCGTAAAAATCAATGTAGTTAAAGTAATTTCTCCGCCAACTAATGCTAGTAATAAATTTTGATGAAAACTATCCGCAGAAGAATATTTTAAAAAACTCAGTAATTCTATAAGAAATTGAATTTCTTCATTCAAAAGGCTTTCTATTAGTTCGGCACTATTTGTACATATAATAAATACCTCTATACAAAAAAATGACAAAAACCTGCACATTTAAATTAATCTCCTTTCACAGTCAGTATATATAGCAATATAAAAATAGTTATTGTAATATAAATACCAGGCACGTACTCCACCTGGCATTTAAACTGTATTTATTACTTTGCAAGTTTTATGCTTCCATCTTTATCGTAGAATTCGCAAGACGTCTCTCCTTGCCAATTGCCGTGGTATAAAATTTTTCCTGCACTCCATATAATAACCACTTTAATTCCTCTTCACTTCCTATTTCGAAGGAGTCCTTGTCTCGCTTCAACTGTGGACAATAGTCTTCAATATATGCTATCATTTGCTGTCTTTCCGGCTCGTCCAATGTAGTTAAAGAATCCTTTACTAAAGCAATTCTTTTCCTGTTTGCAGTCTTTACTTTTGCTGCTGAATAATCTCCACACAACTTTATAAATTCGTCATTCATGAAATTCTCAACTTCACTTTGCGTGGCTTCTCTGTACAAGTCATTGATTCCTCTAAATATCGAGACTACCGATTCTAGTTTTCTGAAATACAATTCATCTTTGTCCGGACAATAAATTGCATCAGGTGCATCGTTTATAACAATTTCCTTTCTTCCTGTTTGAAACTCAAATTCTTCTCCTAAACACACAAGACTCCGTTTCGATACTAGTCTTGCCTTGCTCACCTTTTGGAAGTAAAAATTTTTTCCGTTTTTTACACATATAAAGTCGATCTGTTCAATTTCCCTTTTATCCAAAGAGTCGAAATCCAGTGTATCATATGCTTCTTTCATGAACTCTATCGCAAAAGGCTGCTTGGAAGCCTCTTTGATTACAAACCATGCACAATCTTCTAACGCAGCACCCGGATTGTACGGCAATTTTTCCTCAATCAACTCTTCCATCTTCGGATAAATATCACCATCTGTAGACAACATTTTTCTATACTTACTATTTGTATTACTTTTTCCAATTTTAACAAAAACTGTGTTCATTTATTTCTCCTTTACTTCAATGTATGTTGTATCATTAATTCTTTTTAAATTGTCAAAGTGAAAATCTCTTTTGTTTCGAATAACTTTCCCTTTTGATATAATAAAAACTTTCGTTCCTTGTTCAGTTGATACATGATAATAGTGATACCCAAACATTAGAAAAATTGGATTAAAGTACTGTGTTTGAGATAGATGCGTAAATAAGAATACAATCATATAAACAAATATCATCGAAACAAGACTTGGCACACTTAGTGAAACAAAGAAATATCCTAAGTAGGTTGGAAGAAAGTCGTTATCTGCAAGACTAAATTCTATCATTCCATTCAATTCATCTTGCCCAAACTTTTTCGCAAAAAAAAGCGAAACTGAAGATAGAAGGATTGGCACCAGGAAATACGCAATTCCAGATACCCATATAGATAATCCACAAAAGCTTTGACTTCCCTTTATCAAGTATACAACCCACATCCATGATGTGGCATTAAATGTAAGAAACAGTCTAAATCCTTCGTTTAAAATACGCATAATAATCTCCTTTCAGTCACTTCTACTACCTTTTTCGAATGTATAAAGTTGTAGTATCATTTATATCATCATTTGTGGTAATTATCATGCAAATATTTGCAAAAGAAGAACTTATTTCTTCTGCTTTTTCTCTAGCAAAACTTTCACTTTTTTTGCATTTTCGGACAATACCTCCTCTTTCTCCAACAAACTCAAATAAAACAATTTTACATCTTTGTCTGTCAAAATATACCTCACTTGACTGTTTTTTAATGCTATACCGTAGAGACTCTCTTTGTTTTCTTCTGACCAATCTTTACAAAACCGTAAAGAATTAATAACCTCATGGGTTTTTGCAAAAGAACTACTGTTCTCCAAAGAGACTAGTAATGCCGCCTTTTCCTTTGTATCCTCATCTTGCTGGGACTCTGCAGCCGTCATCATTTTCTTATTATTACAGTGTTTTGACTCCAGAATTTCATTCGTGGCCGTTCTGTCGATAATTGCTTTCACTAGCAAGTCTAATTCTGATCCCTCTGTATAATCAGACTCCGCATAATATTTTATCCTGCCGTCCTTCATCATCTTATGAACTTTGGCTTTATTTTTGGTTATTTCATCATACACGCCGATGGAATAACCACCATAAGAATCAACGACCTTCATACATGGAACATCTGTATCGCTGTCACCAATATAAATCATATTTCGAAACGGAACTCTAATATCTTCAGGCTCAAAATATTCATTAACACTGTTATCATTTACATCCAACACACCCTTTTCAATTCGGAACAGGAATTGTGTCTTGTTTGTGTAATTAACAACCTGAGCGGGCCACTGTGCTTCTCCGTGCTCATTATAGAAGAAAGAGCTTGCATATACCTTTTCGAACGCACCTTTCTTTGCAATACTTGTGGCTTCTATCATCTCTTTTAAACCAGAAGATATAATATAGTGCTCCACAATTACATTATGATTTCTTCCATACTCTTTGATTCTTTCAAACCACCCATCTACCCCAGGATATAATACAACCTTTTCTCCGTATTCTTCCAAGGTCCTCTTTGTAAACAACAGCTTCCCTCGAGCTTTCTCCTTCATTAGATACATATATGCAAGGTTTTGATCCATATCATTATCCCTTGCCAATTTATTAGATTCCTCCCAAAATGAGACGACATCATGTTGTAGCGACTGAATATAGCCTTGTGCCTGCATATCCGTAGGTGTAAGTGTTTTATCAAAGTCATAGCAAATCGCTAATACAGGCTTTTCACTTTTTGATTTCCTTGTGTAGTTCCGTTCCATATTCGCCTCCTAAAAACTAGATTTAAGACAAGTTTGTTTCTTTCATAAAATTGCTGTTAAAAGCCCTTATCATAATAATACAGATAAAGAACTACAAAAGGGGACAGAATTCGACAGAATGACGTATAGACATAAACCTCTCAAAATTAGTCGTACAAATTCTTCCACAAAAAAGAGAGCCTCTCGGCTCTCCCCTCACTAAAACGCCCTGATCTCCTTTGCCAGCTCATAAGAAATCAGCTCATCCGGCTGGGTTTCCACATATGCTGTCTCTTGGTGCATGTATTCAACGATTTCCGTCACTTTCATGTACTTGAATTTATCTACGACACGATTCAGAATCCGCAATTCGTCTGCAGAAAAAACACTCTCATCAAAACTATCACTTGGCAGAATATGATATTTCACCGTTTCCGGATTCTCATATTCATCTTTCACATTGATGTTTCTCAGGCCCAAAATCTTATAATGTCCTTTCGGCAATGCTCCCATGGCATAATGAGAATATACCAGGCCGGACATAGAACATTGATGCAGTTTATAACTCAAAGAATCCGCATACCAAAGCAGCTTCATAAGTTTCACCTTATATAGTCCCTTACCTCTTCAACCGTCAGATCCTTTGCCAGACGCAAAGCCTTAAGGTTGCTGCCTATTATCTTAAAGTCATATTCTGATCTATTGCACATGTCGCTGCACCTCCTAACAAAAAATATACGGGAGCACCAGAACTGGTAAACATGGCCCATGCCCCGCACCTTACGTCCCAGACGTTTGATCCATCTGCCCCCGCATTTCATAACGCATTCCCGGAGATGGCTATGCATAAGCCTGAGCCGGTACGTCCTAAACGAGTCTCCGTCCAATGCGTTACTCACCCAACAATCTCCAAAAACACCTCGTCCAGTTTCTCCCAACCGACCGGTTCCGCCTCGACCTCTTCTGCGATTTCCTTCACTATCTTCAGCCCTTCCTCGATATAATCATTGAGCACCTGCACCTTCGGCGCATATTCAGTTTCCGGCATGCTTACTTTCATGTCCAGAAGGCGCTCTACCACCGGCCTCAAGTCAGCTTCCAGTTCTGCATCTACCAGCTCTGAAAACAGCATTGGTGGCGGACTCTCCCTGTCGATAATCCACTTTGCAGCCAGAATTGGTCGCAGAACATAAAAGTATTTTTTGATGCGGACCATATCTCCCTTCAGATAGCTCCTATAGTTGGAGTCAGCCATGTGCCAATAGTGAAACAGCCCCTTCTTGCTCGAGAAATACACAGGTAGCAAGGCCCGCAGCACGTCCGCCTCTGGTGTGTCGAGGTAAACAACCGGCGATGCACACCACTCAAAAATAGTCGAGTTGCCTTTATAGAGCAACTGCAGCGTCTTCTTCAAATCCCAGCCGTTAATATCCAGCGTCTCATCCAGTTGCCATTCAATTACATCCCGAACTGGTTCCAGCTTCAGATAGTCCTCCTTTGGCCGCACATAGATAAACCGAACATCGTAGTCGCTGTCAGGAGAAGCAAAGCCCCATGCACGGCTGCCGGACTCCACAGCCAAAATGATTTTCACCTTTTCTTTTTCTTCAATTTCGCGCAATTTTCCCAAAATGATTTCTTTCATTGTTCCTTCACCCCTATTCCGACGCCTTGAAATTATACAATGGCTTAATCTGCGCGATGATCTCTGCCGTCGGTTCTATCTGGGCCTTGATTTCTTCCATCGGCTTGTAGGCCATCGGCGCTTCATCCAAAGTTGACCTGCTCACGCAAGTCGTATAAATACCTTCCATCTGGGCCGCATAGTCTGCCACAGACAACGTTTCAAAAGCATCCCTTCGGCTCATCAGCCTGCCTGCCCCATGTGGCGCAGAACAGTTCCAATCCTCGTTGCCCTTGCCCATACAAATCAGGCTTCCATCTCTCATATTCATCGGAATCAGAATCTTTTCACCTTTCTTTGCCGAGATTGCACCCTTACGCAGGATCATCTCTTCTATGTCGATGTAGTTATGTATGGTGGTAAACTGCTCCTCCACGGTCAGCCCCATACCCCTGATAATGACATCCACCATGGCCTTACGATTTAGCATGGCAAACTTCTGGATGATATTCATGTCATGGATGTATTCATCAAAGAGTCTGCCTTCCACATAGGCCAGATCCTTGGGCACCGGCGTCGCCAGTGCACGTGCTTTGCGAAGCTGTTTCAACTGCTTCTCTATCTCTTTGCTGCGTCCCTGGGCTTTCATCTCCCGGATCATATCCTCAATCTGAAAACGTGCACTGCCGCAAAGCGCGCGGAAGCCTTCTTCCTGGTAATACTTTGCTACTTCGTTACCCAAGTGACGGCTGCCGGAGTGTACCACAAGGTAGAGATTACCCTCTTCATCTTTATTAACTTCAATAAAATGATTTCCTCCGCCCAGAGTACCGATGCTTCTGCGGGCTCTGTGCAGGTTTACGTATTCCCCGCAACACAGTGCCTCCAGGTCGATTTCTTCGTGAAATGGATGTGCCGTTTTACGAATATTCCTGCCCGACGGGATGCCCTCCCGAATCACTCTGTCTAACTGTTCAAAGTCAATTTCTTTTTCTCTGATTCTAATTGTCTCCATGCCGCAGCCGATATCTACGCCTACCATACCAGGCACAACTTTGTCTGTAATGGTCATGGTTGTTCCAATGGTACAACCCATGCCGGCGTGAACATCCGGCATGATTCTAATTTTGTTATCTGCAAAAAAGCTCTGGTCGCAGACGGCCTTAATCTGTCCTTCTGCCACTTTGTCCAGACTTGCACAGTAGCACAATGCTTCGTTATATTTTCCTTCTACTCTAATCATGGTTTTATCTCCTAAAAACAAGGCACTTGCTTTAGCTCTATTTACGGTTAACAGTCGTATGCTCTTCATTTGCTGTAAATGCCTTTCTATAAAGTTGTACATTACACGTTATGCCGTGATGCCTGCATAACGTTCACTTCCGAGAACTTCCATCATAAACTCATATGGACTATAGTTGTGATCCATAACCATGGAGAAAATCCTTGGTGAGCATCCGGAAACAAGGATTACGCCTTGTTCGTTCATCGTAACCGGCTGCTGTCTGTTCCTGCTGTCTACATTCCAAAAAACAATCTGTGGAAGCTGATATCCATGTGCCGAAAACAACTGCTTTGCATACTCAAAGTTCGTCATGCCTGAATATTTAGCGCAAGCATTAAATTCCATATCCGTAACGATATAAACAGTCTTTGGCAGTTCCTCCTGTGGAACCTTATGCTTCAGTGCAGTTTGAAGAATCAGCTCAAAAACTTTCTGTATATTGGTGTCTGAGATTTCATTAAACCCCATGCAATACTTAACTTTGTCAACGATGTCACGCCCTTTTACCTCTACCAGCTTCGGGTTATGTGAAAAAGTAATAAAATGGTTTCGAAACACCCCTTTGTTCCTTTCGGCAAAGTAAACGCCAAGAGAAAGCGCTACAGCTGCCGGCTGCGGATTTCTGTTGCAATACATAGAAGCGGACCCGTCAATGACAACCAAAGCATTCGTGTCATCTGCAAAGTCTTTCTGCGCTTTCCAGGTCACATCCATCACATGTCGTTCTTCTTCGGAAACAGGCTTCCTTCCCCAAAGTTCCGTAATCGGTCTGATGATGTCATAAGGCATTAGTGTACCTGCATTCAGCTTTCTTTCCCCACGACTTACCCCATTCAAATATGACAGATACCGTTTCTCATCGTTACGCAAGAAAGCTGCCCGGTATTTAAACAATGCCTTGGAAGGCTGTTTCTCATAATCAAAAGAATAGTCTCTTTCACGCAGGTTGTTCTCGATGATTTCAATGTAAGCCCGCAGTGAACACAATGTCTTCCTGTAATCACGCTCTTTCATTTTCAATGCTTTGGCAAGCTTTTTAGCCGTGCCAACAGTTTCACGGTTAGATGCATTTACTGACGGCAGCCATTTTGCCAGCAGCGATACCGGGCCGCCGCTTTCCATCGAAGTCACATCATCTGACAGGCACTGACCGATATATCGAACGACGCTTTCATTACATGGCGTATCCATCAAACATAACAAATCATCATATCTGCCGTATTCCCCGAACTGTTCCAGATTCTTCTCAACAGATGCGGGATGATGGTCCGCCAGCCATTTCATGCAAACCCTGAAAGTTCTACGCTCCCCAAGTCCGCCTCGAATATCTCTGCCAAAAAACAGATTCTTCATTGCCAAATCGGGATTCTCAATAAATGCCTTTTGGAACCGCCCAATGATTTCCTCATTATCAGCGTGTCTCAACGCTCCGATTGTAGCGAACAAATCCAGGTTGTCTGAAAAAGTCGTCATCTTTGTACTTGCACCATATTCGGTAAAAGTCCTGTTTGCTTCTTCTTTTAAATAATTCAACATCTCTATTCCCTCCCTCAAGGTACCTTGGTGATATGATGCAGGATTTGAACCTGCGCCGGTCGTGTTACAAGCACGCTGCTTCCCTGTGAAGCTAATCATTCTACTATGTACCAAACGCTTTGCTGTATGTACCTTTCTGTTATCCCAATATTACCAGCATTTTCCCCGTTTATCTTGGAAAAAAAGTTGCGAACTCTCCAAATCTGACAAAAAATGAGAAAAACAGCCGTGATCCTCAGCGGACTACAGCTGTTTCTGGTTTATCAGTCTTTCTCTCATCAATTGTACAAAGGATTCCGGCTCCACAACTTTTACCATAGGACCGAAACTCATAATGCGAATCAGAATTTCCGTTTCATCCTGCTGATTGTAGGTTAAGCGAATGCGGTAGCGGGATCGGTCCAGACGTTTGGTTTCTTTCTGCAGATGGGAAAAGTGGAGCATAATCCGTTCCAGCGCATTTCTCTCATCCGTCAGCTCCAAAACGACCTGTTTTTTTTCGATTTCAAAATTCTCATCCTCCGCATCATAAGGTTCTAACAGGCTGCACGCCGTAATGGTGGAAAGGTTAATGGTGTCCACATATTTCTTTCTCCGTGTCATCAGCCGGAATTTGTCATCCTTCAGCGAATACTCCAGCCTGTGGGGAACACAGTCCCATCGATGCAAAATCCCCTTTGATGTGCTGAGAAATTCAATTCGCAGCTTCCGTTTTTCCCGAAAGGCCTGGAGGATTGTACTGAAATGACGAATGTACGATGCATCCTCAAAAGGGTCTCCGCCTCTCTGCTGATCAAAATACACGATAGTATCCCGTCTAAACAAAGGCTCCACATCCTCTAGCCCTTTGCCGCTAAGGCCAAAAAGTTTCATCTTCGGATCTTCTAACAAAGCCTTCATCCACCGCTTCTCCAGAATGGTCAGCGCCATTTCCGGTTTATGATGTAAAGGTGTGTTATACGTTTCATCAATCAGTGGCCAGGTCTGCGTCTTCAGCGATTTTGGAATATGAAGACGGCTTTCCTCAAACCCCTGTCTTTCCACGATTTCCTGCAGTTTCTGCTCCGTCAGTGTACCCTGAACAGCCTCTTTCAGAACTTTCTCCATCGTACGAAAGTAGTTCCCATAGATTTCACTAAACAACATGGTCGTCACCTCCATACATGGCGTACATCTGCTCTAAATCATCATAGAACTGCTTTTCTATGACTTTGTTGGTACATCGGAGAGAGACAATTCTTCCGATGAAGGTACGGATCCACGGCAGCATTTCTCCCGTGTCGTAAACATCGACAGCATATTTGTACTGGTGGTTTCCCAGAGGCTCAACGCTGCCATGCTTCCCTTCTTTCTCGAGACGCTGTAGAATATGACCGGCCCATGGCTCTATGTTCAGAATCATTTCCAAATGCTCCAGCGCAGCGTTTCTGCCTGCCGACGTATTCCAATGATATTTCAGATACTCTTCTCCTGCCTTGAGAAGCATCTCCCAATCCTCTGCCGGATTCCCGCAGGAGGCTTCCTTGATATTGTCCAGACGATACAGATTATAGTTCCCGTCACCAAGGTTTTTCCCCAGGACATAGCTTCGCCCGTTCTGCGTACTGATCAGAATCTTCAGCGGGACGATGTCATATTCCATCATTTTGCCTTTGCGTCTGCTAAACAGTCTGATGTGTGCGGTACATTCTCTGCTGATGGAATCCAGCATCACATACATAATCTCACTCTCTAATGCATGAAGAATGTAGTGATGTTTATAATGGAAAAATGACCGGCTGTCATCCGTCTGATCCAGAATATAGGACCCGATCACTCCCAAAGGTTCCAGTTCGGAGAAAAAATCGATTGCGTCCTTCCACTCCGTCAGGTCCACATCTGTCTTTGTCTTAGAAAACAACAGTTTCCGACCCTGCTTTTCAGATTTGACAAGTCCAATCTGCTCATACTCTTTCAGTTTCTTACGAATAGTTGACTCGTCCAGCTCCAAAGGTTCGCTGAATACAGATCCATATTGATCGGCCATCAGTTCCACAATCTCCGTTACAGAACACGAAGCATGGTCTTCCAATATATCCATCAGATAGAAATGCAGCACAATATCGTTTGCCGTAAAACTCTTTGCCTTAAAAGCCTGATACAGCGGATTGTGCAAAATCTCCTGGCTGTCCACAGAAAGAAAGACGACCTTTCCCCCAGCATCCTGATGGAACGACATGTATTCACCCAGCCAGCTTTCCAGCCTCCGGCGCTCATTGTCGTAACTTCGTCCGCTCTTATCATCGAATTCATCCCGCGTCCTGAATCCGTAAATATAAAATTGTCTCATATAGTCCCGGATTCTGCTGAAATCCTTGATCAGTTCGCTGTAAGCCACATTGCACCTCCCGCGATGTTTCTTGTAGTTCTTGTAGCTAATTATAGCAAATCCTTCGACATAATTCGATGTAAATATTCGCCCATAACGAGGATTGCCCTCAGCTCTCCTCATCCAATACATCTATTCGGCTTCCACCAACCCTTCTACTCCGCCCAGCAGTTTCCCCAGAATCCCAATCATGGCACATCCAAAGGCCAGCAATGCCGCGGCCACCGCTTTTGTCGGACAGCCAATCAGCAGAACCGTCAGTCCCGTCGTCTGAAGTCCAAAGATAATCGCCGCCATAAGCAAAGCATGGGAGAAAGCCAGTGTCCAAAACACCAGGCCGGCGCAAACCCATCCTCTAGTGCTCATCGTCCTCATCGTCATCGTCTTCCTTCTCCATCTCATCGAGAATCATCAGATCCATCACATGGTCAAATCCGTTTACTACGCCATCTCCGTTCCAGTCAATGCCAAACATAACTCTACCTCCCATACTAAACAGTAACTTTTGCTTCATTTTGCCCTATTCTATCAAAGTTGCGCGCCCCTCGCCCGCAAATATTCGCACACAAAAACCGGGCGGCACAGGCCGCCCGGTCATATTGTCTTTACTTCGTTCTAATTGTCTTCACGCTGGACCACTTAGAATAAACAGTGCCTGTCTTGGTCACTTTGTAGGCTCTGACTTTTACATAGTATTTGGTCTTTGCTTTCAGCTTGGTCATCTTGTAGGATGTCTTGCTGTAGCCTTTGATTTTCTTGGTCTTCACGTTCTTTGTGAACTTCTTGTTAGTAGAAACGGTTACCTGATAGCCGGTTACCTGGGCTTTCTTGCCCTTCTTCCACTTAACGGTTACAGCTTTCTTGGCTGCTTTCGGTGTCTTGGCAGTCACCTTAGCAGGTGTGATTTCCAGGTATACCTTGACACTGCCTTTGTATTTATTACCCTTGAACTTGATGGTATAGGCGTACTTGCCTAAAGCCTTCATCTTCTTCACGTTCTTCGGTTTTACAACTGTGTAGTTTGCTGCAGCAATGGTTTTGCCTGCGCTGTCCTTGACGATGACCTTTGGCAGGTTCTTCGCCTTGATCACCTTGCCGGTGTATACGTAGGAAGACTTGGAGAGTTTAATCTTGCTTGCTTTCTTGATTACAGCCTTGTTCTTTACATCGCCGCATGCACATTTTTCTACGATGCTTCCGTCTTTCTTGGCGGTTGCCTTGGTGACAGTCTTGATGTAGCTGTGCTGGTGTGCGTCAGGTGTGCCGGTGTCTGGCGTTCCAGGAGTTGGTGTTGGTGTCACATTACCACCTGTGTTGTCTCCCGTGCCTGGGGCCGGCATTGGTGTTGGCGTCGGCATTGGTGTTCCGCCACCGTCAGAGTTACCACCGTCGCCGCTTCCAGAGCCGCCAGTACCCGGAGTCGTTCCAGCACCTGGGGTTGTGCTACCACCTGTGCCTGGTGTTGGTGTTGTGCCGCCACCAGAAGATCCGCCTGTGCCCGGATTCGTTTCCGGATCAGTGGTTGTGCCGCCACCTGCACCGTCGCCGTTTTCAGGCTGGTTTGGCGTGGTTGTATCTCCAGCTTCGGTTCCGCCACCGGCAGGACCTTCCGGCTGCACGATGCTTTCACCCTGTTGACCGTCATTTCCTGGCTGCTGCGGTTTCAGCGCTTCTTTCTCCGCTTCACTCAAGCCATCATAAGCGGCATAACAGGAGAAATAGCTCAATTCTGCAGTGAGGAAACGTCCTTCTCCCTGCGGATATTTCTGTGTCGCTACGGACTCAACGAACTGCACATCGCTGGCTCCATTGACGAATATCAGCTCCATGTCGCCTTCATCCCAGCCTTCCGTCATCTGTACAGAAACTGCTGTCTTTGGTTCAAATTCATGGTATGCCGTTCCATCTGCGTCCGTTACACCAATTTCAAACAGCATCACTTGCTGATCTTCGATGGCATCTTTGATATGCTGGTCCAACTGCTCGTAGGCCTGTTGCCATGCCATAGGATTCTCGTTCTTATTTAAGATGCGAACCCAGAATCTGGAACCCTTTTCAAAAGTTCCAGTGCGGTTATCCAGTCCAAACCAGGTTGCCACGCCTTCACTGCTTTCCTTTAGCCAGATGAAGTCATTTCCATCTACTTTGACACTGGTCGTGCCATCCTGTTGTACATAGTGTGGTATGTCAGCGATGGAAATCTTCTCGCCCCATTTTGAAGTATCTACTTCTACTTTCAGGCACACAGTTTCTTTTCCAGGTGCATCGCCCTTTGCATGTTCATCAAAAACCATGCCCAAAGGTGCAAATGCTATGGTTACAAAATGTTCCCCTACGTCCAGCCGCTCCAGGCAGCTTCCCTTCAGGGTAATCTGGTCTGTCGTCACTTCATATTCAAATTCGTCGCTTAGAACGACATCATCGATACTGACAGACGCAACGGTATTTTCCTTCAGATCCACATCTATCGCCTTATCACTGACCGTTCCCTTGTAGTAAACCGCTTCTGCAGTGGAAACCTGACTGTCCTCATACAGATTCTGACCCGTAGAGCCAACATATTTTACATTTCCTACGTTGTCCGTAATCTTGCCGTAGACCACATTGGTCGCTTTTTCCCGAAGTGAAACAGGACCGTCATAGGTCTGCCACTGTCCATCTACCAAACGCTCCAGTTTCTGCGGAAGAAGCTCTTGGCCCTGATTAGGTTCTACCGTCAGATCTCTGTCACTGATAAAATATTCGATGGTTTTCACGCCGCTTTCCTCATCAGAAGCAGTTATCTCCGCTGTGACGCTGCCCTTCCAGAAGGTATCCATAGTTATAAAGCTGAATATCGTATCCCAGGATTCTTCTCCCCGGCTCAAAGACAGTTCTGCCGTCGGCATTGTCATATCACGCTTCAAATCCTTGACCTCTACAGCCACAGGTTCCCCGGATCCGTCATCTTCCATCAGATATACTACGGAAGGAATCGTCGAAGTCCCCGTCAGGGTCCAATCATTTGTCCAAGGACCTGTGATGAGGCTGCCGATTTGGTATCCGACAGGAGGTTTAATATCTACATCTCTCTGAACCCAGGACATGCCATCTTCGTCAACAAAAAGCGTGTCTGAAGCGTAAGATAGTCGCAGTTCTGAAGACTCACTTTCAGCAAAAGCCACATTGCCTGCACAAAGCACACCAGCCAGCAGACCAACGGCCAGTCGCTTCAGCCAGATTTTTTCTTCATCTTCTCACCCCTTATCCTTTCATGTTAAACATCTTCTTTTCCATATTATAATCTTCTTCTTTTACCGGGTCAACAAATCTCTCCCCCGTTTCACTTCCCCCTCCGCTGGGTATATATCCCACATCAAACAAAGGAGGCAACCCCATGAACATGAACGGATTTTATGACAAGATAGATGGTTTCTTTGCGGTCAAGGACTTTGCGGCCGCGGAAAGCTACATGAAAGAATCCCTGGCCCAGGCCGACTACGAGGGAGACCTGGCTGCCACGGTGACGGTATGCAACGAGCTGGGCGGTTTTTACCGCGCCTTCTCCCGCTATAACGAGGGCATTCCCCTCTACGAAAAGGCTCTGGGCTGCATCGATGCCCTGGGCATGAGCGGCACGGAGGGACACGGCACGACCCTGCTGAACTTTGCGACGACTCTGGCCATCGTGGGCCGTTACGACGACGCCCTGGATGCCTACACAAAGGCGGCTGCTGTCTTTGAGGGTCCGGCCTACGCAAAAGACTTCCGTCTGGCGACCCTCTACAACAACATGAGCAGCCTGTACCAGAGCGAGAACCGTCTGACCGACGCGGCGGAATATCTCCACAAGGCCATGGCCATTCTCAAGAATCTGAGGGAAAGCGAAATCGAAATCGCCATCACATGGTCCAACCTGGCCGGCGTCTACCTTGCTATGGGTACGGACCGTCTGGCAGACGCAAAGGACGCTGCCCAGAAGGCCATCGACCTCTTCAACCAGGTCAGCGGTGACAGCGACGTCCACTATGCACCGGCGGTTTCCGCCCTGGGCGAAGTCTTCTACTTAGAAGGCGACTTCAAAGCCGCTGAGGCGCAGTTCCGCAAATCCATGGAACTGACAAAGCGTGACTACGGCGACCAGACCCTGGGCTATGCCGTTCTCTGCACCAACCTGGCGGCCGCGCTGAAGGCTCAGGACCGACTGGACGAGGCCGCAGAGTATCTGTCAAAGGCGTCAACCATCAAAGAAAGGATTGGGAACTAACATGAAAGGACTCACACTGGCTCGAAAATATTACGAAACTTACATAGAACAGCTGCTGACGGCGGTGCCGGAAGCCCGCGGACGCATCGCAGCCGGTCTGGCCGGCGAAGGCTCCCAGTGTTTTGGCTACGATGATCATATTTCCCAGGACCACGACTTCGGTCCGGGTTTCTGCATCTGGCTGTCCGACGCAGACTTTGCTGCCTTCGGCGGAAAGCTCCAGCAGGCCTACGATGCCCTGCCCGATGAGTTCGAGGGCTTTTCCCGCAAAGGTTTTATCGCCCGTGACCGTTTGGGCGTGATGCCTATCAGCCGCTTTTATCAGCAGTTTACCAGCTTTCCAGACGGCAGGCCTCAGACCATGGTAGACTGGCTCTTCATTCCGGAGGCCCAGCTTGCAGCAGCCACCAACGGCGAGATTTTCGAAGACGGCCCCGGCTTCTTTTCCGGTATCCGCGAGGGACTCCTCCGCTTCTATCCGGAAGACGTCCGCCGCAAGAAAATCGCAGCCCGGGCGGCAGTCATGTCTCAGGCAGGACAGTACAACCTGCTGCGCTGTATCAAAAGAGAAGATACCGTCGCTGCGACACTGGCCCTGGCCCGCTTTACAGAGGCCGCTATCTCCATGGCCCATCTTCTGGACGGCCGCTATACCCCGTTCTACAAATGGGGATTCCGCAGCCTGAAATCACTACCTTTCGGACGCGGATTCGTGTGTCATCTGGATCGGATTCCTGAGCTGGAAAAATCTCTATACGAACGGGATTTCGTCAAGGCCCACAACCAGGCCTTCGCTATCACCGAATCCATCTGCAAACTGGCTGTAAAAGAGCTCCACAGACAGGGGCTTTCCATCATTGAGAGCGATTTCCTGCAGGATCACCTGCCGGAAATCATGGATGGCATCGCAGACGAGAGACTCCGCAGCCTGCCACCAATGCTGGACTGCCAGAATTAAGCCATTTCATTTCATATTCCTCATAAAACAAAAACAGAGAAGATCTTCGAAAGAAGTCTTCTCTGTTTTGTTCTTATTTCATGTTTGTGTGAAACGGCCTAAACCTTACGCCGCTTCTCTTCTTCTTCTCGAGGTCCAGGACAGCATCACCGTCGCACCAATCAGTGCTACGGCACAGATGCCGATCATCATCAGGAATCCGTTTTCCCCGTGAAAGAATTCTAAAACGGTTTCGGCTGCAGTACGTACTTTAATCACTGCTGCCACAATTACCATTCCTAACATGCCAAATAATTTATCCATTACCCATACCTGCCTTTCTTTTGATATGTCATATAACCCTTTTGTTACTTTTGTTAGGATAATATTACCAAAATCGACAGGCTTCTAAACACAAATATTTGCACATGTTTCTCAAAAATTCGCAATTTATTCCAGATAAAAACTCATGGCCAGCATGAGGCAGAATCCGGCCAGCAGGGCATAGGTTGCGCCCCGTTCCGCGCCGTGGGCGTGGGTTTCCGGGATCATCTCGTCACTGATCACATAGAGCATAGTGCCGCCGGCGAATGCCAGTGCAAAAGGCAGGATGGCCGCAGACAGGCTTACCGCAAAGTAGCCGACCAAAGTTCCCACTACCTCTACCAGCCCGGTCACCAGGGCAATGGCAAAGGTCCGTCCTCCACTGATGCCTGCAGCCAGCATCGGCGCGATGATGACCATGCCTTCCGGCACATTCTGCAGTGCGATACCCAAAGCAATCAACATGGCCTCCGCCGTGTTTCCCGTACCGAAGCCGACACCTGCCGCGATGCCTTCCGGCAGGTTATGGATGCCGATGGCCATGACGAAGAGCAGGACTTTGTTCAGCCGTTCGCTGCCCTCCGGATGCAGTTCCTGATCTACGCCGGTCATCTTGTGCAGATGAGGCACCAGTCTGTCGATCAGATTCAGACAGAAAGCCCCGCAGAAGATCCCTGCCACGCTGACCAGCAGGGTAAACTTACCTCCGTATTCCAAAGACGGCAGAATCAGTCCAATGATGGCCGCCGCCAGCATCACTCCCGCCGCAAAGGCCAGAATGATGTCGTTCATGTTATGTGAAATCTTCTTGAAACAGAACCCGATTAGGGCGCCGATCACCGTCGCGCCGCCAATACCCAGGGCTGTCAAAAGTACCATTTGCATAGTTTTCTCCTCCTAATACCTATATTTTCCCTGGTATTTCCATACCAGTACAATTACCATCATAAAGCTTGCCACCTCTGCTACCACGATGGAGCTCCATACTCCGGTCATGCCGAAGAACCGTGGCAATATCAAAATGCTGCCACATTCAAATATCAGAATTCTGACAAAGGAGATGGCCGCCGACACTTTCCCGTTGTTCAGTGCCGTAAAGAAGGCCGAACCGAAAGTACCCACACCCATAAAGATGAATGACAGCATGTAAATCCGCATGCCTTCTATCGTCAGCTGCAAAAGTTCCGCGTCGTAGCCCACGAAAATCTTTGCCAGTGGCACGGCAAAAGTAAAGGCTGCAGCCGTCATTATGATACCAGCGCTGACCTCCAAAGTGAAACTTTTGCGCACCATGTTCTTCAGTTCCCCGTGATTCTTTGCCCCGTAGTGGAAGCTGATAATCGGCGAGCTTCCCACAGCGTAACCTTCGAAGAACCCCGTAAAGATGAAACAGCTGTACATGATGACACTGAATGCTGCCACCCCGTCGTCTCCCGACAGTGCTAACAGCTGATAGTTATACAGGATGGTCACGATGGATGCCGCGATACAGCTGAGCATCTCCGATGCTCCGTTGCTGCAGGCTTTGATCATGGCACCGCCGTCCCACTTTGTGCGAGTAAACCGCAACAGGCTGGTGTTGTCACGCCCGAAGTAAAACAACGGAAAGACGCCGCCACAAAGCTGTGCCATGGCTGTCGCAGATGCAGCGCCGGCGAGTCCCCAGTCGAAGACCACGATGAACAAAGCGTCCAGCACAATGTTCAAAATCCCGCTGGCCACTACGCAGCCGAAGCCCAACACCGCTTTCTCCGCCGTCACAAAGAAGGTTTGGAAGAAATATTGCAGCATGAAGCAGGGCAGTACCATGCCGATGATACGTCCGTAAACCAGGCAGTCTGCGAGCACCTGGCCTTCCGCCCCCAGCAGAATGCAGAGAGGCCGCAGGCCGATCTGCGCCGCGATGACGCAGAAGATTCCCCATCCGATGATAACGAGAGCAAAGAAGGTAAAATACTCGTTAGCCTTCTTCCGGTCACCCTCGCCAAGAACCTTGCCAACCAGGGCCGCACCTCCGGTCCCAAGCATGAAACCGAAAGCACCCAGGATGATCAGAATCGGATACATGATGTTAATTGCAGCCAAAGGGGTCTTACCCACAAAATTAGACACGAAAAAACCGTCTACTATGCTGTAGACTGACATAAAAATCATCATGCAGACAGATGGGAAGACGAATCGCAAAAGCCTTCCGTAAGTAAAATGATCTGATAACTGGATCGGTTGTTTTTTCATAGATTATTCTCCAACGAATTCTATCACCGCATCCACGGTCGCTTTGATCTGTTCCTCACTGGAAATCTCTGCCTCACCGTCGCCTTTCTGCACGCCGTAATCACCGAACTGGGCGTGGTTGCCGCCTTTGATGATGACTTCTTCCGTCATGGCCGCCGGCAGATTATCATAGTTTTCCTCGTATTTCTTCATGTCGAGGACGCCGTCCTGATCGCCGTAGATGGTCAGCGCCTCGTAAGGTGTCTCGGACAGGTCTGCGGTCGAATAGGACGCCAGCAGAATCAACCCGTCAAAAACGCCGCCTTCCTCCTGGTCAGCCAGATAGCTGGCCGCCATGGATCCGCCCAGGGAATGGCCCGCCATATACCAGTCTTCGATTTCACCATAGCCTGCCGTAATGCCGTCAGCCGCGTCCGCATCCAGCACCGCCAAATTGGCCGGCATCGGTACCAGTACCGTAAGGATACCCTGTTCCGCCAGAGACATCAGCAGAGGCGCATAACTCTCCGCCTGTACCTTTCCGCCCGGATAGAAGATGATGCCCGTTTCCGCCTGCACTTCCGGAACAAAGGCGGTACGACCCTCTTCATCCATGTGGATGGCCACGCCGCTTTCTGCAGACGGCGTCTCGATCAGCGCCATCGCTGCCTCACCGGCGTGATAGTAGTTTCCTATGTAGATAAATACCCCCGCAACCAGTAAAAACACAGCCGCCAGAGGCACAACAATATATTTCTTCATCCTTTCTCTCTCCCTTCTGTTTGGTATGGCACCATTATACCTCATCTTTCTCAAAATGCATACTATCTCATATCAATAAGTATTTGTATTCGAGGATTTTGTGGCGATTTTGGATAATCATTCAAGACAGAAAAAAAGGCTTTGGATTGTCTTGTCACGGGGCGCAAGCCCTTTCGTGAAAGACACCAAAGCCTTTGAGTGTTTTGATTATGATTATAAAATCGTCACACTTATCCGAGCAGACAAATACTTATTGATATTTCTGCATCGCTTCTTCCAAACTCATGCCGCCTGCGATGGCATCCTTACGCCTGCCGTTTACCGCCTGGATTTCCTTCCCGTTCCAGGTATGAGGCAGGTCTAATACGGCCGTCTGTCCCTGTCCGTCGGTAAAGGTCCAGCCGTCCATCAGCTTTTCGACACGTCTCATCAAAAATACCTCTGTTTCTTACTTATTTTGCGCAAAAAATGCTACTTTCATTATATCGAAAACCCGTTGAAAACACAAGGAACAAAGAGGAAAATGTTACCACGACAAAATTGTTCTTTTTTCGCCAAAATATGGAAAATATCGCTTTATTTCACACATAACTTGTTATATAATCGTATCTTGAAGGAGTGTTCGAAAAGAGTATGAATAAGAAAACTAAAATTATCATTGCCATCGTATTAGGCATCGCACTGATTGCCGGCGGATGGCTTTACATTGATTACAAGATGTATTGCAAGACCTACCTGCCAAACAACACGGTCATCAACGGAATCGACTGTTCCGGCATGACCACGAAAATGGCGAAGAAGGCCTTGACAAAGAAATGGAATCAGCAGGATTTCGTCGTAAAGGAAAATGGAGAAACGCTGGCCGTAATCAAAGACATGAAGTTCGTCTACGATATCGGCGGTGAGCTGGAAGAACTCCGTGAGAGAAACTATAAATTCCCGCTCTACATTATCCTTTGCAAAAAATATGAAAATGTGACGATTCCTATGAAACCTGCGCAGCTGACAGATGCTTTTAAAGAGCAGGTAGACGCGCTTCCGATTTACGAACAGGAAAACGAAGTACAGACAGAAGACGCTTACGTAGACATGAGCAACCACGACCTGGAAATCGTACCGGAAGTTTACGGCAACAACATCGACAAAAAACTGGTAAAGACTACAATTACCGATCTGATTGCGGCAGACACGTGGGAGCTGAATTACAAGGAAGAAAACTTCTATGAGCAGCCAAAGCTGACCAAGGACAGCCAGAAGCTGCTGGACCGACAGGCTTACTGCAAGAAGTATCTGGCCCATAAGATTACATACGAATTTGGTTCCGAAAGTTACACCATCACCCCTGCAGAAATGGACAAGATGATGTACGCGGACGAAAGCGGCAAGGTAAAGGTAAGACCAAAGAAGGTAAAGGCCTTTGTATCCAAGCTTGCAGATGAGCGGGATACCCTGGATACAGACCGTCTCTTCAAATCCACTTCCCGTGGCGAAGTCATGGTCTACGGCGGCACCTACGGTTACAAGATCAACCAGTCCAAGGAAAGAGCAAAACTGACAAAGAACCTAAAGGCCATGAAGAACGTTTCCCGCGAACCTGTCTACTCCAGCAAAGGAATGGGATGGGAAAACAACGGTTTCGGTTCCACTTATGTAGAAGTTGACCTGTCCATGCAGAAGCTGTTCTACTATCAGAACGGTCAGCAGATGATGTCCTGTCCATTCGTGTCCGGCTGTTTGAAAACAAACCACGGAACTGTAACAGGTGCATTCCAGATTGTATACATGGCGACAGATGTTACCCTGAAGGGCGGCAACAAAAAAGATAAAACCTATTACGAAAGCCACGTAGATTACTGGATGCCGTTCTACGGCGACTACGGACTCCACGATGCAGACTGGCGTTCCGACTTCGGCGGCAGCATCTATGTCAGCGGCGGCAGCCACGGCTGTGTCAACATGCCTCCTGCCAGCGCAGCACAGCTGTTCAGCTACGTAAGCAGCGGCACACCGGTTATTGTGTTCTACTAAAGCTTAGGCTATTCGAGACTGCTTGCAGATGAAACAATTATAAACAACTAACTCAAGGACTTTGGGGAGTTTGATAAAACAGTATCACAACTCCAACCAAAGTCCTTTTTCGTTCCTTGTATCATTGCATCAGCTCCTCATGAAACTGCACTCGATAAGTTTTATCGCATCTTTTAAGCAAATCCCGTCAATAAAAATCAAAGTATCCTTTATAAATTTATACTGCAAGAAAAGTCTGTCGGAGGAATAAAAAGCAGCATATTGCTGTGAGAGACTTTTCGCGAAGGCGAAGGACAATCATACAAGGATACGAAGAAAGGGTTTGGATGGAGTTTGATATCGACTTTATCAAACTCCCCAAACCCTCTGAGTACGTTGTCTATGATTGTTTCGCCCGAGTGTTTGTCTCGAACAGTAATATGCCGATTTTATGCTTCACCAATATATTCATCGTAAGTGCACAGCTTATCGATCAGTGTACCGTCTGGTCTGAATTCCATGATTCTGTTTGCGATGGTCTGAATGAACTCGTGGTCGTGGGAAGCGAATAATACGTTGCCCTTGAAGTTGGTCAGACCCTGGTTCACTGCAGTAATGGATTCCAGGTCAAGATGGTTGGTCGGCTGGTCTAATACCAGTGCGTTGGATCCGAACAGCATCATTCTGGACAGCATACATCTTACCTTTTCGCCGCCGGATAAGACCTGTACTTCCTTATACACGTCGTCGCCGGAGAACAGCATTCTGCCCAGGAAGCCTCTCATGAAAGATTCTGTGGTTTCGTTGGTGTACTGGCTCAGCCACTCTACTAAGTTCATGGTGCATCCGTTGAAGTATGCGGAGTTGTCCATTGGGAAGTAGGATGTGGTGATGGTTACGCCCCATTTGTAGGAACCTTCGTCCGGTTCCATTTCACCCATGATGATTTTGAACAGGGTGGTGTTTGCGATTTCATTTTCGCCGACGAAAGCGATTTTGTCGTCTTTGTTGACACGGAAGGATACGTTGTCCAGGACCTTCACGCCGTCGATGGTTTTGGAGATGCCTTCTACGATCAGGATGTCCTTGCCCGGTTCGCGGTCCATGTTGAAGCCGACGAACGGATAACGTCTGGAGGAAGCCGGCATTTCTTCTACAGTCAGCTTGTCTAACAGCTTACGTCTGGAAGTCGCCTGCTTGGACTTGGACTTATTTGCAGAGAATCGCTGGATGAAGGCCTGCAGTTCCTTGATCTTGTCTGCGTTCTTCTTGTTCTGGTCGCGGATCATCTTCTGCACCAGCTGGGAGGATTCGTACCAGAATTCGTAGTTACCCACGTACATCTTGATTTTACCGTAGTCTACGTCGACCATGTTTGTACATACTGTGTTCAGGAAGTGTCTGTCGTGGGATACGACCAGTACGGTACCTTCGTAGTCCATCAGGAAATCTTCCAACCATTCGATGGCCTTTACGTCCAGGTGGTTGGTCGGTTCGTCCAGCAGGATGATGCCTGGTTTACCGAACAGCGCCTGTGCCAGCAGCACCTTTACCTTTTCCTTACCGGTCAGGGAATCCATCTGGCTCCACAGGATATCCGCAGAAAGGCCCAGGCCCTGGATCAGTCTGCTAACGTCAGATTCAGCTTCCCAGCCGTCCATTTCCGCGAATTCCGCTTCCAGTTCTGCCGCACGAATGCCGTCTTCGTCACTGAAGTCTTCCTTCATGTAAATGGCGTCTTTTTCCTTCATCACTTCGTACAGTCTGGCGTTACCCATGATAACGGTGTCCAGAACCGTATACTCATCATAGGCGAAGTGGTCCTGCTTCAGCACGGACATTCTCACGCCCGGCTTGATGGATACGCTGCCTGTTGTCGGCTCTAAATCGCCGGACAGGATTCTTAAGAATGTGGACTTGCCCGCGCCGTTGGCACCGATGATGCCGTAGCAGTTGCCGGACGTAAACTTCAGGTCTACGTCTTTGAACAAAGGCTGTCCGCTAAAGTTCATGCTTACGTTTGTTACATTAATCAATGTTCTTCTCCTTCTCTCTTCTGCGTCCCGCATCTTAACAGCCGGCCGCTTCCACGATGCGCTCCACTACTTCTTCCACGGTCAGTCCATCAGCCTCGATGACGATGTCCGCGTGTTTCTCATAAAGCGGGATGCGCTGGTTATATAAATCTCCCAGGGTCTGTCCCTTTTCCAGGGTTACCCCTCTGGTCTTGATATTGTTCAGTCTCGTCAGAACGGTGTCCAGAGATACCTTCAGATATACAATCTTGCCGTTCTCCTTAAAATGTGCCATGGCACGATCAAAGTAAATGGCGCTGCCGCCGGTGGCAACCACATAATCCTTCCCATCAAAGTCCAGCAGCACCTGCTCCTCGGTCTTGTGGAAATAGTCGTTGCCCTTTTCGTCGATGATCTCCTGCAGGGTGCATCCTTCTCTCTGCTGAATCAGGATGTCCGTATCCACAAAGCCTTTGTTCATGGTCTTTGCCAGCACCACGCCGACGGTACTTTTGCCGCAGGACGGCATACCTGTTAATATGATATTTTCCATCGCCTTCTCCTTCTTAACATCAGCTTACACCAGCATCATGACCGCCGCCATGATGCCTCTCTTGCCCTGCTGTCCACGGTGAGAGAAAAACAGGTCCATGTTCTCCTTGGTGCAAAGTCCCATATCAAAGATATGGTCGTCCGCAAGGCCGGCCGCTGTCAAATCATAACGGATGATTTGCTTCAGGTCGATATAGGTTTTGATGCCCTTCTCATAGGCAAACTGCCGGTAAGCTTCGTTGCGGCCGAAGAACATATCGGCCACGTCGCGGTCCACCTCGAAACAGTCCTGGCACAAGGCCGGTCCCATGCCTGCCAGAATATCTGCAGGCCGGCATCCATAACGCTCCCTCATCAAAGCCACCATCTTCTCAGAAATGCCGCCCAGCGTGCCCTTCCATCCGGAATGGGCAAGGCCGATGACCTGCTTCTCCGGATCGTAGAAATAGACCGGATTGCAGTCGGCATGACCGGTAATGATGGCAAGGTTCTTCTCATCGGTTACCAGGCCGTCCACATCCTGAAAGGATGGGTTTGGCAGGATTCCGGTTCCCCCGTCTTCCACCGTCACCACGCGGATGTTGGTAGTGTGGGTCTGGGCAGAGGTGACCATCTGGTCCGTGCCGATACCAAGCACGTCTGCCAGGATTTCGTAGTTGCGGATGATATTCTCATCTTTGTCCAGAGACTTCGCCCCGAAGTTCCAGCTGCTGCAGCACCCTTCGCTGACGCCGCCCAGGCGGGTCGTAAACAGGTGCTTCAGTGACCGGTATCCTTCCATCTGTGGGAAGGTCACGTACTGGCAGTTTCCATTTTGATGTAAATGATAGTTTTTCATCTCGTGTTCTTCTTACGCCTCAACTTCGATGCGGTCCATCAGCCATACGGCATCGACTTCTGCATACTTGTTAGCAGGGATGCCCAGGGCTTCGATATGGTCTTCTCTCAGCTGCTGATACAGCTCTTCGTCCACTTCAATGGTCAGCTGTTCGCCGTCTTCGTTTTCGTAGTCCCAGACGATAAAATACTCTTCTTCGCCGTCCACGTAGTACAGCAGATCCTGTGGCTGTACCTGTGGAAAGTCCTCGCGGATGGTTTCCACGATTAAGGCCTTGTATAATTCCATAATTCTGTCGTCACGGCCGCCGTCTGCCAGCAGAATCTTTTCTAACAGCTCTGTCGGGCTGTTTACCAGTCTGTAAATGGCTTCCGCATCGATGTCCCCTTCCGGAACATCCAGGCTGTTCAGCTGTTCTAACAGGTCGCCTTCGTGATCCGGTGACATATAAACGTTCAGCTTCTTATCAGGATCCATGTACATCACAGGGTATTCCACCATGATTTCTGCGCCGCATTCCGGGCACTTCACCAGGAAGAACTGGCCTGTCATAATCTTCTCTTTGTAATCCGGGTCTGTAGATACGTCTACAAACTCGATAGGTTTAAATCCGATTTCTGTATCACAGTTCGGGCAGTTAAGCATCTCTCTTTCCATATTCCACCTCTTCTATTGATATTTGTTCCATGTGATTGTCTTCTTCATCAAATGCTTCCGCATCGCCCACCAGACCTTCGATGTCCTCGATTTCCGGCAGTTCTTTCAGACTGGTAAATCCAAAGTTCTTCAGGAAGGCGTCTGTGGTTCCATACAGCAGCGGTCTGCCGATGCCTTCGGATCTGCCTTTGACCATAACCAGATCCTTCTTCATCAGTCCGTCGATGACACGGTCACACTTGACGCCACGAATGGCATCGATTTCGCCCTTTGTTACAGGCTGTTTATATGCGATAATCGCCAGCACTTCCAGCGCGGACTGGGACAGTCTCTTCACCTTCACCGGCGTACATAATCTTTCGATAAACTCCGCGTTTTCTGCGCGGGTCACAAACTGAAAGGCTTTGTTCACCTGACGGATGACGATGCCTCTGCCTTCCTGTTCATATTCTTCCTGCAGTTCTAAGAAGTACTGCAACGTATCTTCCTTACTAATATTCAGAATGTCTGCGCAGGTCTTCACATCCAGCGGCTGTCCCCAAACGAACATCATGGATTCCAGGGCAGACTTGATTGTTTTCTTACTGTTCACTTTCTGTTTTCTCCTCTAAATCACGCGCACCTGGAATAATGGTAATTTCTCCGTAGGTGCTCTTCTGTTCCGCGTCCAGATAACGGTCTCTCATCATCTGCAATACGGATACAAAGGTAACAACGACATCATAGCGGTCCTTCTTGTCAGGGATCAAAGCCTTCAGACTCAGCTTCCTGATACCGCTCTTAAAAGCACTCAGGAAACGTTCCTTGATCAAGATCATGCGGGACTCCTGGGTTGCCTTTTCCCTTTCGATTCTCGTATAGTGGGAACGGACTTCCTCTTCCCTCTTCTTCTTTCTGAGGAACAGGTCAAAAGCACTCGCAAACTTTTTGATGTCCAGGCTCAGGTATTCATCCGGTGCATCCAGATATTCAGAGATATCTTCCTGCGGCTTCTCGTAGACGCCCTGCATCGCCTCTTCTCTGGACTGAAGGATTTCCGCGCCCTTCTTGTACTTCTTGTATTCCATTAATCGTTCTACCAGTTCGCTTCTTGGGTCTTCCTCCAACATCACTTCTCCCTCGATGGTCGTTCTCGGCAGAATCATACGGGATTTGATGTCGATCAAAGTGGCTGCCAGCACCATGAACTCCATGGTCACGGCGATATCCATAGCCTTCATCTCTTCAATATATTCCAGATACTGCTCCGTGATTTCCGAAATACGGAGATCAAAGATGTTCATCTGGGCATTTTCAATCAGATAGACCAGCAGATCGAAAGGACCCTCAAAAGCCTGCAGACTGACTTTGTAGCTCATAAATTATTTCTCCTTTTCTGCAAGGCCGGTGTAATAGTTGTAATACAACAGGCCGATAACTACGATGGCACAGCCGATGATTTCTCCGGAATCCGGGAACTGACCCAGGAAGATTATGCCCAGAATGATAGCAAATACGGATTCTCCGGACTCCCAGGTGGAAACGTAGAGGGAATCTACGTGGCCGAAGCACAGATTAAATACCGCGTGTGCGCCAATCTGGCAAACCAGCGTCAGTCCGATGAGATACAGATAATCACTTGTGCTGTAGCCCAGCGCCGGTGTTCCCGTCGCAATCATGCCGATGGCAAAACAGATCCAGCATGCAAAGAACACCAGGAACACATAGGTCTGTCCCGGTACATTCTTTCTCACTTCGTTACCGATTGCGAAGTACAGCCCCATAAACAGGCCTGCCAGGAAAGCCATGATGTCTCCCGCAAAGTTACCTGTGGACAGCTGCTGGTAATCCAGTCCCGCAATCATCACGCCGCCCAGCAGTGCCAGAATGATACCCATTACCGGTCTCATGCCGACTTTCTTCTTCAGGACAAAAACAGTAATAACCAGAACAACCAGCGGATGGAGTGCTGCAAGCACCACTGCGCTGGCAATGTTTGTCATCTTCACCGCATTGAACCAAGTGAAGAAATGTGCAAACAGACATGCCCCTGCGCCGAAAGTCCAAAGCAGATCCTTCCTGGAAATTGCCTTCAGGGTGTCTCTCTTCTTTGCCAGTACAGGAATGGCGAAGAAAGGCAGACCCATGGTAAGACGCCAAAAACCGATGGCCATGGACGGTGCTTCAATCAGGCTTCCGAAGATACCGGAAGAAGAACCTGCCACCACCGCCAGGACCACAATGATTTTTACGTATTTCTCTATAAAACTTTTCTTTTGTGTTTCCATTATTTATCTCCTTCAAAAAGCTTCGCCAGGTTCTCCTTATACGGCGGTCTGACGATGCCCTTTTCTGTCACCACTGCGGTGATGTATTCTGCCGGTGTCACGTCGAAGGCCGGGTTGTATGTCTTCACGCCTTCCGGTGCCATCGGTTTTTCGTACCACATCTTGTAGATTTCTTCTCCATCACGTTCCTCGATTTTGATTTCCGCGCCGGTTGGCGTATCCAGGTCGATAGTGGACGTCGGTACGTACATATAGAACGGAATGCCGTATTCCTTTGCCAGGATGGCAACACCGGATGTACCAATCTTGTTGGCGCCGTCTCCGTTGGCAGCCATGCGGTCACAGCCGGTGACAACAGCCTGAATCCAGCCGTTTCTCATGACGATGGATGCCATGTTGTCACAGATCAATGTCACATCGATACCAGACTTATGTAATTCCCAGGAAGTCAGTCTCGCGCCCTGCAGCAGCGGTCTGGTTTCATCGGCGAAGACCTTGAAGTCATAGCCCTTCTCATGACCCAGATAAATCGGTGCCAGGCAGGTGCCATATTTCGCCGTTGCGATGGTACCCGCATTGCAGTGAGTCAGGATGCCCATGCCGGGTTCTAACAGGGTCAGCCCGTGTTCACCCATGGCTCTGCAGGCTTCTTCATCCTCGATGCGGATGGCTTCCGCTTCTGCAAACAGGATGTCCTTGGCCGCTTTCACCGGGTTCGGGTTGCTGATGTCAGCACCGGCTAATAGGTCTGTCAGCTCCAGGCCGTCGTACTTATCCGTCATACGCTTCAGCGCCCATGCCAGGTTGACCGCCGTCGGTCTTGCCCCAACCAGGTAATCCGCCGCCTCGTGAAGGGCCTTGCCGAACGCAAACAGGTTGTCTTCCGGCAGGTCACGAACCGCCACGTACAGGCCGTAAGCCGCAGCCACACCGATGGCCGGCGCGCCTCTGACTTGCAGCTTATAGATGGCATCCCAAACGTCTTCCTTGGTTTCCATTTCAATATATATTTCTTCTCCCGGCAGTCTGGTCTGGTCCAGAATCAGCATTTTTCCGTCCAGATACTTCACCGGTGCAATATCAAAAATCTTCATATAAAGTCACCTCTCCAACTTAATAGTATAGCATTGAAACCGTAGTTGTAGCAATAGAAAAGTATGTATTGCATTATGAAATTGGGATTTGTCTGTTTGTAAATTAGAAAAACGGCATATTGCTGTTCGAGACAAACACCCAGGCGAAAAGTCTCTCACAGCAATATGCCGTTTTTTTACAGCCACCAATACGCAACCATAGTACCTTTCTTCGTAATCATACTGCGCGGAGAAAAAATAACGCAACCATGACGGACATTTCGAATGATTGTACTGCGCGACAAGAGAATCTGCAGTGTAATATTCACTTGTGGGGGCTATTTGATTTGTAAATTACCCTGTTTCGGCTTGTAGTGTATGGGATTTCACCTTAAAAAAGACGTTATATTGCATCAAATCAGGATCAAATCCTTATAAGCAGACGATAATTCCTGTCTTAAAATGAATCCCCCTGCTGCTGGCGCAGTACAAAGCTGTATTTTAGCGATATGGTTGCGTTTTTTTATTTGAACGCAGTAGAAATTTAAAATACCATCTTATGGTTGCGCGCCAGTCGCGCTTCACCTTCCTTTTGTCGTATCCTGTTTTCCACACCTAAAAATCCCCGTCGGTCATGACGGGGATTTTATTATGTGATGAAAATAGAGATCTCAACAAATCCATCTTTATGGTCTTTCTACCAGATACACATTGACGTAGTGTGCGCCCCACATGAGGCACTGTGCATAGCGTTCCATATAGACGTCTACCACATTGCCTTTGATGGAGGTTCCCACGTCGTTGGCAACGGCATAGCCGTAACCTTCGATGTACAGAAGGGATCCCAGCGGGAAGACATCCGGATCCACTGCCGCCGTACCGTAGGCACATGGCAGGCCGTAAGCCCCCGGCGGATTGCCGTCGAAGTGATAGGATACTGCGCGGACACCGCTGACTTTTTTGATGTAGGAATCCGGTGCACCGCCAAAGGTAATGTCCGTACCGTAGCTGTAAGTCTTGTCTTTCACCTTCTTCAGGGTCTTGGTCTTAATCAGCTTGCGTCCGGCTTCTTTTCCATCAATGTATCTGACGCGGTAGGTCTTCTTCAAGCGGCCGTCTCTGCCTTCCTGGGTCAGGTCCATCTGGCCGATGCCCATGGACGGATCTTCCTTGTAGACCACCTCGTATGGAACTGTTACCTTCTTGGAAATGCGCTTAAACGTGACACGCTTCACCACCACCCGGTCTCCGGTTTTCAGCATTGTGGATTCTTTCGGTTCCACGATGTCGTTCTTTCCTACTTTGACACCGGCCATGGCGATGGCTTCATCAGCCGTCAGCGGCAGCGCGTGGAAGGACTGCACCTTTCCATCGGCCTTTACCTCAAAATCGATGGCCTTGGTCACGCGGATGGTCATGCCGTCTTTGATTCTCTCGTCAAAGTCCACGTCCAGTTTATCTTCTCCATCTACGTAGTCGATTTCGTGTGCCTCGATGAATCCCAGCACACGGTTTTCCGTGGTTTCATACACGGTCTTCTTCTCTTCCAGAGAGGTATCCACGATGACCGTAACCGTCTCCGGCGTTACATATCCCACAATCAAAGTCCCCAGAATCAGCACGCAGCAAGCGGCGCTGGAGATTTTGATGTATTTTTTCCCCTTTTCTTCGCGGGCCTTTTCCCGTAATGCACCACAAAAGGTATATAAGCGGTCTAAAAGCTCCTCTGTTTTTCCATTGGGTCTGTCAATCATAATTACTCCTAACTCTCATAAACTTGGTTTACAGTTCCACTATTATAGTTTATCTGACTTGTCGTTTTCTCAGGATTTTCCAAGTTTTCACAGTATTTTCACAGAACCCTTTTTCATTTTGTGGGTATGATATAAAAAATCACAATTTTCTTCATTCATAAGCAACAGTTGTATACAATCTATTCTCCCGTATATCCGCCTTTCTGAAGGAAATTTTCGATTCTTTCTACCCGCTTCATCGTAAGTTCCGCATATCCCGTATCGTAATTTCCTTCATAAACCGCGCCCGGTCCCTGGTTGTACGCGGTCAGGGCAAGACACAGGTCGTCATCAAAATTCTCCAGCTGGTCTTCTATATATTCGGCCCCTACTTCGATGCTGACCTCCGGATCAAAGAGGCTTTCAGGGCTGTAGCCGGCCTCCTCAGCCAGGATGTCCCCAGTCTGCATCAACCCCTTATAGTCGGCGCAGCTGACCGCATCGCTGTAATAGGTGCTCTCCGTGTGGGCCACGGCCAGAAGCAGATTTGCATCGATATCGCGTTTTTCCGCCTGTTCCAGCATACAGTTCGCCATTGCCATAGCTTCTGTTTCGGTTACGGTCTCATTGACAGAAGTGATATAGGCTGCCATGCCCTCTTCATAGGTCCGGCAGGGATTCTGCGGTACCGTCGGCACCACTTCTTTCGCTTCTTCTTTTTCCTGTACCGTCACCTGCACAGGCTCCTGTATGGTTTTGATTTCCGCCTCTGCTGCCAGGATTTCCCTATTCCCCTGGGGCAGGATCATGGAAACGCCGATGCCTGCAAGCATTGCCGCAAGAACGGCTTGTTTTTTCATATTCATAACTTACTCACTTTCCTTTGTTTTACTATGAATATGATAGGCAGTCTTTGGTGCAAATAAGACGGCTGCAGGTTTCTTTCACGGAAGCTTCACAGTCTGCGGTTCTGTCTTGTTTTTCCCTACGATTTCCCGGATTGTAATTTAGCGATGCATCACAATCGTATACAAAACCATTCCGGCAGGTCAGTTTTTTGTTACTATTGCGCGGCAGGAAGCTTTCCTTTATACTGTAAACAGAATAAGGAACTTTAAAACGAGTAGGAGGTTCAAAAATGAAGTTTTTAATTGTAGATGCTTTTACAGATACACTCTTTGGCGGCAATCCTGCCGGCGTAGTCATCCTGCCGGAAGGCGCAGATTTCCCATCCGATGAACTCTGTGTCAAGACAGCAGCTGAACTGCGTTACTCCGAAACTGCATTCATCAAGCAACTGGGTCCAAACGAATTCAACATCCGTTACTTCACACCTGCTGCAGAAGTTGATCTTTGCGGTCACGCGACCATCGGCTCCTTCTGCGCGCTGATTCACGCAGGCATCATTGAAAAGAACTGCGCATGCATCAACCATACGCTGGCAGGCGACCTGAACATCGTCATCAAAGACGGTTTCGTTATGATGGACATGGCAACACCTGTTGAAATCGCAACCATCGAAGAACCGGAAAAGATCAAAGAATTATACGACATCATGGGCGCGGCTTACGATTCGGAAAAGATCACTCTGCTGCCTAAGCTGATTTCCACAGGTCTTCCTGATATCATGATGCCGGTGGCATCCCAGGCTGACTTAAACGCCATGGAACCGGATATGAAGGCGCTGTCCGACCTGTCCGCGCGTTACGAAGTTGTCGGCGTACACGCTTTCACACTGGACGCGGAAGGCGATGTAACGGCCCATACCAGAAACTTTGCGCCACTGTATGACATCGACGAAGAAGCAGCAACCGGCACATCCAACGGTGCCCTGACTTACTACTTCTACCTGAACAACATTATCGAAGGCAAGGCCAACTGCAAGATCATCCAGGGAGAAAAGATGGACAGACCGTCCGTCATCCTGACAGATATCCAGGCCGAAGAAGGCAGCTGCCTCATCAAAGTAGGCGGCAGCGGTGTCATCCTGGCAGAAGGCGAAATCCATATCTAAATTAGTACAAAAAATCAAAGCGGGCTGAACCATCAGGTTCAGCCCTATTTTTATTTTTTCTATAACCCCGTAATCACGTTGTTCATCCATTTTTTCGAAATGAACCGCTTGGTCAGCAGGATTCCCTTTGCCACGTCTTCCAGACGGACAACCAGAACTGCAAGATAAATCGGCATGTGCAGCACCAGCGAAGCCAGGAATGCCAGCGGCACGGCAATGAGCCAGGTACAGCTGACTTCCGTCAGCATGGCGTATCTGGTGTCTCCGCCCCCACGGAGCGTGCCTGTGATATTGATGCCGTTGTACAGGCTAGGTCCCATGCAGAGTCCGTATACCAGCAGGATGCGGAAACAATAGACCTTGCCTAATTCCGTCAGATTGAACAGTCCCACCAGCGGCATCGCCGTTGCAATCAGCAGAACACCAACGATGATCCCGAAAACGGTTCCGATTTTCAGAAGCTTCTTCGCCAGCACGTAGGTCTCATCCTTCTTTCCTTCTCCCAGCTTTTCTCCCACCAGAATCAGTGCCGCATCCCCGATGCTGAATGCCGCATAGGAGAAGATGCTGTTGATGGCTGCCGCAGCCTGATAAGCCGCATAAGCCGTAGTTCCGATTCTCGCAAAAGCCGCAACATACATGGACTGCCCCAGGCTCCAGAAGAATTCGTTCATGGTCGTCGGGGTGGCATTTTTGATGATACGGGTCATCATATCCCTGTTCCACCCGAAGAAGTCCCTAACCGGTCCGCGGAAGCAGTTACTCCTGCGGAACAGGAATACTGCCATAATCAGAATCTCCAGAAATCTGGCGATGGTCGTCGCCGTCGCCGCCCCGGCAATTCCCATGGCCGGCGCACCGAACTTTCCGAAAATCAAAACGTAGTTCAGACAGGTGTTGGTCGTAAACACTACCGTGCTGACCACCAGCGGAATCTTCGTCTGCTGGGTGGCCTTGAACGCCATCTCCACCGGAACGGAAACCGCCAGAAAGAAGAAAGTGATGCTTCCTATCTTCACATAAGGCCGGGCCAAAGCAATCAGCGCCGGATCGCTGCTGTAAATCCCAAGAACCGTGTCCGTCAGCAGGAACCCGAAGACAAAGAACACGACGCCCGCCGCCATGGCCACCGTCATGGCGAATCCCACGACTTTCCGGATGTTCCTGTAGTCTTTGGTGCCGTAGAACTGGGCCATAAACGTAGCCGTACCGCCGACAAATCCGAACAGCAGCATATAGTGAATCATAAAGATCTGGGTCGCAATCCCTACCGCTGCAAGTTCCGCTTCTCCCAGTGCGCCTACCATTAAATTGTCAATAAGCCCTAACGTAGCAGAAACCACCCCTTGGATAGAAATAGGGATGGCTATCTTTGCTAACTTCTTATACAGGGCACCCTGATCCAAGGTTAATCCTCTATCTTGTGCCACTTTTCCTCCTGTTTTTTCCGATGCTCCTCTTCCTTTTCCTCTTCCGCAATGTTTACGGCTTTCACCTTCATGTTGCGGTTCGGATCTGTGAGGAATACATATAGATAAACGATTGCGATGCATCCTAAAACGATGGCATCCTTCAATAACTCTCTGCTCACCAATACGGCCGCCATGCCCATGATACCGCTGATACCGTAGAGCATCAGCACGGCACGTTTCTGCCCGTATCCCGAATCCATCAGGCGGTGATGCAGATGACCTTTGTCGGCCTCCATAATCGGTCTGCCGCTGGCCAGTCTTCTCAGGATAGCAAATGCCGTATCGAAGATTGGAATGCCCAGCACGATAACAGGCACAACAACCGCCAGCACAGTGGTCTTCTTCAGCGGTCCCACTACGGACAGCACGGCAATCATGAATCCTAAGAACAGGGATCCGCCGTCTCCCATAAAGGTCTTTGCCGGATGGAAGTTAAACGGCAGGAATCCTGCGCAGGAGCCCGCCAGGCACATCATAGCCAGGCAAACCACCAGCATACCGTATTTGTCTCCGTGAATATAGGCTACATAAGCGATGGACAGGGATGCGATTGCCGCAAGTCCTGCAGCAAGACCGTCTAATCCATCGATCAGGTTAATCGTATTGGTAATTCCAACAATCCACAGAACCGTTACGATAAAACATACGACGGAGCCAAAGTGCAGAGCCCCTTCACCGAAGAAGTTTGTAATCAGGGTAATACGCAGTCCCATGCTGTACATGAGAACCGCCACTCCGGTCTGTGCCAGGAATTTAAACTTTGCCGGCAGGTTCATCAAATCGTCCGCCACCCCTAACAGATAAATCAGGGTGCCGCCGATGATGACCGGCAATACCTTATCATGAGACCCTGCATAGATAATCAGGGAGCCCATGGTTCCTACGAAAATCGCCAGGCCGCCAAAACGCGGCATAGCCTTCGTATGCATTCTTCTGCCATCCTTCGGGATATCCACCGCACCGATAAGAGGTGCCAGCTGCATGGAAATCGGCACGAAGGCCAATGACAATGCAAAGGAAGTGAAGAATGCCGCAAATAACATTGCTCTCGTAATTTCCATAATCTATTACTCCGTTGCCTTTTTTAACTGAATCACTCTGATGCCTGCTTCGTCCAGAATCTCTGTTGCCATTTCATCCGGATAGGCTTCTCTTACCACGATGCGTTTGATGCCGGCGTTGATGATCATCTTTGCACAGATGACACAAGGCTGATGTGTTACGTAGATGGTGCCGTCTTCGATGCTCTGTCCCAGTGTCGCCGCCTGAATGATAGCGTTCTGCTCTGCGTGAAGTGCTCTGCAGAGTTCATGACGCTGCCCGGAAGGAACGCCCAGCTGCTGTCTCAGGCAGCCGCCTTTTTCATCACAGTGCTTCAGCCCTCTCGGTGCACCGTTATATCCTGTTGCGATAATATGTCTGTCCTTGACAATTACGGCCCCAACCTGTCTTCTTAAACAAGTGGAACGCTTTGCCGTCAGTTCTGCCATCTGCATGAAATATTCATCCCAGCCGATTCTCTGATCAAAATAGTGGCTCATCTTCCTCTACCTGCCTTTCTTCATCTCTTCTGCATCGTAATATATTTCTTTTAAATACAGGCCTTCGGCAGGCGCTGTATGCCCGGCATTGCGGCGGTCGGCCGAGGCAATGATGTCCGCAATGGATGCGGCCGTTTTCCTGCCCTGTCCGGTTTCCACCAGCGTGCCAACGATAATTCTAACCATGTTATATAGAAAGCCGTCTCCGGTCACTTCTATCCAAATCGTTTCTTCGTCCCGTTCCAGGACCTGCAGGTCAAAGATGGTCCGCACCGTGGTCTCCCGCGGTGTGCCTCCTGCTGCCTGAAAACAGGCAAAATCGTGAGTTCCTGTAATGTGCTTTGCCCCTTCCCGCATGGCATCGATGTCCAGTTTCTCCTTCAACTGGTAGGCATAGTTCCGCTGGAAGACATCCGCCTCGCATCCATGTCTGATCACATAGCGGTAGGTCTTTCCCTTGCAGTCAAATCTGGCATGAAAGTCCGCCGGCATTTCTTCCACCTTTACAATGCGCACATCGGCACATTGTCTCGGCGTTCCGACGGTTGCCGCCAGCATATTGTTTGCCGCCAGCTGAATCCGGTCTGTAGGAATCCCGAAATCACCTTTGAAGGATGCACGCTGACCCAGCGCATGAACCCCCGCATCAGTACGGCTTGTCCCGTTAATCTGCATCGGCATGGCACAAATCTTCGACAAAACAGCCTCGATTTCTCCCTGCACGGTTCTCGCATTGGGCTGCCTCTGCCAGCCGGAAAAATTCGTTCCATCGTATTGAATTGTTAAAAGAATGTTTCTTTCCATCTTCTATACGTTTTTCTTATTTCTTTGGCAGCACAATCTGCTTGTTGTCCTTGGACTCTCTGTACAGCACGAACTTTCTGCCGATCGCCTGTACGAATTCAGCTCCCAGCTGTTCAGCCAGCTGGCTTGCTGTCGCCTTTGGTTCTAACAGGCAGCCTTCCTGAATCTTTACCTTTACCAGTTCTCTGCAGTAGAGACCGGTCTCGATTTCTTTGATGACGTTTTCGGTTAAGCCCTGCTTACCGATGTATACTGTCGGGTCGATGTTGTGTGCCAGACCCTTTAAATAACTTCTCTGTTTACTGGAAATCATATTATAAAAACCTCTTTCATTTATTTCTACATATACTCTAATAGTATACCATAAATCTGCATTTGTTTTCTACCTAAACCGCAAATATATCAAAGAAAACTTCCGCCTGCCCCCACAGGAACACCAGATAAATAGTCGCTGCCACGGCAATATACGGCACCATCGGCACCGTGTCGGTCTTTTTGATTTTTTTGGATGCCAGCAGGTACACCAGGTGGCCGGAGCTGATCAGTGTCGTCAGCACCAGTGTCACCACGATTCCAACCGGGCCCATGATGAGACCCAGCGAGGTAAACAGTTTGATGTCACCGCCGCCCAGGGTGTCTCTTTTGTAGGCCAGTCTGCCAAGCAGCGCCGTAGCAGCCATGACGCCGAACCCAATTGCCGCACCCAGCAGACAGGATTTCCATCCGCCCTGATAGGGTATGAAGCCCAGCGCACAGACCGTCAGCAGCAGGATAAACTGGTCCGGTATGATTCTGTATTTGATATCCGCAATGGTCATCTCCAGAAGCAGCCAGATGGCACAAAGTCCACCGATGGCAAACTGCCAGTCGTCCATGACCATCTTGATGTTCAGCACGACAAAAAGCATGGTGAAGATATACTTCCACGGATAGCTCTTCACCCTCTGGGTATACGGATCCAGCATCTCTTCCGTAGGCTGCTGCCCATAGTCACACAGCCACTGTGCCGGAATTTTATTAAAGCAGTAAACCGCGCCGTTCCCCGCAAAAATGGCCGCGAGAATGGCTGCCAGCACTTTGATCATTGTAATGAGTACACTTGTCATAGACTTCCCCTTTCACTGGTTTTATCTTATCGTATATCGGCAGGGCGCACAACGAAAAGATGCATAATTCACAAAAACTTCGCACATAGTACACATAGAGTTTCTTAGAATCGAGGTAAGTATGTATGCATGAAAACAATCAGGGCCTCGGCCTTTTTAAATTAACCTGCTTTGCAATCGGCACCACGCTGGCCAGCGGTGTCTTCAGCATGTTCCGCGACATGGCGGAAAGCGGTGCCGGTACGCTGGCCGTCCTACTGGGCTGGGGAATCACGGGTGCCGGCATGTTCGCCCTGGCCATGTGTTTTAACAGGCTGTCGGTGGTACGGCCTCATCTGAAGAGCGGTATCTTCGCCTATGCCCACGAAGGTTTCGGCGAATATATCGGATTCAACTCCGCCTGGGGCTACTGGATCAGCGCCATTCTCTCTCAGGTATCCTTTGCGACCCTGCTCTTTGCAGCCCTGGGGCAGTTCTTCCCAGTCTTTGGCGACGGCAACAACCTGGCATCTGTCATCGGTGCATCGGCTATCGTCTGGGGTTTTACTCTGCTGGTCATGGGCGGTGTGCAGGAAGCGGTAACGGTGAACACGGTCATCGTGCTGGCAAAGATCGTGCCCATCCTGGCATTCATCATCTTCGCCATCTTTCTCGGTGCCTTCGACCTGGATATCTTCCTGGATAATTTCAGAGGGCAGGACACCGGCCTGTCTCTAGGCAGGCAGGTCCTGGAAACCACCTACACCACCGTATGGATTTTCACCGGCATCGAAGGTGCCGTGGTCATATCGGGGCGCGCCCGTACGACGGCCGTCGCCGGGCGCGCGACAGCATTGTCCTTCCTGACCCTGCTGATTCTGTACGTTTTGATATCCGTACTCAGTATGGGCATTCTGCCGCGTAGCGAACTGGCCGCCCTCGATAATCCTGCCATGGCCGGGCTCCTGGCTTCCATTGTAGGTCCATGGGGTGCCACTTTGATCAATATCGGCGTCATCATCTCCATCGCAGGCGCCATGTTCTCCTACACCATCGTCTGCGCGGACAGCGCTTACGCGCCTGCCCTGGCCGGCTGTTTCCCAAAGTTCCTGCGTCGTGAAAACGGGGCAGGGGCACCGGTCGGCGCACTGATTCTGACCGCTTTGGTCATTCAGGGATTCCTCATCATGGTCTATTTCCAGGAATCCTCTTATCAGGCCATGTACACCCTGGCAACCAGTGCAATCATGATACCTTTCGTCCTGTCTGCGCTGTACTGCCTGAAAACGACACTGGATGACGCCCGTCTGCACACCAATAACGTCAATGCAGGAACCTGGTTCATCGCCATCACGGGCACAGTCTACGGTTTCTACATGCTGCTGGCAACCGGCATCTCCAACGTGATTATCTCCGCGTTCTGCTTCGCACCCGGCTTCTTCGTCTACGCATGGAGCCGTCGGCAGTCCGGCGCGCCGGTATTCGCAAGCCGGCTGGACGTTACCGCATTCGCGGTCATCATCGGCTGTCTGGCGGCAGCAGTCATTCTGTAAATGTTCCCATTATACAAAAAGAGCGTTCATCACGAACGCTCTTCTCAATTTACAGCTTCTTTCAATTATTTTCCCGGTTTCCAGGAGCTCTTCAGGTCGACGATTCTGTTGAATACCTTTTCTTCGTCTGTAGTCAGCTTGCTGTCAGCGATGTAGTAGCCGTGTCTGAAGAACTGGAATCTTTCGCCTGGCTGTGCATCTGCGATGGCAGGTTCTGCGTAGCCGAAAGTTTCTTCTACGGATGCAGGGTTCAGAACGTTTTCGCCATCTTCGTTTGGAATCATCAGATGGTTGTAGTTTCTGATTTTAATCTTCACCGCTGTCTTCGCGTCAACCCAGTGAATAGTACCCTTTACCTTACGGCCTTCGAATCCGCTGCCGCTTCTGGTTTCAGGATCGTATGTGCAAAGCAGTTCTTTGATGGAACCGTCTTCGTTCTTTACCACTTCGTTGCAAGTGATGAAGTAAGCACCTTTGAATCTTACTTCGTTGCCAGGGAACAGTCTGAAGTACTTCTTCACAGGAACTTCCATGAAGTCAGCACCGTCAACCCACAGTTCTCTGGAGAACGGAACCATTCTTGTGCCCATTTCAGGAACCTGTGCGTTGTTTTCGATTTCACATTCTTCGAACTGGTCTTCCGGATAGTTTGTAATCACAACCTTGATAGGGTTTTCGATCACGTTTCTGCTCTGTACCTTCATCTTCAGGTCTTCTCTGATGCAGTGTTCCAGCAGGGAAACTTCTACCGTGGAGTTGGCCTTTGCAACACCGATTCTTTCACAGAAATCTCTGATTGCTTCCGGTGTGTAACCTCTTCTTCTCAGGCCTGCGATGGTTGGCATTCTTGGGTCATCCCAGCCGTCAACCACTCTGTCGTCTACCAGAGCCTTCAGATAACGTTTGCTCATCACGGTATTTGTGATGTTCAGACGTGCAAATTCGATCTGCTGTGGAGGAGTTGGCCACCAGCCCACTTCCTGTAATACCCAGTCATACAGCGGTCTGTGGTCTTCGAATTCCAGCGTGCAGATGGAATGTGTGATGCCTTCGATGGCGTCTTCGATTGGATGCGCAAAGTCGTACATTGGGTAGATGCACCACTTGTCACCGGTGTTGTGGTGTTCTGCATGTGCGATTCTGTAGATAACAGGGTCTCTCATATTGATGTTAGGAGATGCCATGTCGATCTTCGCTCTCAGCACTCTTTCGCCGTCAGCAAACTTGCCGGCCTTCATGTCTTCGAATAACTGCAGGTTTTCTTCTACGCTCTGGTTTCTGCAAGGGGATTCCTTGCCTGGTTCCTTCAGCGTACCTCTGTATGCACGAATCTCGTCAGCAGTCAGGGAGCAGACATAAGCCTTGCCCTTTTTGATCAGTTCTACCGCTGCATCATACATGGTATCAAAATAGTCAGAGGCCCACAGTCTCTTGTCCCATTCCCAGCCTAACCATCTTACATCTTCTTCGATAGAGTTTACGTATTCCATGTCTTCTTTGACAGGGTTTGTATCGTCGTATCTCAGGTTGCACTTACCACCGTACTTCGCCGCTGTGGAGAAGTTGAGGCAGATGGACTTAGCATGTCCGATGTGCAGATAGCCGTTTGGTTCCGGCGGGAAACGAGTCAGCACTGCGTCTCCATACTTCTGGTTTTCTAAATCTTTTTCAATAATATTATGAATAAAATTAGTTGAAACAGCTTCAGTCATTTCATTTCCTCCAATTTTGAATATTTGTCTATAACATTAACATTATATACCATAACGGCTCCTTTTACAAAAGATTTTTTTAGGTTTGCATGAGATAGTCAATTCTGTTACAATTTACATAATAACAGAATTTTATGACACATTTACGACACATTAGAAAGGAGCTTTCGTATGAAATATAAATTAATCGGAGATAATCTCCCTGCAGTCATCTGCGAAGTAGAACCGGGCGAGACGCTGATCACCGAAAGCGGTGCCATGGCGTGGATGTCCCCTAACATGAAAATGGAAACAACCAGCAACGGAGGATTCGGCAAAGCATTAGGCAGAATGTTTTCTGGTGACACCCTGTTCCAGAACCGCTATACCGCACAGGCCGGTCCCGGCCAGATTGCCTTTGCCTCCAGTTTCCCAGGCTCCATCAGACCAGTCGAAATTGCGCCCGGCAAAGAGCTGATCGTGCAGAAGCGTTCCTTCCTGGCAAGTGAAGCGACAGTGAACCTGTCCATCCACTTCCAGAAGAAAATCGGATCCGGTCTTTTCGGCGGCGAAGGTTTCATCATGCAGAGATTATCCGGTCAGGGAACTGCTTTCATCGAAATCGACGGCGCGGCAGTGGAGTATCAGCTCGAAGCTGGCCAGTCCATGATTGTAGACACCGGATATCTGGCTGCGATGGATGCTACCTGCTCCATGGAAATCGTCACTGTTCCAGGTCTTAAGAATATGTTCCTGGGCGGTGAAGGCATCTTCAATACGGTTGTCAGAGGTCCTGGCAAGATTGTGCTGCAGACGATGCCAATCTTCAACGTAGCAAGTGCCGTTGCACCATATATTCCAACAGGCAACTAATCACAGGAGGACACCAAATGATTGATTTTAAACCTTATGCAGAAAGACAGTTTGCAAATATCAGGGAACTGGTATCTACAACCTGTGCAACATTCAAAGAAAAAACTGCATTCCAGATCAGAGACGGTAAGGACGACTACCGCTACATCACCTTTTCTGAATTTGGAAACAGCTTCTACAGCCTGGCGACTTATTTCCTGAACCAGGGTTATAAGGACAAGCGTATCGCTGTTGTCGGCAGAAACGCCTACCAGTGGGCGCTGTCTTACGTCGCAGCGACAACAGTAGGCTGCGTCGTTCCAATCGACAAAGAATTACACGAAAACGACATCAACGACTTCATCAACGCTGCGGACTGCGTCTGCGTCTGCGGTGAAGAGAAGATTATCAAAAAGCTGAAGCCTTTGTTAAAGGAAGGCATCGAAGCGCTGACCTACGAAGAGGTAGAAGCCGCTGCAAAAGCGACAACTGCCGATGAAGGATTTGTGGACAGCCTGGAAATCAGAAAGGACGAAACCCGCATCCTGATTTTCACTTCCGGTACAACCGGAAACTCCAAGGGCGTATGCCTGTCCCACCACAACATCTGCAGCAACATCTATTCTACCTGCCAGGTGGTAAAAATCAGACCAGAAGACAAGACCCTGTCCATCCTGCCGATCCACCACACTTACGAGTGCACCCTGGACTTCCTGCTGGTGTTCTCCAAGGGCGGTACTACCACCTACTGCGATGGTCTGACAAAAGTCCAGAAGAACGCCGTAGAATACCAGCCTACACTGCTGGTAGTCGTACCTGCGCTGCTAAAAGTATTGAACAACAGAATCCGCGACACGCTTTCCAAAGAGGCTCCAAAGCCATGGAGAAAGCACTTCAAGGAGCTGCCGCTGTCTGAAGCGATGCAGAAGCTGCCATTCTTCATCCGCGGTATCGTAAAGAAAAAGGTTCGTGCAAAGTTAGGTGGACAGCTACAGCTGTTCATCGTCGGTGCTGCCGCACTGGATCCACAGCTGGTTCACGACTTCAACGCACTGGGCATCCGCACCCTGCAGGGTTACGGGCTGACTGAATGTTCCCCACTTCTGGTTGGTAACTGCGACTTCTACCTGAATGCGGAATCCACCGGTATCCCAATGCCGGGCGTACAGATCAAAATCGACAACCCTGGCGAAGATGGTGTCGGCGAAATCCTGGCAAAGGGCGAAAACATCATGCTGGGCTACTTCAATGACGAAGAAGCAACTGCTGCAACCTTCCGTGACGGCTGGTTCTGTACCGGTGACCTGGGTTACCTGGGTGAAGACGGCGAACTGTACATCACAGGCAGATGCAAGAGTGTCATCGTTACCGAAAACGGCAAGAACATCTATCCGGAAGAGCTGGAAACTCGCCTGGGAGACTACCCAATCGTGGGAGAATGTCTGGTTCTGGAAGGCAGAAGCAAAGGCAAGATCTGCGTGAAGGCAAAGATTTATCCTGACGCTACAGCACTGAAGGAAGAGCTGGGCCGCAAGCCTTCTGACGAAGAAATCGCCGCTGCCGTAGAAAAGGCCGTTGATGAAATCAACGCAAAACTGCCGCAGTACAAGGCCATCATGATTACCCAGATTCTGGACGAGCCGCTGGAAAAGACAACTACGGCGAAAGTCAAGAGATTTGGTAAGAACGTAGAATAAAATCCACGTCAGCACATGCCTTGCACAGTTCTTTTGTTGCTGGCAATCATAGACGAGAATCTCAAAGACTTTGGTGTCTTTCACGAAAATGGGCTTTCGCCCCGTGACAAGACAATCCAAAGTCTTTTTTCGTTTCTCGTATGATTGCTGCAGCGCCTCAAGCAAACTGCGCCCGACATATCTGACGTGGATTTTCAGGTGTGGAAAACAGGATACGAAGAAAGGGTTTGGATGGAGTTTGATACCAATTTTATCAAACTCCCCAAACCCTTTGAGTACGTTGTCTATGATTGTTTCGCCCGAGTGTTTGTCTCGAACAGCAATATTGCCGCTTTTCTGATTTCCAAACAGACAAATCCCAATTTACAGGAAGATATACTTCAGTACAAACAGTACTGCCAGTACATACATTAATGGAGTTACGTCCTTTGCCTTGCCCGTTGCAGCCTTCAGTACTACGTAAGAGATTACGCCCATGCAGATACCTTCGGAAATGCTGTAGAACAGCGGCATTGCAATGATACATAAGTAAGCGGAAATGCTTTCTACCATGTTGTCCTTGTCGAACTTCAGGTCTGCCACCGCTTCAAACATCAGGAATCCTACGAAGATCAGCGCTGGAGCTGTTGCAAATGCAGGAATGGATGTGAACAGTGGAGAGAACAAGCATGCCAGTAAGAATAATCCGCCTGTTGTAAGTGCTGTCAAACCAGTCTTACCACCAACAGCAACCCCTGCAGAAGATTCTACGAAAGTTGTTACTGTGGAAGTACCCAGAACCGCACCTGCAGTCGTAGCAATGGCATCTGCCATCAGTGCAGGTTTAATCTGCGGAAGCTTACCGTCTTTGTCCAGCATCTTCGCCTTTGTGCTGACACCAATCAAAGTGCCTAATGTGTCGAATAAGTCAACAAACAGGAAGGAGAAGATAATTACGATGAAGTTAAAGATACCTACACCGCTGAAATCCACTTTGAAGCACTGTCCAAATGTATCACGTAAAGCGGAGAAGTCCACACTCATGATACCGCTTGGGAATAAACTGTAAGCACCCATTTCAGGATTTGGCACATAGATACCAGCCAGCTGGCAAATCATGCCTAAAACCCATGTAATGACAATACCGTACAGGATGCCACCTTTGACTTCTTTGATGTGGAATACTGCTGTAATCAGGACGCCAATCACTGCCAGCAGTGCACAAATGCCGGTGGTGTTGAAGTTGTCCACAAAACTTGTAATGGTTACCAGTGTAGAGGAGTCAACCACCAGTCCTGCATTCTGGAGACCGATAAATGCGATAAATAAACCAATCCCTACGGAAACACCCTTCTTCAGTGTCAGTGGAATAGAGTTGAAGATGGCTTCACGCACATTGGTCAGTGACAGGATAATGAAGATAATACCTTCTGCAAATACTGCCAGCAGTGCAACCTGCCAGGAAATGCCCATCCCGAGAACTACAGTATATGCCAAGAATGCATTCAGTCCCATACCTGCGGATAATGCAAATGGCAGATTTGCCATGAATGCCATGCATAAGGTACCGATACAGGATGCGAGACATGTTGCAAGCAGTACCGCACTAGGATTCATGCCCGCGTCACCTAAAATACTTGGGTTTACTGCCAGAATATACGCCATCGTCATAAAGGTGGTAATGCCAGCAGCTACCTCTGTTTTCACATCGGTGTTGTGATCTTTCAGTTTGAAAATTGTTTCCATTTTTCCTTCCTTTTCGTTAAAAACTAGCAAAAACATACACCAATATTATACTTGAAGTCCCGCTATATTACCAGCGTTACTTCCTTGCGGATTGTACCAAAATTGTCCATCAGCATCTGCCGGTGGCTCAGGAAGGCTTCGTCATCAAAGTGTTTCGCGTCCACCGGACATTTTTTGATGCAGGCCTGACATTTGATGCAGATGCCTGTTGCCTCGAACTTTTCAGCCGGATCGATGCTGCCCATCGGACATGCTTTGGCACAAATGCCGCATTGGGTGCACTTTTCCTGGTCCGTTACCGGTTTTGCCTTGAGGAACTTGGCGGGCTGTCCGTCGGTTCCTTTCGGCACGTAATACGGTCCTGCCGGATGGTTTCCAGGGAAGGCCTCGGCCTTCAGCACAGTCCCGCTGGCCAGATGATTGGCTACGGCCTCACCCAGCTGCAGCGCCTGGAGCACGTCCATCATGTCCGGACGGCCTGTTGCCAGATTCTCCGCAAAGGCGTGCTGACACGGGAATGCACCGCCACCCAACAGCCTGAAACCGTTTCCTTCTAACAGGTCTGCCAGCTCCGCCAAAGAGTCGTCAAAACTGCGGTTGCCGTAGGTCACCACCGGCACGGCATAGGCACCGTTTCCGGCCAGGTTCTCTGCGATGAAAGGCATGATTTTGTTAGGTACGCGGCCGGCATAGGTCGGTACCCCCACAAAGACGATATCCTCTTCCGCAAAGGTCAGTTTCTTTTCTCTCATATGGGGCTGGGTGAAGTCCACCACGATGGGTTCTTCCGTTTCCAGCATGCCGGATACCACCCCGCCGATGGTGTCGATGATGGTCTTCGTGCTGCCCGTCGGGCTGAAATATAATGTCCAAATACTACTCATTCTTCATTGCCTCCTTTGCTGCCTGAAGCAGCGCGTTCTTCTCATTTGGTATTTCTTCTTCAATCACTAAATCTAATAAATAGTTCAATGTATATCCCAAGGCCGGGCCTGGATTTATGCCTGCTTCAATTAAATCATGACCGCCGATGTCCAGGTCCTGGACGCGGTAGCAAGGGTTCTGCTCCAGCAGCCAGCCCAAAGTCGCCAGTTCTTCTTTTCCCGCCCTTGCGTAGTGCATAGCCGTGATGGTTTCTCCATGTTTATGCAGGAATTTCACCATCTCCTTCTTTGGATCTGTCAGTGCCGGGGTATTCCGCAGCCTGGACAGGACTCTGGACCATCTGATGGTGTTTCCGTCGTATTTTAACAGACGCAGATACCTGCCGGTATCCTTTGGGAAAACTTCCGCCAGACGGATAGCTAAAGCAGGCGGAAATGCACTGATGTCTGCCTGAGGCAGCTGCATGCCTTCTGCCGCTGTCTCCAGAATATCGATATACTGTCTCACGATCTGATCTGCATGATCGCCCATAAGCAGCTTTGACAGTTCCGCGTTGATCCGTTCTTTGGAAATATCCTGCAGTCTTTCCTTTTCCAGATACATAGCATCTGCCGTTTCCGATTCTATGGCAAAATTCAGAGTCGCCGCAAACCGCAGGCCGCGCATGATGCGCAGGGCGTCTTCCTGAAATCTTTTCCGTGGTTCGCCGACACAGCGGATATAGCCTCTGTGCAGGTCGTCACGACCTCCGTAAAGGTCGATGATGCCTTTGTCCGGGTGATAAGCCATGGCATTGATGGTAAAATCACGGCGGGCCAGGTCTTCCCTGAGGCTGCGGGTAAATTCCACCGCCTTAGGATGCCTGCCGTCTTCGTATTCGCCGTCGATGCGGTAGGTGGTGATTTCCACCGGATTGCCTTCAAGTAGAACCGTCACCGTGCCGTGTTTCAGCCCGGTATCAACAGTCTGCCAGCCAGAGAAAGCTGTCTTTGTCTCTTCCGGCAGCGCAGATGTGCACACATCCCAGTCGTTAGGCTCTTTGCCCATGAGCGCATCGCGGACACAGCCGCCGACGATATAGGCCTCGTGATCTGCTTTGTTCAGGGTGTTCAGAATATATTGTACGTGTTCCGGGATTTCCATCTGAAAATCCGGCTCTTTTGCATAAGAGAACAGCGTCCATACCAGGCCGATAATCAGCACCGCCGTTGCCAGGAGTACACCCCAGGTAACAGGCTCCCAGGTGGCTGGAATAATCGTCATGTCCATCATGGTCAGAACCGTCACAAGCAGTACCTGCAGCGTCCGGTAAAAACGGATTTTCCTGCCATATGCAGAGCAGTCTTTCGTTGCCGTATCAGCCAGATTGGTCAGGAGCTGGAAGTGAAAATACAGGCCGATGATACCTGTGAGCACGCTGATCCATGGCAGGGCAGGTTCTTCTGCAAACCAGAGAATCACCCACCGAATCAGCTCTACCGTAATCAATACGAATGCGAACGGATTTAGCAGCTTTGCCGACGGCTCCCGCTCTGCGACGCCGTCCAGCGCCCGTTGAATCAGAATATATCCGACCCATGCCGGCAGGATGTCAATCAGTCCCAGGTTTAGATCAAAATAGAGAAACACATAGCCCCAGGCGATTTTCTTCAGTGCATCTTTGTAGTTGTTACTGCCCATCCGTATCGCCCCTTTCTATCAATATAGTATCCTGCGGCAACATATTGATGTGGACACGGACTGCGTAGCCCTTGGCCTCTTTGAGGCCTTTGTCGTGTTCAAAAAATCCAATGTCCATTTGCAAATCGCCGCGCCAAGTGTCTTCTATCCGCTCGGACATGACCGCCGTACCGTCACCGCTGGCACTTTGGCCGCTGGTCATACGGGTATAGCTGTCTTCGCTCCAGTTAGGATTCGGTTCATCATCGGTCAGAACCCTGGCGGAGAGTGCCACTGACTCTACATTCTGCCACTCCGGATTGTTCATGTCATGTTCATAGTTTACCACATAATGGAGCTCGTGACGACTGAATCCGGCATCGGGATCCGGCTCCTGCGACAGGTTAGTTGAATCGTAGCCGAACCAGTCCCATTCATTGCCTTCTTTTTTGCTCATGATATAGTGGTAAGTCTGCTCTTCTAATGTGATATTGCCGGCCTCGCATTTTCCATGATAAGTGTTCAGCGCAGGAAGGTTTTTCTGGTAATTTCCATAGGTCCATCCTTCTTCTCTGTATTGCACCGGCTCGCCGGCTGACGCCGCCACCCATCTGTGGTTTTCCTTCTTAACGATCAAAGGCAGCGCCAGCACTTTGTAAGGCGGCTCATCGTCGTATTCTTCGTATTCACTGTCTTCGCTGCAAAGAACGACGTATGGATGCATCTCACCGCAATCCGTTTCTTCCAGATTCATGACGAAGTAATTTTCCCATTCGGGACGCAGGGTGCCGTCAGCCGCAATTTCCTTTGCCTTTTGCTGCTGTTCTGCCGGAAGGGCTGCTGCAAGATAATCTTCATGCCCTTGGAGTAAGCCTTTGGTATAACAGTCGATGGCGCCTGCCACAGTACTGCACCCCTGGAGGCGGATTTTAGCCAGAGCCACGTCCTGACTGGAAACCCAGGAGAAATCTTCGTGAAAATCTACGCCCTGTCTCGTGCCGCCGAAAACCGGTGCGGCGATAAGCAGGCAGATGCAGAGGGAAACCAGCGCCATACCTTTCGGATATTTCTTGAAGCGGACGATGGCTTCGATACGTCTTTTGATGTTGCTGCCGCCGTTGGACAGAGATGTAGTCCCGAGAGCTCTGGCATATTTGCTGTTGGTCATACTAAGCAGGATTCTGCCATAGTCACGGCGGTCTTCCCCTTCAATTCGCTCCAGCACCCTCTGGTCACAAAGACTTTCCATGTCATTGCCAATCCGGTTGAACACGTACTGCATGGCCGGATTGCACCAATGAACACAGCGCATCAGGCACCAGAACCCGTTCTGCCACAGATCAAAGTATTTCTTGTGCAGCAGCTCATGGAGAAGAATTTTGTCGTCGATATCGTCTTCCTGATTGGACGGAATCACCAGTACCGGTCTGAAGAATCCGCAGATAAAGGCAGATTCGATGCCATCAAGAATACGGATTCTGCATGGGTTTAGCCTGTAGGTTTCGCACAGTCCCATTACCTTCTGACGTGTCTCATCTGCCGGTTCCAATCCCTTGCGCAGGATGAACTGCAGGCGGAGATAGCCGATGATGTAATATGCCGCTGCTGCGATGACGCCTGCCAGGTAGATTGTGAAAATCCAGTCGGTTATGCTCTGTGGCATCCCCATAGACGTTGGAATTCCAGCGTTTGGCTGTATCGCCATGAATACATCGCTAAATTGCGATTCCATTCGACATTCTGTTTTCGCCTTTAGAACCTGCAGTGCCGCGGCCAGATCCAGGCTGACATAGGACCTGAACAGACCTGCCGGCAGAATCAGTTTGACTGCAAACAAGGTCCAAATCCCATACTGCCACCTTGGTGACAGCTTATCCTGAAACATCCACTTTAGCAACAGGATAATTATCGCCGTCAGTGTCACTTCCATGGTCTGCAGCAAAAATTCCCAAATATTGCTCATACTAAACCTCCATCTCATCCAGCAGCTGACGGAGTCTGTCTCTCTCCTCTTCCGAGATTTTGCTTTCCTTCAGAAAAGCCGCGATCAAATCCCCCGCTGCACCCCCATAAACATTATTCAGCAGATTGCTGCGCTCTTTCCTCGCGCAGTCCTCCCGGCTCACCGCCGCCCCGTACCAGTGCGGCTCGCCAGTCCGGTTGATAACTACCAGTCCTTTCTTCTCCATTCTGGTCAGGTAAGTGTGAACCGTATTGCGGCTCCAGCCCGTAGCTGGCTTCAGCGCATCCACAATCTCGCCAAGAGATAAATCGGAACCTTCCCACAGCACGTTCATCACATTCAGTTCTGCATCAGATAATCTACGCATCTTTTCGCCCTCCTACAATTGTAGTCTCCCTTCTTACGTACATACTACAACTGTAGGCACATAATGTCAAGTGAGGGAATTTGTTTTGTTTAGTTCGATAAATTGAGATTTGTCGAGATCTCTGTTTCAACACTTAATAAAATCCCCGTCAGACATGTCGGGGATTTTCTGCATGGAAAACAGAAACCGAAAAATCTTTACAAGATAAGCATAAAAGACTCTAAAGGGGTAAGGAAAACAGGCCTAAATGTCTCGTTTCTTTACAGAAACATAGCTTTAAGCGGAGAAAAGGGAAAGATATACAAAAGAATCCTTTCCCCTTTTGTAACGATTGGTACAATTCTTGTAAAGATGTATGTTTAAGTTTTGTCTGTTTGAAAGAAAAAGCGGCATATTGCTGTGAGAGACTTTTCGCGAGGGCGAAATACAATCATACAAGGATACGAAGAAAGGGTTTGGATGGAGTTTGATACCAATTTTATCAAACTCCCCAAACCCTCTGAGTACGTTGTCTATGATTGATTCGCCTGAGTGTTTGTCTCGAATAGCAATATTGCCGCTTTTCTAATTTACAAACCGACAAATCCCAATTGATACGCCTCACACAAAAAGAACGGCCATCACTGGCCGTTCTTCTTATTTTACATATGAAACTATCTTGCAGCTGCGCCGATTGCGTAGCCCTTTTCGAATGCTTCTAAGTTCATTGGTAAGAATTCTGGTTTTTTCTTACCTAACTTGTTCTTGATTGTTTCAACGATAACTTCCTTAGGAACTACTTCTGTAGCGCCAACGTAAGCGCCTAACATGATGATGTTCAGAACCTTAGGGTTACCCATATCGATTGCCATCTGTGTTACAGGAACTTCTACGACTTTGATGTCGTCTCTGCCTGGATCAGATGTTACGATGGAGTTGTTTACGAACAGGAAACCACCTGGTTTCAGCTGTGGTAAGAACTTATGCAGGGAAGGTTCGTTGAAAACGATTAAGTCTTCTACTGCATCCATAACAGGTGCACCGATTTCGTCATCGGAGATTACTACATAGCAGTTTGCAGTACCGCCACGCATTGCAGCGCCGTAGGATGGGAAATAGGTAACATGTTTATCTGTGGAATCGCAAGTTGCCTGTGCCAGAAGAGTTCCCAGCATCATGACACCCTGTCCGCCGAAGCCGGCAACAATTAAATTTCTTTCCATGTTCTATTCCTCCTTAGATTTGTCTCTATAAACGCCCAGTGGGTATTCAGCCAGCATCTTTTCTTCTAAGAAGTCTAATGCCTTTAATTCGTTCATACCCCAGTTAGTAGGACAAGTTGTAACGATTTCTACCATGGAGAAGCCCTTGCCGTCAATCTGGTTCTGGAACGCCTTCTTGATTGCAGCCTTTGTCTTACGAACGTTAGCTGGCGTATTGCAGGATGTTCTTTCCAGATAGTAAGGAGCTGTCAGCTGGCTTAATACTTCACACATGTGGATTGGATATCCGTGTTCTTTAGGATCTCTGCCCTTTGGAGCTGTGGAAGCCTTCATGCCGATTAATGTTGTAGGTGCCATCTGACCACCAGTCATACCGTAAATACCGTTGTTTACGAAGATAACTGTGAAGTTTTCACCTCTGTTCGCAGCGGAAACTGTTTCACCTAAACCGATGGAAGCTAAGTCGCCGTCGCCCTGATATGTATAAACTAAAGATTCTGGATTTGCTCTCTTCAGACCGGTTGCAACTGCACATGCTCTGCCGTGTGCGGAGATGTTCAGGTCGTGGGATACATATAACTGACCCAGACCGCAGCAGCCTACGCCTTCACAACGAACTAACTTATCCAGCATGCCTAATTCTTCTACAACTTCACCAATCAGCTTGTGAATGGTGCCGTGCATACATCCCGGACAGAATCCAGATACTGCATTTGGCTTAACGCCAATGGTTCTCTTATATACTTTTTCCATTGCCATTATAATACCTCCTTCGCCAGTTCACGAGCTGCGTTCAGAACTTTTTCCTTTGTCATGATTTCGCCGCCGGATCTCAGACATTCCTTGATTGGGCATCTGCCCTGAACTGCGTGTTCTACGTCCCATACCATCTGTGCAGGGATGGACATTTCTACGTCCAGAATACCCTTAACCTGATCAAAGTTCAGGTTGCCGTAGGACTTGTAAGGGAATGGATGTAATGCGATAGGTCTGATCAGACCAGCCTTGATGCCTTCTGCTCTTAATTCTTTGATTGCTACCTTCGCAATACGAGCGGAGATACCGTAAGCAGTTAAGATGATTTCTGCATCGTCAACCATGTATTCTTCTACTCTTACATCCTTATCAACCCAGGATTTGTATAATTCTGCAGCTGCGATGTTTACAGGTTCAAAGCTGCTGCCTACGCCGCCTGGCAGGATTCTAACCTGTTCTTCAGGGCTGTGGCCCACTGCGGAAACAGGTCTTCTTGCTTCCTTCATAGCTGCGATTTCTTCCGGAGTCTTCATTGGAGGCAGTTCTACAGGTTCCATCATAGTACCGATAACACCGTCTGTTAAGATTAATACAGGGTTCATATCTCTTTCAGCTAAGTCGAATGCTTCATAAGTCATGTCAACTGCTTCCTGTACTGTGGAAGGAGACAGAACGATCATTTCAAAACCGCCGTTACCGGATGCCTTGGTTGCCTGCTTGTAGTCCTGCTGTGCCGGTTTGATTGCACCGATACCAGGGCCGCCTCTTCCTACGTTTACGTAAACGATAGGCAGTCTTGCGGATGCACAGTAAGAAATACCTTCACTGTAAAGGGAAATACCTGTGGAGGAAGAAGAACTCATAGATCTTGTTCCTGTCTGTACTGCACCGTATAACATGTTAACGGATGCAACTTCGGATTCACCCTGTACGAATACACCGTCTACTTCCGGCAGTCTTCTAGCGAAGTATTCAGGAATTTCGTTCTGTGGAGTGATAGGATAACCTGCGAAAAATCTGCAGCCAGCTCTTGTAGCCGCTTCGGCAATAGCTTCACAGCCTTTCATAAATACTCTTGCCATCTCTACACCTCCCTATATACTTCGATTGCCGCATCTGGGCAAACCATACCGCATGCTGCGCAGCCGATACAATCGTCCGGATTCGCCATAACAGCATACTGATAACCGTTCGCATTAACTTTTTCGCCAATTGCGAGTACATTCTTAGGGCAGAACTTCACACAGTAGCCGCAGCTCTTGCAGGAGTCTACTCTAATTTCAACTTTTCCTTTTGCCATACTGATTACCTCCTAATTGGTGTAAACACTCGCGGCTGTTGCCGCGGAACTATCAATCATCCTGCCCAGCAAAACGACAGGTTTCTTGACTACAAATACGGAACATCCCACTCGTAGGTTAAGAACAGCTCAACCGGCAGAAGCGGCATATTCACCTTTCCCTCGATGTCCGGACAAAGATTCTTCATCGCACACATGTAGTCCACCTTCAGGAATTCTCCAATCATCTCCTCCAGTTTCTCAGTACCCGCCACTGCTTCTTCTGCAGTCGTCGTAGTACCCAGATTTGGATTGCTCATGATGGACACGTTTTCTAACTGAATACGGGCCATACCCAGAACGCGGGCCATGGTGCCGTCGATGGAAATCAGGTCGCGGGACCAGGGTCTGTAAGCATTGATTACGAAGAAATTCTGGGTGTTCTCTTTGTTCAGGTTCTTTTCAAAAGATCCGATAAGTCTGGCACCCACATGATCACCGCCGACGTCCATGATGACGATGGAATCAGGGTCTGCCAGATGTACGCGGACACCACCAACCGTAGTCGGCGCATCAAAGAGCTGCTCTTCGTAGTGGAACACAATCCCTTCTGCTTCCAATCGCTGGCACGCGTCTCTGGAACGGAACAGCGGCTTGGTCTGGTCCATGTCAAAGAAGTGAATCGGTTTGTCGGTAATCTTCCTCATGCCCATGGCAAAGTTCAGGGCAATCTCGCTTTTACCGCAGCCTGCTTCCCCGACAAAGACAAAGTTTTTCTTGTTTTCCAGCAGTTTCTTTAATGTCTTTTCCATGTAATTTCTCCATCTCCAATATTGCTCTATACTAATTCTATTCTTTTCCAAAAGCTATGTCAAATTCTTTTTTAGAGGATAAAACTTTTTGTTAGATTTACTACTTTATTACATCCAAAAAGCTTTCCAAATCGGTCCCGAGGCTGACCCTTTGTCTGCTCAGCAGATAGGGATCGTCGCCTGGATAGACCTTCCCCGGAACCGTCGTCACTGCCGCATAAAAACCTGCATCCGCCACAACCTGTCTGCACAGATCCGTGTAATCGCCGAAAGGATAGGCGAAGGCCTGGCCGCTGCCCAGAATCTCTACGGACTGCTTCAGATCCGCCATCCCGTCTTCGTAGCTGAGTGCCGTAAACACGCCGCCGTGACCTATGTGTCCGCCACCCCTGTGCATATCATAGGAGTGGGACTCCAGCTGCACGTACTGCAACTCCGGCTTCATGGACGCCATCTGTTCCCCTTTCGTAATCCCGATAACAAAAGATGTCGCAGGCACCTGATACTTCTCGATCAAAGGAATCCCGTGTTCGATAAACCCGTCACTTGCATCGTCGAAACAGAGGACGATGGATTTCTCCGGCAGATCAATCTTCATATCTACAAAATCCCTGACCTCTTTCCATGTTGGGAAATAGTAGTCCTGTTCCTTCAGATACTGCAGGTGGCTTTCTAAATCTGTCGTGGAAATGTAGTTATTATGAAGATTCACCGGCGGGTCTTCCGGATCATACACGTTATGATACATCAAAACGGTCAGCCCTTTATTCAGATACGCGTAGTAAGTTTCGTAATCAGCCAGATAAGCCTCGTAGCTGTCATACTCCTCATAGCCCTTCACCACCGGCGGCTGTTTATGTCGCACCTTCACCAGCCTGTATGCGATGGCCGTTTTACCGTGGCTTGTGACGGAGTATTTGATGAACTGGTCCCCCGCAATGGTGAGATCCGGCATCTCCTTCTTTACAAGGGCTGTAATCACGTTGCCCTGATAGTCTGTGGCCGTATAGCCTTCTTCCTGATAGGTCTGTCCCATGGTCAGCTCTGCTTCCTTTGATCCTTTCAGGGTCAGCACCGGCGTCTTATCGATGGTTCCCTGATAGACGGCAATGCCGGCTGCCGTCAGCACGGCGAGAACCACAATCGCAATGATGATGTTTCTTTTTCTTCTTGTCATCTTTTCCCCCTGTAACTTTCGACCGTTTTCTTACCTGATAGTATACCACATCCGGCGACAAAAAAAGAGACCCACAAAATGTGAGTCTCTTGAAAGTCGAAAATCAATTATTTTTCAACTACAACAGCTGTACCCATACCGCCGCCGATGCACAGAGTAGCTAAACCTAATTTAGCATCTTCTCTCTTCTGCATTTCGTAGATCAGGGAGATCAGGATTCTAGCGCCGGATGCACCGATTGGGTGACCGATAGCGATAGCACCACCGTTAACGTTTAACTTTTCAGGATCAAATCCTAAGTCTCTGCCTACTGCTAAGGACTGAGCTGCGAAAGCTTCGTTAGCTTCGATCAGGTCTAACTGGTCAACAGTTACGCCAGCCTTTTCCATAGCCTTTCTGGAGGAAGGAATAGGACCAACACCCATGATGGATGGGTCAACACCTGCAGATGCATAACCCTTGATTGTGCACAGAGGCTTCAGGCCTAATTCGTCAGCCTTTTCCTTGGACATTACTACTAAAGCAGCACCAGCATCGTTGATACCGGAAGCGTTAGCAGCTGTTACGATACCGTCCTTCTTGAATGCTGGCTTTAACTTAGCCATCTTTTCGATGGAAGCACCGAACTTAGGATATTCGTCAGTATCGAATACGATAGGATCACCCTTCTTCTGAGGGATTTCTACTGGAACGATTTCGTCCTTGAATCTGCCAGCCTTAACAGCAGCTTCAGCCTTCTGCTGGGAAGCAACTGCGAATGCGTCTAATTCTTCTCTTGTTAAGCCCCACTGTTCAGCAACGTTTTCAGCTGTGATACCCATGTGGTAACCGTTGAATGCATCCCACAGACCATCGTTAACCATCATGTCAACCATCTGTGTGTTGTTCATTCTAGCGCCCCATCTAGCAGCTGGAACAGCATAACCTGTTGCGGACATGTTTTCTGCACCACCAGCAACAACGATGTCAGCATCGCCAGCCTTGATGATCTGAGCAGCTAATTCAACAGCTCTTAAGCCGGAACCACAAACCTTGTTGATTGTCATTGTAGGGATTTCTACTGGCAGACCAGCATCTAATGCCATCTGTCTGGAAACGTTCTGGCCTAAGCCACCCTGTAATACACAACCCATGATAACTTCATCAACCTGTTCAGGCTTGATGCCAGCTCTTTCGATAGCTGCCTTGATTGCGATTGCACCTAATTTTCTTGTAGGAACGCCTTTTAAAGATCCGCCAAAGCTTCCGATTGGGGTTCTAGCTGCGCCTACGATTACTACTTCTCTCATTGGTATGTACCTCCTTAAAAATAACGCCTATACTCTAGGTCTTTTTTAATCCTCTAAAGTGTAAAATTGTTAAATTCTTCACACACAATTATTCTATCTCATTTACAGGGAAAAAACAACCCCCATATTTTACTTCTTTGTGGTCCGGGCGGAGTGCTTCTTTCGCCTTTCTCAGGTTCTCGAGGCCCATGTCTTCCTCTCTGTTGACATAGACGATTTCCTCCGGCAGACGCTTACAGAATTCGCTGCAGATCACCTGATACAGACCTCTGTAATCATCGTCCGCCTTCTCGAAATGCTCGGCCGCTGTATTGTGGTTCAGCCGTTCACCCAGGGCGATGGCAACCAGTTCGCCACCGATGTAAATCGCCACAGAATACACGTCCTCTTCCTCTGTGTGCGCCAGATAACGTCTGATGGCATCCTCTTCTGCGTGAAGGCTCTCCAGTTCTTCTCCGTCTGCGTCCTTCTCAATCTTATGACTTGTTACAAAGGCCATTACCTCTTCTGTCATATCCGGGGTGATGTTTTTGACCGTATAATCATAAGTCTTCAGGAAATAGTTCATGTGGTTTTTCTTCTTGTGAAGGGCACGGCCACTGAGTGTAATCAGCTTGTCCTTCAGATATACGTATTCGTCCAGATCTTCGTCGTGGTGGAATTCCATCTGTCCCGGGAAGATGCTCTCCAGGAAGTCCTTTTCCTCGGCCGACATGGAAACAATATGCAGGCGGTGTCCCTCTGCCTCGTAGCGTCTTCTGGCTTCCAGAATCACGTCTCTGTAAGCCGCATCACTCCAGGATCCGTCCTTTGCCATGGGCAGCAGCATGATCGGATCCGCCTCATCGTCGCCTTTGATCCGGCCGGATACACACAGGAACTCTCCGATTTCTTCATAGCGGAGATCGTAATTATCTCTCCACGCGTAGTTGGCCAGGAAGGTGCAGGTCGCGGTGTGGCACTCGCAGGCCTTGAAGTAGCCTTTTACCGTCTCCAGCGCCTCTCCTTCCAATGTATCAAAACTGTGTTCAAAAATACTCATAAACTAAGATTCCATTCCTTTACTAAGTCTAAATGTTGTCTGTCTGTGAAATCAAACTGCAGCGGTGTGATGGTCGCATAGTCTCCATGAACCGCTGTCACGTCCACCGCTCCGGCTTCAGAATAGTCTGCCGGATTTCCCGACAGTGTATACTGGTTTTCATCTACCAGGTGGAATTTGTCGTCGTAATACCGCTGTCCCAGAGGCACAACTTTGATGCCTTTGATCTGGTCCTTCGGCAGGTCCGGCGTGTTGATATTCATGACGATCCGCGGGTCCACCTTGCCGTAAACCAGGTCGAGCATAGCCACTGCCAGCTGGCCTGCCGCATCAAAATGGCTGGCATCGTGGCTGGCCACGGAAACCGCTACCCCGTGAATCCCGCTCATGGCAGCCTCTGCCGCAGCACCTACAGTACCGGAATAGAGCGTATCCCACCCCAGATTACTACCCAGATTTATGCCGGAATAAACCATATCGATGGGATTTCCTTCTTCTTCGAAAAACTGCAGGCCGATTTTGGTGCAGTCAGCCGGTGTGCCGCTTGTCTGCAGGGCCCCTTTGGCACCCGGATATTCTACCGGTTGAATATACACATTCTCTCCCAATGTGATAGAGTGGCTTTTGGCACTACGCTGGCCGTCCGGTGCGCAGACGAAAACATTGGCCTTCTCCTTCAGGGCCTCCACCAGGGCACGAAGTCCCGGTGAACGGATGCCGTCGTCGTTTACTACTAAAATGTTCATGAATCTATCCTCATTACCTTTCCGATTGCGTCGTAGATGACCAGATCTGCTTTGTCGTCATAAGAGGTCTTGGTCTTGTTGATTAAGACCAGATTTTTGCCTCTGAAGTAGCGGATCAGGCCTGCTGCCGGATACACTACCAGGGAAGTGCCGCCGATGATCAGCGTATCTGCCTTTGCGATGGCGTCTACCGCACCGTTGATGCAGTTGTCGTCCAGCATTTCTTCGTACAGAACTACATCAGGCTTGATAATGCCGCCGCAGCTGCACTTTGGAATGCCCTCGTCGCAGTTGGCTTCGTCCATGATATAGTCCACGTCGTAGAACTTGTGACATCTTTCGCAGTAGTTTCTCAGCACGCTGCCGTGGAGTTCGTAGACCTTCTTACTGCCGGCCTTCTGGTGGAGGCCGTCGATGTTCTGAGTTACCACTGCTTTCAGCTTACCCATTTCCTCCAGCTTTGCCAGCGCCTTGTGGGCATCGTTAGGCTCTGCATCAGGATAAATCAGATTTTCCTTATAATACTGGTAAAACATCTTTGTGTGATTCATATAGAAAGTTCTGGAAAGCATCTCCTCCGGGGAGTAACCGTATTTCTGCTGTGCGTGATACAGTCCGCTTTCAGAACGGAAATCCGGAATGTTGGATTCTGTAGATACCCCTGCGCCGCCAAAGAATACGATATTCTGGCTTTCGTCGATAATTTTCTTTAATCTTTCATCCATCTTTTCACTTCCTCCTTTTCGTGATAAAATATCCAGAAACAGTATAACATATTTTAAGGGGATTTTGCGAGATGAAGAAAAGAAAAACTGCCTTGGTTTTGAGCGGGGGCGGCTCCCGCGGCGGATACCAGTGCGGGGTATGGCAGGCCCTGGAGGAACTGGGTATCGACATCGACATCGTGGTCGGGGTTTCGGTCGGCGCCATCAACGGCTCCATGGTGGTCCAGGGGGACTCCATCAAAACGGCCAACCTGTGGCGTGAAATGGAAACGGACATGATCTTTGACGTGGAGGAAGAGCTGACGCTGCCTGATGTGGCAAAGGAAATGATTCGCAACCAGGGGGTCGGATCCACCGGGCTGCAGAAACTGCTCCACGCGTACGTTGACGAGGATGTCATCCGCCAGTCACCGGTGGAATTCGGCCTGGAAGTGGTGGAGATTCCGTCATTTAAGCCTCATTTCCTATGGAAGGAGGACATTCCGGAAGGTCAGCTGGCCGATTTCATCACGGCAAGTGCTTCCGTATTTCCTGCCATTCATGCCCATAGAATCGGCGATAAACTCTATGCCGACGGCGGCTATGAGGACGTCTGCCCGGCGTTTATGGCGCTGGAAAAGGGGGCAACCGATGTGATTGCGGTCTACCTTTCGGCATTGGGCCGCTATCGTCCGGAACGGCTGGAGCAGGTGCCGAATCTGACCATGATTAAGAGCAAATGGGACCTGGGAGACGTGCTATCCTTTGATAAGACGCGTTCCAAACGTCTGATCCGCCTGGGATGGCTGGATACTATGAAGACCTTTGATATCTTTGACGGGGAATACTACACCTTTGTCAAAGGCGCCTTCGACAAACGGACGCTGAAGCGTGCCGATGCGGCGGCCAGGGTATTCGGGCTAAACCCTTTGATTCTTTACGGACGGGAGACGTTTTTGGAGAAACTGGCAGCTGCAGTCAGCGACGCACGCCGTGACATGGAAGCGCTGGCAGGTGTAGATCTGTCGTCGGGAGACCTGACCATGGCGAAGCTGGGGGCTTTGTTAAAAAAGGTAAACAAAAAGACGGCCACGGTGTTTATTGCGGACCACATCCGGGCAAAAGGAGAGGAAAGCATCTTCCTGAAGAAGTATGCGGGAAAAATTTTGAAAGAAGAAACAGATGCCGCGAAGTTTCTGGCGGCAGCAGAATTAGTATAAAGAAGGAGCAGACATTATGGGAATTATCGTAGCAGGCGCAGCATTCGTAGACATCAAAGGCTTTCCGGACGGTGCTTACATTCCGACCGGCAGAAACGTGGGACAGGTAAAATACATCCACGGCGGTGTTGCACGTAATGTAGTAGAAGATATCGCAAACATGGAACTGAGACCGATTTATCTGGGCATCGTAGACGACACCCCACTGGGTAACGATGTAGTAGATAAGCTGAAAAATCACAAAGTCAACACCGATTATGTGCTGGTTCGTCCAGACGGCATGGGCCTGTGGCTGGCGGTGTTTGACGCCAACGGCGACGTGGCAGGTTCCATCTCCAAGCGTGTGGACATGACTCCGCTGCTGGATCTGCTGGAAGAGAAAGGCGACGAAATCTTCGCACAGGGAGACGCCGTTGTCATCCAGTGTGACATGCACAAGGACCTGGTGAAAAAACTGCTGGATTTGGCTGACAAGTACAACCTGAAGACCTTCGGCCTGGTTTCCAACATGAGCATCGCGGCAGAACGCCGGGACATGCTGCAGCGCTATGACTGTTTCATCTGCAACCAGCAGGAGGCAGGACTGCTGTTCCTGGACGATTATGAGGGCAAGACCCCTGCTGAGCTGGAGGCCATCATAGCAGACAAAGTTATCCGCGCAAAGATTCCATCCATGGTGGTTACCATGGGCGGCGACGGGTCAGTTTATGCTGATGCAGATGGGAACCATGGTTTCTGTCCGCCCCGCAACGTACAGGTACAGGATACGACCGGTGCCGGCGACGCCTTCTGTGCCGGCGTAGCCAGCGGCCTGACTTACGGAAAGAGCCTGGGCGAGGCCGTGGAAATTGGCACCATGCTGGCAGCTTCTGTTATCACGTCTAACGAAAACGTTTGTCCGAGATTTCAGCCGGAAGAGCTGGGTCTGGAATACCGGTCAGAAAACTAAAAACGTAAGAAAACTGAAAACCGGGCAATACGCCCGGTTTTCTTATGGATTTATTCCACATTTCATATTTACTAATTTACGATTTATTGTCCGGCTTCTTTCAACAGGTCTTCTTCCTTGATGCTCTTGCCCAGAACTCTTACAACAACCGCCAGGATTACGATACCAACCGGGATAATGATCCAAGGGGATACGCCTGCTGCTGCGAGTACGAAACCTAAGGTTGCCACGATGGCTACAGTCACCGCATATGGGATCTGTGTTCTTACGTGATCCATCAGGTCAGCTGCAGAACCCATAGTACTCATGATTGTTGTATCAGAGATTGGTGAGCAGTGGTCACCGAAGATTGCACCGCAGGTTACTGCTGCGATAGTTGCTACGCATAAGGAATTCATGTCTCCACCTGTCAGACCCATGGCCATTGGGAATGCAATTGGAATCATGATTGCTGTTGTTCCGTAAGAAGTACCGGTAGAGAATGCTACTACACAGGATACTAAGAATAATACCGCTGGTAAAATCAATGCAGGAACTGCACCGCCTACTAAACCGGAAATGTATGTACCAGTGCCCAGTGCATCCATAACATCACCGGAGGACCAAGCCAGCATCAGAATGGTTACAGTTAATAATAATTCTTTGCAACCGTTCAGCCATGTGTCGATGGCTTCTCTCAGTGTCATAATCTTCTGTACAACTGCCATTACGATACTTACGATGGAAGCGAATAATACTGCATAGAAGATACTGGATGCTGCATCTGCATTACCAAATGCATTCTGGATACCAGTCAGGCTAAATCCTTCTTCCATACCGCCGCCTGTATACCATAACGCCCATACGGTTACAAAGATGAAAGTCAGGATTGGAACAACCGCGTTGCAGATGCGCAGAGGTGCGCCTTCTACTACGTTCATTGCATCCATTTCTTTACTCATCATTGGCTTTGCGCCGTCTGCATATAATTTTCCGGTTAATCTTGCTCTCTTTTCTGCATCGTACATTGGGCCATAATCTCTCTGCATCAGGATGATGATTAATACCATTGCGATTGCAAAGATGTTATAGAAACGATAAGGCAGTGTCTGGATAAATACACCGTAGGCGTTGCCTTCAAATCCAACAGAAGTAAAAGCGATAGCAATCATACCGATTTCATATGCTACCCAGGATGAAATGAGAGCCATATCGACTACAGGACCTGCTGTAGAGTCGATTACATAGGATAACTTTTCTCTGGAAACCTTTGCTTCATCGGATACAGGTCTCATGGTAGGACCTACAACCAGGGAGTTGGCGATGTCTTCAAAGAAGATAATCAGACCTAAAACCCATGTCATCAGCATAACGTTTTTACCGTTCTTTGCACGTTTTGCCATAGCCAGTGCCATGGCCTGCATGCCGCCCATCTTACTCATAACAGCGATCATACCGCCTACAGCCAGAATGAATAACATCAAAGTTGCATTCCAGGAGTCAGTTACCGTGTTAACAAAGAAAGTGTCACAGGTTCTCAGGAACCCTTCGAACGGATTACCATTGTTTACAATGGTCGCCCCGACAAATACCGCTGTTGTCAGGGACAGTACAACCTGCTTTGTGATAAAGGCAAGCACGATTGCAATGATTGGAGTTACCAATGACAGTACGCCATAGTTTACAACTTCTTCGTCTCCTTCAGCAAACGCGAACTGTACGAAGAATAACGTCGCAAATACAACTGCTGCCGCCAGTAGCCATCTTCTGTTAGATACTGTTCTAGTTGTCATTTTCATTTCCTCCTTTTCCTTGTGTTTTCACACACTACATTCCAAGAGAGATAAAGGTAATTGAATGATAAAGTGCGTCATATACCATATGTTTTACTCTCAGAATCTGTGTTTCCCACAAATAGTATTCATGGGATCCATCTTCCGCCTGATTATATTTCTTCATTGCCTTTTCCAGTGCCGGAATCGGATTTTCTGTCTGCAGTGCGCAGCATCCATCCTGACCGTAACGTCCGGAATAGCAACGGAACACGGCTGTCTGTCTTTCGCAGAGGATTGCAAGCTTATCGTATTTCGCTCTGCATTCTGGACAGTCTTTCATCTCGTGAACTTTGCCCAACGCTTCTGCATAAGCTTCCACCGTCTCATCCAGATCTGCAATCAGTGGAGCCGCCTTTCCTGCCATAGATTTAATCTGTTCCCACTGTGATTTGACATCTTCAGCAAGTGCTGGTAAATCATATGGTACGGTTTCTCCACTTACCATCTTTTCCAAAATGTAGATAATGTATTTTGCGTGGCCTTCCAAAAGATCTCTGTCCAGTTTATCCAGTGTATCAGAGTCACTATGAAGCCATGGGCTGTAAAATGCATAATTCAGTTCTTCCAGCATCTCATCTGTGTATTCTGTTGCAAATGAGATATATGGAACACCGATGCCGAAGAAAGAAGAATCTCCGCCGCCTTTGTATGCATGATGCCATACACCTTCAACGCCCCAAATTTCCTTGATTGCATCAGTCAGCATCGCCTTCAGTTCTGGTAAGCCTTCTACACCTGGAACCGTTGTACCCTTGATGGCAAGATTGTCAATATTGATATAAGCAATGCAGTTTTCGTTCATTTCCTGCCAATACTGGTCTGCGTACCATGTAGACCCTCCACATTCTGCAATCTCATGTCCATCCCAGAAGCAGAAAACAACATCTCTGTCTAACTCAGCTTCATATTTCTTACAGATTCTGGCGATTTCCAAATTCATCGCGTTTCCAGATGCATTGCAGATTGCTGATTTGCCCCATGCATCCACATGGCTGCCTACCAGCACATACTGTCCGTTACTCTTGCCGCCGTAAACTCTTCCGATTGGCTGGCTTGCCGTAATCCATTCTCTGGTGGCATCTGCCTTCAGCCAGGCTTTCACGGTTCCTTTCTGACAAAGCTCTTTTAAATATTCTCCGTCTTTACGTGAAATACTGATTACGGTCAAATCCACAATCTCCTTGTCAGATTCAGGGGTAGGATTGCCCCACTGTGTCTTCACCGCACCCATCTGAATCAGGTCGCTGTCAGCTTTGCCCCAGTTCATGATGATTAAAGCTTTTGCACCCATCTCCCAGGCAATTCTCGCCTTCTCCGGTCTTCCCGGACTCCAGTTCATATCTGTCAGAACGATTTTTCCCTCTACGTCCTTGCCTTCGTAATCTTCATAGGTGCCGCTACCCAGGTAAATCATTTCGCCTTCCAAACCTTCATCGGTGGTTGACTTGATGTGGCACACCGGGCGTGTCTTGATTTCCAACTCTTCCGGAGCCAGAATCTTCAGCTCTGCATCACCTGGAAAACTTTGATACATTGGGAAGTGGTCAATGCGAGATTCAATGCCGTATTCTTTTAACTTCCCTTCAATAAATGTAGTCGCTTTTGTCATTTCCGGACTACCTGATAATCTTTCTCCTACTTCGTTTACCAGGTAATCCATATTTTCATACATACGGTCCAAAGACAATTCGTCTATTAATTTGTTGTATAAACTCATCTTCTCGCCTCCTATCCTCTCTTCAGGAATGCGGTACAGCAGTGAATTGCGCCAAATCCCTTCATAACTTCGTCAAATTCTACCGG
>JAFWZZ010000012.1 GCA_017522185.1 Bacillota bacterium | reverse complement strand
TAGGTTCTGCTGCGCTTCGTTTTCACGAGACAGCTTGATTAGTATATCAAACTCTCTTGCGATTGTCAAGCACTTTTTTAAACTTTTTTAAGAAGTTTTTTATCAAGCACTTTTCGTGCGACAGCTTTTATATATTACCACCTGCGCCAACTTTTGTCAACAACATTTTTCAACTTTTTTCGTTTTTGTGCAGGCCGAATATCACAAACAGAATAACACCAAATGCATTCAGCATTCCGAACAGTCCATATACGCCGGTGCTGCCAAAATAGTCCATGGCAATTCCTCCGAAGAAGTTGCATATGATCGTTCCGATGTGAGAACTGATTGCATAATACGCCGCAACGGCGATACCGATGAGTCTCGGTTCCACAACGGAAGAGACATACTTCACGAATTCCACCAACAGGATGCCGTTTACGATGCCCTGCAGGAAGAACGTTCCTATCAGCATTCCGGCAGACGGTCCTGTCGCATACCATAAGAATCTGACCGCCTGTAATACCGCAGCAAAGACGATTGCCTTTTCTCTGGTGATTTTTCTAGACAGCCATGGGGCCAGTGCCATGAAAGGCGCTTCACATCCAACCATCAGCAGGAACGCAGTTCCTACGCCAGACATGGTTCCGCCTCCATCTATATATAGGAAACTAAAATATGTATTATTCGCTACGTTTGATCCGCATATAAAAATGCCACAGAAGATTAACCGTACCGCCTTTTTATCTGCAAAGAGATCCCGATATCCAATTTTACCTTTTCCATCAGCCGTATCCGGTCTTTCTATATTCTCATGAGGCTTTGACACCACTCGTGTTACAACAAAGGCCCCTATCAGATATGCCGCGGCATATATATAGAAGATATTTTCCAATCCGAAGTGTTCTCCGATTCTACCGCCTGCAAATACGGCAAGCGCATATCCTACAGCCCCCCACAGTCTGACAGAAGCAAATTCCACGCCGTTTTCAATGACCATGGAGTCTGACGTACCATTAATCGGCCCCTGAAAGAAAAACATGAGCCCATAGGTCAGCACGAACACAGCAAATACCGTCACAAAAGAATTCAGAATCCCTACCAGTGCCGCAGCAACGCAAAGGAATATGACAACTTTCCTGCCGTCTTTGCTGTTGGCATATCGCTCGCCCCAGAATGTGGACGCAAAGATGGCCACCGCCGTCGAGACGGAAGTGATGGTTCCAATCTGTGTGCCGTTGAATCCGATGCTGTTCAGATACTGACTGATCAGCGGATTCATAACACCCATTGCTGAGAATATAAAAAAGTATAGTGTTTTCAATTTCAAACTGTTATTCATTCTGTTTATCTTCTCTCCTATTTTATCAAACCGGTACTAGTATAACAAAATCAATTCCCGTCCACAATAGTAACAATCATATTTTGGAGGTGTATCTTGATTATTATCTTTGTCAGAACCATTCTAATATATATATCCCTTTTAATCGCATTCCGTATTATGGGAAAAGCCGAACTTTCAAAGGTGTCAACCTTCCAGATGGTGGTGTTGTTCATGATTGCTGAACTGGCAGCAATGCCTATCGACTCCCCCTCCGCTTCCATCGTCAATGGCATCGCCGCAATCTTCACACTCCTGTTTCTGGAGGTCCTCTTTTCTTTTCTCTCTGTAAAAAGCAGCAAATGGAAACAGCTGATCAACGGACGACCGTCTGTACTCATCGATGACGGAAAAATCAACGTAAGAGAAATGTCCCGTCTCCGGATTTCCCTCGACGATCTTCTGGAACAACTTCGCATCGAAAACTGTCCTGCGCTTACAGATGCCGCTTATGCCGTCATGGAACCCAACGGAGAACTGTCTGTCATAAAAAAAACACCACCAGACGTGCTGCCGGTTACCATCATCAGCGACGGTGTTCTCTGTGACGCGAACATGGATCATATCGGGATGAGTAGAACAGATTTATCGGCTATGTTAAAAGATAGAGGTATCGAAGCCATCGAAGATGTATTTCTTGCCTTCTACGATACGTCGCGACAGTTTCATGTGTTTACACGTCCAAAGAAAACAGAGGTTTTCGCGAAGGAGGTCATATCATGCGCGCGCTGATTGTTTCCTTTCTGACGCTGGCCGTACTGATTGGATGCTGGGGCTGGTTTCACCAGTACTCCGAAGATGCAATGCAGGACATCGTCTCCGTCTGCGCAGAGGAAGTCATGCCGGCAATAGAATCCGGTCAATGGGAAACCGCTTTTGACATTTTTGATGTTCAGTATCAGGCCTGGCAGCAGTACGAAAAACGGGCATATTTGATGTTGGAAACCGGAACGCTTAACGAAACAGACATGGCATTTGCCAAGACGTTGATGTACATCAAAGCCAAAGATATTTCCAACAGTAGTGGGGAACTTCTGGCACTGATGGAATCACTGCGGTACCTGCACGAAAACGAGGCACTGACCCTGTCTAACATCCTATAATAAAAGACGGGTGGAACACATCCATCCGTCGTCTTTGTTTCTATTGACTTTGTTTCTATCCTTCGATGATTTCATACATTCCTGCAGCGTCTTCTTTCTTACAGGACTCTGTCAGTTTGAGAACCCTTGCCGTAATGGAGCTGTTCCCGAAAGCGATATGGATTTCATCTCCTACCTTTACCTCTGCGCCGGCTTTTACCACTTTGCCATTGATGGATACACGCTCCTGGTCACAGGCATCCTTTGCAACGGTTCTTCTCTTAATCAATCTGGAATTCTTTAAAAACTTATCGATTCTCATACCCTTCTCCTTCAGAAAAAAAGGACAACCGAAGTTGTCCTGCTTTTGCTTATTTGTTTACAGCGTCCTTCAGAGCCTTACCAGCCTTGAAAACTGGAGCTTTGGAAGCTTCGATTTCGATTACTTCTTCAGGCTTTCTAGGGTTTCTGCCCTGTCTAGCTTTTCTTTCTCTTGTTTCGAAAGTACCGAATCCGATTAACTGTACTTTTTCACCCTTTACTAAAGCTTCTTCTACACTAGCCAGAAAAGCGTTGATAGCAACTTCTGCATCTTTCTTAGTAAAATTTGTTTTTTCTGCTACTGCAGCAACTAATTCAGCCTTGTTCATTAATAAATCCTCCTTAAATCAAATACAAACTGTATCAAGTCGTTTATTTTTTTGCTTCTACCCAAAGTTTGTCCATCTCTTCCAGAGATAATTCCGCGAAATCCAATCCCTTCCCGCATGCAATCCGTTCCATCGTATCAAACCTGCGGATGAACTTCGCAGTGGTCTGATTCAATGCATCTTCCGGATCAATATCTAAGAATCTGGAAACATTGACCATAGAGAATAGTAAATCCCCGAATTCCTCGGTCATATTCTGGGCATCGCCTTTTTCATATGCGCATCGAAGTTCTTTGATTTCTTCCTCAAGCTTATCAAAAGCACCTGAAGCGTCGTCCCAATCAAAGCCGACCTTAGATGCTTTCCCTTGCACTTTCGAACTTCTTAGCAGAGCCGGCAGCGCTTTCGGCACACGGTTTAAGCGGTCCGTATAACGTTCTTCTCCGTGCTCTTTACTCTTCACATTCTCCCATTTTTCAAGGGCTTTGTCAATAGTTTTTACCTCTTCTTGTAAAAAAATGTGGGGATGTCTGCGTATCATTTTTTCGCATTCTTCGTTGATAACATCTGTTAAATTGAAATCCCCTTCTTCCTCGGAGAGGTTGCAGTGGAAAACCACCTGAAGCAGTACATCGCCAAGCTCTTCGCGCAGGTTTTCCACGTTCTTTTCCTGAATCGCATCCACCGCCTCATAGGCCTCTTCCAGCATACATTTCGTCAATGTGTCGTGGGTCTGTACGCTGTCCCACGGACACTTCACCCGAAGCACCTTGATAATCTCCGCCAGGCGGACCAGTGCCTCTCCCTGATTATCCTTCGCCTCGTACAAAGGCGCATATTCTGTCTTTTTCATTACTTTACAAACTTTCTCATCACTCTTGCAATTTTTGTGCCGCCCGGGAACGTAGCTTCCACTTCGTCGATAGTGATTGCTTTTACCGCAAAGATCAGAATTGCGTAAACAATTACACCAACCATAACAGCTGCCAGTGTGGCAACGCTGTTACCCAGGAATCCTACCATCAGTTTATGGGAAGCAAACGCGCATACACCCATAACTGCCGCCGCAATGAACGGTCTCAGGTAGGTAAGATCATAATTAAACTTCACACCGGTGTATGCCTTTACAGAACGGTTATTCAGAATCATCGCTACGATATAAGCAATCAAGGTCCCGATTGCTGCACCCTTTACGTTAATCGCAGGAATCCCCGCCAGAATAAAGGTTGCCGCTACCTTACCGATGCAGCCGATTCCTAAATGGATTACCGGCAGGTTCTGCTTACCGATTGCCTGCAATACGCCCACCGACGTCTGGGTAGATGCCAGGAACACAATACTGATGGCCATAATCTGTAAAATCGGCACTGCAGCTACTGCACTTGCCGGCTGCTGGGAATACATAAACAGCATGATTGGTTCACCCAGCGCCAGAATACCGAAGGCGCAAGGGAAGGCCATGATCATAGTTACACGATAGCCAAGCTGTACGTTTTCCTGCACATGAGGTGTATCTTTGACTCTGAAGGCTGCTGCAATAGCAGGTACCAGGCTGACCGCAACCGCCTGGGTAAAAATCTGTGGGAATGCGATTAACGGACTGCAGAATCCGCTCAGAAGACCGTACATGCTCTGTGCTTCTTCTAAGGTCCAGCCTGTCGCCTGCAGACGTCTCATAATAATGCCGGCATCCAGCAGGTTCATAATCGGCATAATTTCACTACCGATGATAATCGGTACTGCAATGATGACGATTTTCTTCAGAATATCCCATGTTTCTTCCACATGCTGACTGTTCAGATCAATCTTGCGATGAATGGTCTTTCGATTCAACATATAGATGATGATAATGATACCCAGTCCCGCAATGGAACCCGCAGACGCACCGAAAGACGCACCTGCCGCCGCTTCCTGCACGCCGATATCCATCAGTTTGTATGCTAAGAACAAGCCCACAAACACACGAATCAGCTGCTCTGTAATCTCAGAAACCGCCGTTGGATTCATATTCTGTCTGCCCTGGAAGTAGCCTCTGTATGCTGAGAATAATGGGACAAACAACAATGCAGGAGAAATGGCCTTTACTGCCAGAGCCGCTCCCGGATTTCCCAGCTGGGCAGTGATCCATTCTCCTCCGAAGAAGCAGATCAGGAAGGAAGTCATCCCGATTCCAAACAGAAGTCCCGTCGCAACTTTGAATACCTTGTGGGCATTTTTGTATTCCTTTACCGCAATTCGTTCCGATACCATCTTGGAAATGGCTACCGGAATACCCGCTGTGGATAATACCAGTAGCGCGCCGTAAATTGCATATGCAAAGCCATAATAGGACATCCCGGTATCACCGATCCAGTTGGTTACAGGGATACGGAACACGGCACCCATGACTTTGATGATTACGCCGGCAATCCCCAGGATTGCCGCACCTTTGATAAATTTATTACCTGACATAGAATTTCACCTTTATAACATCTTTAGAATTTTTGCAGTTGCCGCTTCCGCTTCAAAGATTGTTCTTTCCATATCCAATGTCAGGAAGTCTCCATCTTTGTAAACAACCTTGCCGTCAACCATGGTCATAACAACGTCACTGCCGGATGCCGCATAAACCAGATTGTTCGCCATGTTATGTACAGGATGCATATTCGGTACATCTGTACGCAGCACGATTAAGTCTGCCTTGTTGCCTTCTTTTAACACACCGCAGTCTGTTCTTCCCTGTGCCAGCGCGCCGTTTCTGGTTGCTGCCATCAGTGCTTCCTTCGGTGTAATCACAGTCGGATCGTTGGCCTTTACCTTTGCGGTCACTGCCAGCGCCTTCATTTCTTCAAAGAAGTTCAGGCTGTTGTTGCTGGCAACGCTGTCTGTACCGATCGCAAGATTGATGCCCATTTCCATCATCTTTGGTGTATTGCACATGCCGCTGGCCAGTTTCAGATTGCTCATTGGGTTGGACGCAACGGAAACACCTTTGTCTCTTAAGATATCAAAGTCTTCCCCTTCGCACCATACACAGTGGGCAGCCAGTGCAGGACCATCAAAGAGGCCACAGTCATTTAAGTACTGTGCCGGCGTTCTGCCATCTCTTCTCTTCTTGCATTCTTCGTGTTCGAACTGTGTTTCAGAAACGTGAACATGCATAATCAGACCTTCTTCGTGGGTTAAGTCTGCCAGCTTGCGACAGGTTTCTTCGTTTGTTGTGTATTCCGCATGGATACTGGTGTCTACCAGCACTCTGCCGTTTCCGGCGCCATGGAATTCTCTGATTGCCTGTCGCGTTTCCCCGATAGACGGCAGTTCCTCAAAAGGAACGCCCATTGGATTTACAACAGATCTGGAGATATTGGTCTTCACCCCGCTGTCCAGTACGGCCTGCACCATGTCAGGAATGAAATAGTACATGTCAGAAGAAGACACGATACCAAAACGCATGGATTCCGCCATACACAATAAGGTTCCCCAATAAACGGCATTGCTATCCAGTTTATCCTCGAATGGGAAAATTCTCTTTTCCAGCCAGTCCTGCAGAACCATGTTTTCACCATAGCCGCGCATCAGACCCATTGGGGAATGAGCATGGCCATTGTAGAAGCCCGGCATCAGCAGTCTGCCTTTTCCTTCATATTCTTCGCCAAAATCTTTTTTCGGACGTGCCTTTCCAACATATTCAATGCGGTCTTCTGCCACACCTACATACATATTTTCTTCAATTTCAAAATTCTCATTTAAGATTGTAATTTCCTTAAATAACATATTCTATCCTCCATTTGAGTATACCGGTTTGTTACCTCTGCTTTTACAACGGTTAAATATTATATCACATATTCATGATTTCGTGAAGTACGCGTTTACAATTATTGCCGTCTGTATACATAAAGAAATCATCTACACGCTGTTTATACTGTTCTGGCATCCTGCAGTCATTCTGAATACTGCTGATAATCGCCGCCACGGTCTCATCATAGTTCTCACAGACCGGTCCGAAACCATGAGCCGGAAACTGAAAATATCCTTCTGTAAACAGATGATTCCCGAAGAAGCTGTCTTTATCAAACTGTGCATAAATAACAGGCTTTTTCATATAAGCAAAATCAAATGCTACGCTGGAATAGTCCGTGATTAGCAATGCGTTTTTCCGGAACACTTCATTGTATCTCGCGGTTTCGCCGATAACCTTAATTATATCATTTCCCTGGAAATCTTTTTGCTGGGCATCAAAGGAAGGGTGTACATAGAATTCCCCATGGTAACCGTTCTCCTTCATAACCTGAAGCAAAACTTCATCATTGATGAGCGCATTATAAAACTTACAATATGCAGAGTCCTTAAAACTCTCCGTATAAATGTGTTCCGAGGAGCCTTTTACGACTGGTCCGGCCAGATTCTTTCTCCAGGTTGGTAAAAATACGATTCTTTTTTCTGCCTCATCGGACAAGTTATCATATCTTGGCAGTCCGGTCAGTCTGACAACGTCCTTTCCATACTCATATGGATAGGTAAAGAAAGAATCATATTCCGGTTTTGCAGAAGTAACCAGCAGGCTGATATTTTTGTTGTGCTTATGCAGCCACACGCTCATATCATTCATTCCGATTCCATGCTGCAGGAATACAAAGGAAAAGTCATACATATTGCGCATGTAGTCCTGTTTTTCCATAAAGGCGTCGGTTACCCACGGATCCGCATGAGAAGAGATAATCTTATCTGCACACAGGAATCTGCACTTGTAGTAGAAGGAATCCTTTTTCAATACCGGACCGACGGCTTTCATTCTGTCAAAGTCTCGGCTTTTGGGGTCTAACATAAAATAAGCCTTCACACCCGCAGGTTTCTCCTTGCAAATATAGCGGAAGAGCGCTTCTCCGTTGTCTCCTGCCAGATAGCTTCTGTCACAAATAATCCATTGCTCTTCTTTTTTCAGCTTTCTCATCACCCATGCCGCAAGGCGGATGACTGCAAGTTGGTATTCTTTCGCCTTTAGCAGTTCCCTCAGAAGCCTCCACTCCGCTTTGATGCGGGATTTCTTTCTGTTCTTACTGATTTCCAATGTGCTTCCACTGCGTCTGATAAGATAGCTGCCTTTCGCATAATAACAGGATTCCGACTTCTGCGTCAGTTTTGCAAACTTTCCAAAAGACGGAACCAGTCTGCGGTTCTTTTCTTCATCATGGAGGAGCCAGAAACTGTAATTGCGTCCTGCTTTTAACGGCAGCTGCAGACGGAAGCCCATGCCTTTTGTTGTAAGAACCCCATTTTCCCCAAATTTATCACGATTCGGAAGATGGAACAGCTCACCCGGATAGGATTTCCCATTCTGATCTTTTGCGGCCATTCTCCATCCTTTTTCCAAGGACGCAGAAGTGTATCCTTCTAAAAATACGGTACTGCCTTTTATGTCCAAAATGCTGATAAAAAAGCGAATTCTCGCTTTCTTCATATCTCTTACCTCCGTTTTTCGTTTCATAATTCGCATACATAGTCATTGTACCACAATCAAAACAAAAAGAAAAACATACAGTATAAAACAATCCGCTTTACAAATAATAACTCCACAGCATTAAAAAGGAGATTTTATATATGAAAGCGACAGGAATCGTTAGAAGAATTGACGACTTGGGCAGAGTTGTGGTTCCCAAAGAAATCAGAAGGATTCTGCGGATTCGCGAAGGCGACCCTCTTGAGATTTATACGGGAAACAACGGCGAAATTGTATTAAAAAAATACTCTCCCGTAGGGGAAATGAGTCAGATTGCGACAGAATTTGCAGAAACGGCATCTTCCATATTAGGCGGCACCGTGGCGGTATCCGACACAGATACCTTTGTTGCTTCCGCAGGCAAACTAAAGAAACAGTTTTGTGCAGAGCGTATCGATAAGGAGCTGGATCATGTAATTCAAAGCAAAGGCAGGTTCTTCACAGAAAAAAAGCTGGTGGTTCCCATCCTTGCACAAGGAGATGCCATCGGTTCTATTACCATTCTTCCTGGAGAAAGCAAGTCGTTAGGGGAAGCCGAGATGAAAGCCGCACAGATTGGTGCGGAGTTTATCGCAAAGCAGTTATACAGTTAACGTCTATGAAAAGAGGAGAGGCCGCATGCCCTCCTCTTTCTGGTTGCAAAGCAGTGTCCGAAATGTTAAGATGTATTAGGATTAAAGGAGGGTTTTATGGAAAAGAAGTTTCTGTTTTCTGTAGTCATGCCAATCTATAATACTGCGCCTTATCTGGATGAATCCATCGGTTCTGTGATTCGTCAAAGCATCGGCTTCGAAGATCATATACAGTTAATTCTAATCAATGATGGCAGCCTGGATCAGTCCCATGAAATTTGCAAAAGGTACAAAGAACAGTATCCGGACAACATCATTTATGTGGAACAGGAAAATATGGGCGTTTCTCATGCCCGCAATCACGGTCTGACTTATGCAACTGGTAAGTATGTAAACTTCTTTGACAGTGATGATATTTGGGAGCCCGATGTTTTTCAAAAAGTTGCTGTTTTTTTTGATACGTATGAGGACGAAACAGATGTTGTCTGCTGTCTGCAAAAGTACTTTGAATCCGTTTCGGGATTACACGGACTCAGCAAGAAATTTGAAAAAGGCAGCAGAGTGATTGATATCCATGCTGAGCCAGATTCGATTCTTCTGAATGTAACATCCGTTTTCATCAAAAGCGATGTGGCCCGCCACTACACCTTTGATACCGAAATCAGCATCGGCGAGGATTCCACCTACATAACGGAGGTCATCTTTGAAAAGGAAGCATACGGCGTCCTACAGGATGCTGTTTATCATATCAGAAAACGCCACGCAGGCAACTCGCTGACCCAGTCAGCTTCCAAAAACCGATATACCAAGACTGTAGACAGGTACTATCAGTATCTGCCGGAGTTATCCCGCAGGAAATTTGGCCGTGTCATTCCGTATGTGCAGTTTGCCATTCTTAACGGCTTAAAATTCAGGGTTCTTTCCAATCAGGAACTCCCTCTGACGCCTGCCGAAAAGGCCATTTATGTCCGGAAAATCATCGGTCTTGTGCAGCTTCTGGACGATGAAGTCATCATTCAGGCAGGGAGAATGCTCCCGGCAACGAAGCTTTACCTGCTAAAGTTAAAACATGGGATTTTGGACGAATCACATCTTTCCATCGAAAAGGACATCCTGTTTTATAAGGGTATTCGGGTATGCAGACTGAGTATCAACCGTCTGGAGTTATATGGCTTCAGTATCACCGGAAACCGTTGTGAACTTCGTGGCAAACTCGCCTTTCCATTATTAGGAGACGTTGTACTGCAGGCACGGGTTAACGAAAAAGCCTTCGTGATTCCCCTAACCGACCATCCGGATTTAGAGAAATACTCTTTCACAGGAGAATTGATTCGAAAGAACAAAGAATTCTGCTTTGCGTTCCCTTTGGATGACAACGCAGCAACGATTCTCTTTGATGTTATTTTTGACGGACATGTCATCACACAAAAGCCCGTGTTAAAGAATGAACTGACAACACTAAAAAACGATTCGCTCAAACTGGGAAACAGGCATGTCAGTTTAAGGATGAAAAAGATTCTAATTGAAAACAAATAGCAAAAGAGCAGCTTCTAACAGCTGCTCTTTTTTTCATCATATAAGGTCTGCAGTAATAGAATGCAGTCATCTAATTTTTGAATCGGTTTTGTGGTCAGTCTGATATACGGCTGCACGCCGCCGTGGACAAAGGCTTTCATACCGAAGACATCGTTGACCTTCAGCAGCGCATAACCGCTGAGCGGATTCTTCTCTGCAAAGCTGACGATAACCTTGCCCTGCTGCTCGTGAATGCGAACCACAGACAAGTCTTCTGCCAGGCTTTTGATTCTGGAGATGCGGATCAGGTTCAATGTCTCACGCGGCACATCACCGAATCTGTCCAGCATTTCATCGATGATTTCATCGGCATCTGCTTCTGTCCGGATGGATGCAATCTTCTTATACATCTGTAACTTCAGGCTTTCGTTTTCAATATACCAGTTTGGAATATTGGCAGTTGCCAGAAGCTCGATGGAGATTTCCTCTTTGTTCTCATTGACGATTTCACCCTGCAGCGCTCTGATAGCATCGTCTACCAGCTTGCAGTACAGTTCGTAACCAATGTTCATCATATGGCCGCTCTGCTCGCTGCCCAGAAGATTGCCGGCACCTCGGATTTCCAAATCACGCATAGCGATTTTGAAACCGGCGCCAAACTCTGTGAATTCTTTGATGGCGCGAAGTCGTTTCTCGGCAACTTCCGTCAGAACTTTGTCCTTCTGGTACATCAGGTAGGCATAGGCCATACGGTTGGATCTGCCTACACGGCCACGCAGCTGATAGAGCTGGGACAGACCGTATTTGTCGGCATCAATGATAATCATGGTATTTGCATTGGAGATGTCGATACCGGATTCGATGATGGTAGTGGCAACCAGTACGTTGTTCTCCCCCTCGATGAAGCTGAGCATCACATCTTCCAGGGCATGTTCGTTCATCTGACCATGACCAACGCAGACGCGTGCTTCCGGCACCAGATCCCGGATGGTATCTGCAATCTTGTTAATACCGCGAACACGATTATACACCACAAAGACCTGACCACCGCGATCCAGCTCTCTGGTAATGATTTCCTTCATCATCATGTCATCCTGCTCCAGTACATAAGTCTGCACAGGGTAACGCTCTTCCGGCGGTTCTTCGATCAGGCTCATGTCTTTGATGCCGGTCAGTGACATGTTTAAGGTTCTTGGAATCGGTGTGGCAGACAAGGTCAGCACGTCGATGTTCTCTTTGAGATGCTTCAGTTTTTCCTTGTGGGCAACACCGAAACGCTGCTCCTCGTCGATGACCAAAAGTCCCAGATCCTTGTACTTTACATCATTGGAAATGAGCCGGTGCGTTCCAATAATCAGGTCAATCTGCCCTTTTCCTAAGGCGTCCAGGATCTGCGTCTGTTGCTTGTCGGAACGGAATCTGGACAGCATCTCCACTTTGATTGGGAAGTTCTCAAAACGTTCTTTCAAAGTATGATAATGCTGGTTTGCCAAAATCGTCGTCGGTACCAGCACCGCTGCCTGCTTGCCCTCTGACACGCATTTAAACAAGGCCCTGGCCGCAACCTCCGTCTTCCCGAAGCCTACATCCCCGCAAAGAAGTCTGTCCATAGCAGCAGGTCGCTCCATATCTTCTTTGATTTCTTCTACCGCACGGAGCTGGTCGTCAGTTTCCGTATATGGAAAAGCGTCTTCGAATTCTTTCTGCCATACGGTGTCTTCTCCGAAGGCATGACCTTTTTTCATCTTTCTCTTTGCGTAAAGATCCAGAAGCTCCTTTGCCATCAGTGCGATGGCAGCCTTGGCTTTTGCCTTAGTCGCCTTCCATTCTCCGCTGGACAGTTTGTTTACCTTCGGAATCACCCCGTCTGAACCGATGTATTTCTGGACGATGTCCATCTGTTCCACCGGCACATAAAGCATGTCGTTGCCGCCGTATTTAATCTTCAGGTAATCCTTCTTTTCCCCCTGAACGGTCAGCTGCTCGATGCCCAGAAATTTCCCAATACCGTGGTTTTCATGAACCACATAGTCTCCGGTCCGCATGTCCGCAAAGGACTGCATCTGCTGGGCCTTTGTCTTCTTTTTCTTTTTTCGGGTTTTCCCCGTTTTTTGTCCCGTAAAGATATCGTTGTCGCTGATATAGCAGCATTTTTCCTTCGGCAGGTCCAGACCTGCAGACAGGAAGCCTTCTTCAAAACGGATTTTGTCGATCAGGCCGATACGTGTTGCAAACTCCTGCAGGTTTTCCAGTCTCTCATGAGTAGAAGCCACGATATGGATTTCGTAGCCCTTCTTTGCAAAGGCCTTCAGCTCCGTTTCCAGAATGTCCATACGTCCGTTAAAGGATACCATCTGGCTACACTGGACATGATGCACCGCGGTCAGTGTTTCTACGCCCTTGATAGTCTTGGTAAACGGCGTCAGTACGTAGACCGTATCCCGTTCATAGACCTTTAGGAAATCTTCTTTGCTGCTGGCCAGTTCCATATCTTTTGGAACGATTTGTCCGCGTTCCAGCAGGATTTCGAAATCGTCTTTGATTTCTTTTGTTCTGGTATCTAAAAACTCACAGATTCTGTCAGGATCATCGACGATAACCGTGCCACCAGACATGTATTCCCAAAGATACTCCGTCTCCTGATAAAAATAGTGCAGGTAGTTTTCTAATAACTGAATATTGGATGTGTTTCGGATGTACTCACAAAGCTCGTCTCTTCGTCTTTCCAGGTTTTCCGCTGCGTCCAGATAACCATCACCCTTTTTGACCAGTCTTTTCGCCTGGGCGGTGTACTCTTTGTAGAGACGCTCCGCCGCCTCATCAAAAATACTCTTTTCCAGTAGCATCTGCTCTGCCGGATAGATGATGATATCGCTCAGATTTTCGATGGATCTTTGGGTATCGATATCAAAGCTTCTGATAGAGTCCACTTCTGTATCAAAAAGTTCCACACGGAAAGGGTTCTCGCTGTCCGGCGTGAAGATATCGATGATACCGCCACGGACAGAAAACTGTCCTCTTCCGTCAACCAGATCCATTCTCTCATATCCCATTTTTACCAGGGTTTCCTTTGCCGCTTCCAGATCCACTTCATCCCCCAGCTTCATTTTCATGGTGGATGATTCAAAATAGCTGTGGGGCGCCATCTTTTTGATGGCAGCAGAAACAGGCGCAATGACGATACAGTCTTCCTGTGTACGCAGCGCCTTCAGTATTTTCAATCTTTCAATTAACTGGTCGTGATTTTTTGCTTCATAGCGCAAAAACACCTGGTCCTCCGCCGGCAGAACAAGCACTTCCCTCTTTGCAAAAAAAGAAAGATCAGCAGCTAATCGATTCGCTCTGGCTAAAGTGGCAGTTAGAATTAAGCTTTGACCTTCTTCTTTTACGATGTCGGAAATCACCAGTGCCGAACGGCTTTCGGATACACCCGAAATATTAACAATTCCCTTTTTCTTCATTTTCTTTTACTTCTTCGTCCTTCTTTTCTGCTTTCTTGGACTTCTTTTTTGTGTTGTACTGGCTCATGGCTCTGTCAATGCCTTCTCCCAGCATACATTCGATAGCCGCAACGGCTTTGGTCACAGCTTCTTCTAATACCGGTACTTCATCCTTTGTAAAACCACCGATAACATGGTCGATAATGTCTCTTTTTCCGTTTCCGCCGATACCAAGTCTGATTCTTGGAAAACGGTCAGAGTTCAGATGCTGTACCACAGAACGCATACCGTTATGGGTTCCCGCACTGCCAAACTTGCGCAGGCGGAGCGCACCGGCCTCCAGATCCAAATCATCGTAGATGACGATGAGCTCTTCCGGATCCAGCTTATAGAAATGCATGACTTCCTGTACGGACTCCCCGCTCAGGTTCATATAGGTCTGCGGTTTCACCAATAAGACTTTTTGGCCGGCGATTCTACCTTCGCCGACCAAAGCCTTAAATTTTACCTTATCTACTTTTATGTCATGTTTTTCTGCCAGCTGGTCAATGGTGATAAATCCCATGTTATGTCTGGTGTTGGCATATTTCTTCCCGGGATTTCCCAGGCCGCAAATTACATACATAAATATATTCTCCGTCCTTTGGAATTAGTCAAATAATTCACTAACCGCGCCGTTTGTGAATACTCTTGTAATCGCTTCAGCGAACAGAGGTCCTACGGATAAGAATCTCATCTTTTCGATTCTCTTTTCTTCAGCCAGAGGAATGGTGTTCAGTAATACCAGTTCTTCGATTGCAGACTTTTCGATTCTTTCGATAGCAGGACCGGACAGTACAGCGTGTGTTGCGCATGCATATACCGCAGTTGCACCCATTTCCTTAATTGCGTTTGCTGCGTTTGTGATAGTACCTGCAGTATCAATCATGTCATCTAAGATGATGCAGTTCTTACCTTCGATGTTACCGATAATGTTCATGATTTCACTCTTGTTTGGTTCAGGTCTTCTCTTGTCGATGATAGCGATTGGACAATCCAGAACCTGTGCCATGGCTCTTGCTCTTGTTACACTGCCGTGGTCAGGAGACACGATGCAAAGGTTGTCCAGATTCTTTTCTTTGAAGTAGTTTGCCAGGATAGGCATACCAATCAGGTGGTCAACAGGAATATTGAAGTAGCCCTGAATCTGGTTTGCGTGTAAATCCATTGTCAGCACTCTGTCTGCGCCTGCTGCAACGATTAAGTCAGCAACTAACTTCGCTGTGATTGGATCTCTTGCCTTCGCCTTACGGTCCTGTCTTGCATAGCCGTAGTAAGGGATTACCGCATTGATTCTGCCTGCGGAAGCTCTCTTCATGGCATCAATCATAATCAGCAGTTCCATTAAATTGTCATTTACCGGATTGCATGTGGACTGAATGATATAAACGTCTGTACCTCTTACAGATTCCCAAAGGTTTACGGAGATTTCCCCGTCGCTGAACTTTGTAACAGTTGCCTTTCCTAATGGCTTGCCCATAATGGAGGCAATTTCTTCTGCCAGTTCAGGATGCGCATTTCCTGCGAAAACTTTGTAATCTGTGAATACACCACTTCTCATGTTGTTGCACCTCTTCTTTCTCTTGTCATGATTTAGTTTGTTGTATGATTGGTTTATTTGTTTTTTCTATATAAGCCTTTGGTTTCGGCCCATCCTTCAATATTAGTCTGTCTCGCTCTTGCGATACAGAGTGCGTTTTCCGGCACGTCTTCCGTAACCGTACTGCCGGCTGCGATATATGCGCCGTTCTCTACCTTCACCGGAGATACCAGGTTGGTGTTGCATCCGATAAACGCGCCGTCTCCGATTTCACTGCGGAACTTGTTGGTTCCATCGTAGTTGACAAAGACCACGCCGCAGCCCAGGTTTACATTTTTGCCCACGTCGGAGTCTCCGATGTAAGTCAGATGGGAAGCCTTGGAACCGTCGCCGAATGTGGAGTTCTTCACTTCCACAAAGTCGCCAACCTTGCAGTTCTTACCGATATCGCTCTTCGGTCTCAAATATGCAAACGGTCCGACCTTGGTCTTGTCTCCCACTTTACTTTCCAGTACGTGGGACGCCGTAATTTCCACTTCATCTCCGATGACGGAGTCTTTGATGCGGGTGTTCTGCAAAATGCTGCAGTTTCTGCCGATGACCGTATTGCCTTCGATGGTTACGCATGGACCAATCAGGGTACCTTCGCCGATGACAACGGTTTTATCGATATACGCAGTTTCGATATCCACAAAGCTCACACCATGATTCATGTGTTCGATGCAGATGCCGAGACGTTTCTCTTTCTCTAACAAATATTCTTCGTACGTCATTCCAGGCTCCTTACTCTTCCAGAATCATTTCTCCAACCTTATAGATGTCACCGGCACCCATGGTCAGAACCAGATCGTTTTCTACAGCATGTGTCTTTACGTAAGCTGCCATTTCTTCGAAACTTTCCATATAGTAGACTTCTTTGTCCGGATGCTTTTTGATGATTTCCTCAAGCAGACCCTTGGAAGAAATCTTGTAGATATTCTTTTCCCTGGCTGCATAGATTTCAGCCAGAATCAGTACGTCTGCATCGCCAAAGGCATCAGCAAACTCATCAAACAAGGCCAGGGTTCTTGTATAAGTGTGCGGCTGGAACAGACACCACAGCTTATTGTGATGAATGTTCTTCGCAGCGGAAAGTGTTGCCTTGATTTCTGTCGGATGATGTGCGTAGTCGTCCACAACTTTGACACCAGCCTTGGTTGTACCCTGAATGTCAAATCTTCTCTGGGTTCCCGTAAACTTGTCCAGTGTATCAATAATCACTTCCGGTGCTACACCCAGCTGGTGGCAGCAGGCGAATGCCGCAACCGCATTCAGGATGTTATGTTCACCCGGCATCTGCAGTTTTACAGTACCCAGGTTTTCCCCCTGGTGGTACATGTCGAAACTTCCTCTGCCGTTTTCATCAAAATGGACGTTTGCAATATGATATGTGCAGTTTTCGTTGTATCCGAATGTGATAGCGCCCGGAATGTCCTTAATTACCTGGTTTACGAATGGATTTGCATCATAAGCTACGATAATTCCGTCTGCAGGCACTGCCTTCGCAAACTGGTCAAAGGAACGCACGATGTGATCGATATCCTTAAAGTAGTCGAGATGATCGGAATCGATGTTCAAAATGACTTCGATTCTCGGTCTCAATTCCAGGAAGCTGTCCCTATACTCACAGGCTTCCGTAACAAAAAACTCACTCTGACCCACTCTGACATTACCGCCGATTTCAGCCAGGTTACCCCCTACCAGAATGGTCGGATCCAGCTTCGCATGGTCTAAGATCAGGGAGACCATGGATGTAGTCGTCGTCTTGCCGTGAGTGCCGCAGATTGCGATGCTGTTCTTGAAGTCATCCATCAGCACGCCCAGCACTTCAGCTCTGCTGGCCAGCGGAATATTCTTTTCTCTCGCTCTGATAACCTCAGGATTTTCCTCTGCGATTGCCGCGGAATATACAATCAGATCTGCATCCTCCACGTTTTCGGCACTGTGCCCAATATATACCTTCACCCCATCGGCAGCCAGTCTGTCTGTCAGATCCGACTGTTTCATATCGGAGCCGGAAACGTGGTAGCCTCTGGAAAGCAGAATCTCTGCGATAGCAGAAACGCCTACCCCACCGATACCGATGCAGTGAATATTTCTGTAATCTGATAAATTAATCATTTACCAATTCCTCCAAATCTCATTTCCGCAGGTGACAATAACACCTACAGAAGTAGTATATCATATTTTCCATCAAAATGTTTAGCATTTGACAAAAAAATCAAAAAGAAATATGATGTATTTAATATTACCGGAGGTGCTGAAATGAAACGAACCGAACGCGTAGGCGCTATGATCAAAATCTTAATGGATTCCCCAAGCAGACTATTCCCGCTGCAGTATTTCTGCGACACCTTTGACGTTGCAAAATCAAGCATCAGCGAGGATATTAACCTGGCTGCCTCCTCCGTTGCTGCAACGGGCTCCGGCTATATCGAGACCGTCTCCGGTGCCAAGGGCGGCGTCCGCTTCATCCCGGATATTTCCGAAGAAAAGCTGACTGCCCTGCAGGAAGAATTCTGTAGCCGTATCAAAGACTCCAGCCGTCTTTTGGGCGGAGGTTTTCTCTACACATCCGACATCATGTTTGATATGGATCTGGTGCGTCGTCTGGCAACGGTCTTCACCAAAAAGTTCAAGGACCGCGGCGCAGATTACGTAGCTACCGTAGAAACAAAGGGAATTCCTCTGGCTTCCATGGTCGCACATCAGATGGATCTCCCTCTGGTCATTATCCGACGGGAGGCGAAGGTATCCGAAGGTTCCACGGTCAGCATCAATTACTTCTCCGGTTCCTATGACCGTGTCCAGAAGATGTCCATCTCCAAGCGCGCCGTAAAGCCCGGTTCCAAAGCCATCATCATCGATGACTTCATGCGGGGCGGCGGCAGTACAAAAGGGATTGCCGAAATATTATCGGAATTCGACGTCACCGTAGTCGGTGCCGGCATCGCCATTGCCAGCCTTCTTCCGGAAAAGAAACGTATCACTGACTATACGCCGATCATATACCTGGGAGACGTAGACGAGGAAACCCGCACCATTGAAGCTTTACCGAATTTTCAGATTTTTTAGTTTTCGCATTGCCGACTACTGTAAAATGTTGTATAATACAGCTATGTTGTAGGAAAAGGCAAGAAAGGTGGGTTTCAAACATGAAGATTACTGATGTTAGAATCCGAAAAATCAGCGATGACGGCAAGATGAAAGCAGTCGTTTCTATTACTTTTGATGATGAATTTGTAGTACATGACATCAAAATTATCGACGGTCAGAACGGACTTTTCATTGCAATGCCAAGCAGAAAAATGGGCGAAGGCGACTTCAGAGATATCGCACATCCCCTGCTTTCTGAAACCAGAACCAAGATTAAAGAAGCAATTTTCGCCGAATACGAGAAAGTATTGGCTGAACAGGACACTGAAGAAACAGCTGAATAGAACGATTCAACCCTACAGACAAACAAAGAGACCTTATAAAAAGGTCTCTTTTATATTTTTTGTGTTATGCATGGAAACTAAAGCAGTTCGTCTTTTTCTACTTCCAGGATACGGATGATGTTGGTGTTTCCAGGGACGTCCAGTGGAATGCCTGCCGTGATGACAACCTTGTCGCCTTCTGCCACCGCGCCACGGGCCAGGGCTCTTCTCACACAGTGGTCAAACAATACTTCGATGTCATACTTATAGTTTGCCATCAGCGGTGTAACGCCCCATACCAGGGACATCTGGTGGTAAGTCTTCTCGTACGGCGTCGCACCCAGAATTGGTGTATCCGGTCTAAACTTAGAAATTCTGCTTGCGGTGTATCCCGTCTTTGTGACCGCCATAACCGCACCGGCTTTGATATCCTTAGCCAGTGTGCATGCTGCATGACCCACCGCATTAGTTACATCCAGCGCATCCATTTCGTGCCAGATCGGGTCTCTTCCCGGAACAGTCGGACGATCTTCTTCGGCCTGTTCTGCAATCTTTGCCATGGTTTTCACCGCTTCTACCGGGTACTGGCCTGCAGCCGTTTCGCCGGAAAGCATCACCGCAGTGGTTCCGTCAAAGACAGCATTGGCAACGTCGGTGATTTCTGCACGGGTTGGAATCGGGCTGGTAATCATGGATTCCAGCATCTGTGTCGCAGTGATAACGATCTTACCGGACTGCACACATCTTCTGATAAAACGTTTCTGAATGCCCGGCAGCATTTCGTAGGCCACTTCTACACCCATATCGCCTCTTGCAACCATGATACCGTCTGCGATCTGCAGGATTTCCTCGAAGTTCTCAACGCCCTGTGTACTTTCGATTTTGGCGATGACCTTAATCTCCTGTCCACCGTTCTTGTCCAGCAGTTCTCGGATGATTTCCACGTCGTGGGCGGTGCGCACAAAGGATGCCGCGATATAGTCCACATTCATCTCGATGCCAAAGAGGATGTCCTTTCTGTCCTGCTCGCTCAGGTAGGCCATGTTCAGATTCACGTTGGGCAGATTGATGCCTTTGTGATTGCTGATGGTGCCGCCGTGAACCACGGTGCCTTTTACCTCTGTCTCTGTCGTTTCCTCTACCCTGATGACAATCTTGCCATCGTTGATCAAAACCAGGTTTCCTTTGTTCACTTCTTTCGGAAAATCCTTGTAGTTTACGGAAACAATCTCCTTGGTTCCCGGTACGTCTTCCGTCGTAATGGTGAAGGCCTGTCCGTCATCCAGGATTTCAGAACCTTTTTCGAAGTTCTTAATACGAATTTCCGGCCCTCTTGTGTCTAAAAGCACCGCTGCCGGCAGATCCAGCTCGTCACGAACAGATCTGAATCTGTTGATGGTTTCTCTATGTTCCTCATGGGTGCCGTGAGAGAAATTCAATCTCGCTACATTCATGCCTGCGAGCAGCATTTCCTTCAGGGTTTCTCTTTCCTTTGATGCCGGACCGATGGTACATACGATTTTTGTTTTTCTCATAATGCTATACTCCTCTATATTGATTGTGTTTTATACTTTTTTCTCAAAACTGGTTCCGCAGCTATGGCACTGTACACGGATTCTGCCTTTTTTGCGCGGCGCACGCATCTTCTGCCCGCAGGACGGACACTTGAAATACACGTAGCGCTCAAAGTCAGCACCATGATACGTCTGCTGCTGAAAGCCCGCATTTCCACTGCGTTTGTACTTCCACGCCAGGAATCGGTTGTTCTCCATTTCCCGCTTATACAGATTGCGGGACAGCATGCGGTAATACCCATAGAATAATAGTAACAGACCGCCGTAGTAAGTCAAGACATACAGAATTGCCACCCTGCGAAAAATGAATGCAGCCACAAGCAGAATCAAAGCGGCCTTCATCAGAAACTGATTCAAAGCATCCATACCTCTCCTGCCCTGCATAAATTCATAAAGTTTATATCGGAACCGATTCATATGTTTTTTCCTTTCATTCTGTGGTATACTTTATATATCATAACAGATTTTGAAACAAATTACTATTGGAGGTTGCCATGACAAAAGATAAAAAATCCAGAGAGTACGAAGTTTGCCCTTGCCGTAAAACCACAAGAGGCGAAGTTGAAGATATCATCAGAGAAAAAAAGATCAAAGATCTGAAAGAGCTATGTGAAGTTGCCAACGTAGGCAACAAGTGCGGCGGCTGCCGCGAAGAGCTCATGTTCATCTTAGATGACGTATGGGCTGAAATGAACGCATAAACCTACAATACTGAGGCCGGACAGTTCCGGTCTCTTTTTATGTTCTTCCTCTATTGGATTGCGCACTCGCATTATGGGGAATTCCCATATTTTCTTTATGGGATTTTGCAATAATACCCTTAAGGGGGAATGCAAAATGAAGAACGAAACAAATAAAGCCAACGACAAAGAACAGGAAAAAAGCCGCCTGAAACAGTTGCGTGAAAGAAAAGGCGTTACACAGATCGCCATGCAGATCGCTACCGGCATCGATCAATCTGAACTTTCCAAAATGGAACGGGGCGACCGTGCACCGACTTTGGAACAGGCCATTATTCTTTCCAGGTTCTTTGAAACAAGCATCGACTATATCTGTGAAGAAACAGACGAAATAGAACGGTATCCAAGAAAAATTAAAGAATAAAGAGTATAAAAACCTCTCCGGATTCACAGGAGAGGTTTTGTTTTGTTTCGATTACAAAAAACGAAAAAACCGTTGAATTCTCAACGGTTTTTTCTGGAGGCGGCACCCAGATTTGAACTGGGGAATAAAGGTTTTGCAGACCTGTGCCTTACCGCTTGGCCACGGCACCATATGACAAAAGGAACGGAAACCGTTCCTTTCTATTTTGGAG
>JAFWZZ010000011.1 GCA_017522185.1 Bacillota bacterium | reverse complement strand
GGGATTTTTTAATAACTTCGTTCCTTCTCCTTTTCTGAGGGAAGTCACGGTTGCGCTCGGTTTTCTTCTTGCGCTTGTCTACCAACTTCCCTCGGGTTTGAAGAATATGCTCGGCGGTGTTTTAATTGGCGGCATTTCCCTGTTCTTCGCGTTGTCGGTGATGATAATGAGTTGCATTCCAAAGAAAATGATGCTATTCTTATTCTAAGATACCGCTATTCCAAATAAAATTGCTGCGGAAAGGAGAATTTGATAATGAAGAAATCCTTGTTACTGGTTCTTTTGCTACTCTTCACGGCGGCCCTACTCTCTGCTTGTGCCGAAAAGGCCCCCAAGGTTCATCCCAGTACCTATTTAGACCTTTCCATCTACGAAGATTCCGAACAGGAAGAGACTTGGTCGGAAGAGAAAACAGATTCGACTACAGAAATTGTTCTGCCCGAGTCCAATTCTGATTCGGTTACTTGTAGCGTTTGCCATGGCGATGGGAAATGTGAGGAATGTGGTGGCGATCAATGGATCTGGGCTGACGAATGGGTATATATTAACGGTTCGCCTGAGCTTGAAACTGTCAATAAGCTATGCGACGGAATCTATTGCAGCGGCGGCACATGCTCTGTGTGCGGCGGCAGCGGCAAAGTGTCCAACTGATCCGCAAGATTGTTTATGCACCGTTAAGTATTGAACCACTGTGACAGAGCACGGTGTTCGCATTGCAGGGGTCACCGGGTCGACCGGGACGGTTTGGACTCATTTAGCTGAAATCCCACAGGGTGTCCAGGGCTCGAACTCGCAAGGCCACAAAACCCCTGAGGGACACCTTAATACATGGAAAAATGAAGACACCCTGATTAAGAGTCAGGGTGTCTTTTGTATTAATCTAAGGATATCCATCTTACACAATCACCCGCATCACAAACTGGCCTTCAACCAGTGCGAACTGACAGTTGCCACCCAGTTTTTCCACCGTGTAGCGAATGCTCTGGGTGCCGTAACCGTGGCCGCTTTCCTTGGAAACCGGCATGTCGCCTACGAATTTCGGTGTCTGTCCGTAAGGGTTTTTGATGGAAAGCAGAATCTTTCCGCCTTTTTCGGAAAGGCTCATGTGAATCTGCCGACGCTCTTCCGGCAGAGCGGAGACGGCGTGAATCGCGTTCTCCAGGCCGTTAGACAGGATGGAAGTCAAGTCCACATCGGAGAGTTTCACCCTGGTTGGTAACTGCAGGTCGTAAGTGAACTGCACCGAAAAGGACTCCAGCGTCTCCTCGTAATAGGACAGAATCATGTTTACTGTGTCGTTGGCACAGTATTTTTTTTTCCTGGTGCTGTCGGTGACTTCGATGATGTCCCGGATATAATCCTTCGCCTTGTCCAGCTGATTGGTTTCGATGTATTCCGATACGGTGCCGAGGAAATGGCGCATATCGTGGCGGAGTAGCGCAATGGTTTTCTCACTGTGCTGGATCGCCTTCATTTCCTTTTCGGCCCGGCTTTGCTGCATCTGCATTAACTGATTATGCTGTTCCACCTCCAGCTTCTCTTCGTATTGGCGGAAATAGACCGTGCAGAAAAACATGTAACACATGCAAAGCAGAAACGGCGTGAATTCCACCACCAGCATATTGTGACTGTACAAAAGATCCGAATACACGGTAGACAGATAGTCGAACACGTAATAGAAGCCCGGCACGATGGCAAAGGTCAGAAAACTGCCAACCGGTTTACTGTACAGGTTGACAAAGGAGCCGGCTGCGTATTTGCAGATAAACGCAAAGGTAGCGGTTAAAACAATCGTGTATGTTAAATCGACTGCCATGGTATCACCACTGAAGGATGTAGGGACCATAGACGCCCAGTTTGCAATCTGACAGCACAGATAAGCCGTTGTAATGGCAAAGACCACATGTATCAGCTTCTGCCTGAAAGCCAGGACGAAGAGCAGAGCCAGCGGCAAATGGGCAATCAACGGATAATACATGGTGAGGAAGGTCACGTCCCGCAGCACAAAAAGTATCCCCTGCAGCCCCAGTGCCAACGCCGAAAAAAACGATAGAATCAAAACGTTCCGCCGGTTCATTTCCACCCGTAGAAAGACAGCAGAAAGGAAAGTTCCAAAGAGCATCGTCATTCCATGGCGGAATAGTTCTAAAAGCAATTCGAACATTTCCTACTCTCCTTTCTCGAACATGTAATGGAAATAGGCATCCTTAAAATCTTTTGCACAGCCTCTTGCAATCGGAACAAGGATCCCGGACTTGGTAACGATTTCCGTCGTCGTAAACTGATCGATATTCGGCATATGCACCATATAACTGCGATGACACTTGAAAAATCCTTTTTCTGCAGGCAGCGTTTCCGTGAAGTGGGTAAAGGTGTCCAGCGCTTCAAGGGTGCTATGGTCATCCAGATGGATGAGAACTCTTTTGTTCTGGGCTTCTATGCAGTCGATATGGTGGAGAAATACCTTTTGATAACCATGGCTGGTTCTGGTGATGAGATGGTCTGGCTCCACCTGTATATCAGCGATGCAGTCGTTCATGACATTGCGGAATTTTTCCACTTGAAGCGGTTTCAAAAGGTAGCCGGAGGCTTTTACATCGTAGGACGCTATTGCAAATTCTGGTGCGGAAGTAAAGAATACGATTTTCACCACTTTATTTACTTTTCTGATTTCATGTGCAGCGTCCATGCCGCTAAGGAGAGGCATCATAATATCCAGCAGAATGATGTCAGGCTGTTGGGCGTGACAGGCAGCCAGCAGCGCATCGCCGTGGTCAAAAACGGCAACGTCTACCTCCATATTCTGTTCCTGTGCCCAGGCTTTTACGTTTGCTTCCATCTCCTGGCGGTAGCGCAGGTTGTCATCACAAATGGCAATCTTCAGCATTTCCGGTCTCCTTTTTCTTGATGTTTTCATTATACTCCCGCCTCGGAGCCTTTTCAATGTGTAGCTTCCTGCATTTCACACCGAAAAAACGACCGTTCACACCGCAAACTGTTCTCAGCTAATAGTAAGAGTATACTGATAGTTGTGAAAGATTATCAATTTTTTAAAGATAATCGACAACGCAAGGGAGGTTTTATGATGAAATCAATATACAAGAGACTTCTCGGTCTCATGATGATTGTCATGGTAATCGTTCTTATACCGACAGGTGTCATGGCCGCAGAAGGGAAAAGACATACCAACGAAGGCTATGTCTATGAAGATCGAAAGAATCTTCAGGATTGTTGGTGGATTGAAAACAGTAACCAAAGTCTGACCTTTGCCCTTAAGGCGACAGAGATGGCTACAGACAAGTATGAAGTATTCCGCTATGAAGTTCCTCGCAATGGGGCGGCGGTATTTATCAATTTCATGAATAACTGTCCACGAAGTAACCAGCTGTTACAAACACTGGGAAGTGAGGGATGGCTGGATGATGAGCGTATTAACGTGTACATGATGGGGAGTTGTGAAGTTTTTGAAGTGATGCGTCTACAGGAGAATTTCGCTTCTGATTATGTAGATAAGGTAAAGTGGTATGCTAACGCAGGTAACGCAGGGGGTCATTTCATTGATGGCTACGTGGGACCCCAAAAGCAGTATTCGCCGGCTGTAGGCATCATTACCGAAGAAGAAGTGGTAATGGAAGATGGGGGAAAAGACTTGAGACGAGTTGGCCGTTTCGTTGATTTGAATGTAACAGATGCGAAAATCATCACTGAGACATTAACATGGTTATTTCCAGATTTAGGCCTCAATGAAAAAGTCGACATTGCTGCAGATGAAATCTGGACCTTGGATGTCAAGGTGACACAAAATTATAACTATGCATACGAGGTGGCAGAACTTGTGAATTCGACCCGTGTACAAACTTATAATCGTAATGAGGTTGTATTGGATGCGGATTTGACTGAGGTTGCAATGAAGCGTGCTGCGGAACTGGCAGTGTATTATAATCATTGGCGACCCAATGGAACCATCTTCGCTACGATTCTTGAGGAAATGGGCTACGATGATGACGTAAACATCGATAAGTATCACAACGCTGCGCATTATAGTGAGAATATTGCCTCTGGCCAGACTTCTCCTGTGCAGGCCATGGATAGCTGGATGAACTCTGAAGGGCACCGCGATAATATCACAAATGCTGGTAATGTGAAAATGGGTGTGGGTCATGCCCAAGTCGGCGACCAAATTTATTGGGTGCAAATCTTCGAAGTGCGATATTGGGAGGAAGTAACGTCGGTGCCGTTAGAAAAGACTGGCAGTGTTACCCACTATGTTCCGGTCAGCTCTTTGGGATATCATTGGAACATCTATGCACCGAAAAATGTGTTTATCCAAAACAGCGGTGAGCATGCGATCTCTTTTTACCATGAAACAGAGCTTGAACAGATCACCTCAACGGGTGACATGAATGCAGTATCAAAGTATGTGCGGACGCCAATTCGAATACACGGATGTGATACCAGCGGCATGTCCAACATTGGGGAAATACGGCTGGACGAAGAGAACCAACGATTTATCTTAGATGCAGTATCTGAGGGAAGAAGTAGTTTCAATATCACCTTTGCAAAGGAGCAGAAGACGCCTTTCACGGTAAACGTAGAGTACAAAATTCCTCCGAAACATGAGCATGTATGGAGTAGTGAATGGAGAGAGTGGAGGGCTCCTTCCTGTTACGGTACGGGACTGAATCGAAAATATTGTATCTGCGGCGAACTCCAATTTGAAGATATACCAATCCGTCATGTGGAAGCGGTGCGTCCAGCAGAGGCACCGACATGCGTGCAGGTTGGCTGGACAGAAGAGACTCACTGTACTCGTTGTTTTAAGATTCTGATTCCACGTGAGGAAATTCCGAGAACTACAACCCACGAATATGAATTCTTTAGAGATGAACGCCCTGCAACCTGTAAGGCTACGGGTATCACTGCCTTGTATCAGTGCAAGGACTGTGGAGACCTAGAGGGTGGTAAAACCATTCCGAAAACGTCACATACAGAAGTTGACGTGGTAGAAAAAGAGGCTACTTGTACAACGGCGGGCTCCAAAATCAAAAAGTGTTCCGTCTGTGGTGCAAAAACATCGTCACAAAGTATAACAATCCCTGCGCTGGGACACGAGCCAGGAGCAAGTGTCGAAGATAAAGCGGCGACTTGCACAGAAGATGGATATACCAATGCTAAAAACTGTACCCGCTGTGGCAAACTGGCAGATGCAGGAACGGTTATCCCTGCATTGGGTCATCAGGAAGAAATCATTCCGGGGAAAGCTGCTACCTGCAATTCCGCAGGCACGTCTGATGGAAAGAAGTGTACACGATGTGGCGTTGTGACAGTAAAACAAAAGACAATCAGTAAATTGAATCATGATTTCGTGATGGTTCCAGCCAAAGCAGCGACTTGTACAGAGGCTGGTTATATGTCTCACGAGAAATGTAAGTACTGTAATATCACAACCCAAATCAGAAAACTTTCTGCACTAGGTCATAAGGAAAAGACGCTTCCAGCAAAAGCTGCAACGAAAACATCCACTGACTTAACACAGGGTAAACAGTGTACGGTCTGCGGTGTTGTTACAGTAAAACAGAAAGTCATTCCAAAGATTTCCGGCACAACCCAGACTCCGGTCACTTCCGTTGCCGGAATCAAATCAGTTTCTATTGCAAAGAGTGTAGTCTATACGGGTAAGGCATTGAAACCGAAAGTAACTGTGAAGGACACCAAGGGGAAGACCGTCAGCGCTGCCAGCTATACTGTAATCTATAAGAATAATAAGAAGGTTGGAAAGGCGACTGCAACTGTAAAGTTCAGAGGAAGCTATTCAGGATCCAAGGCTGTAACTTTCAAGATTATTCCTAAAGCGCCAACTATCAAGAAACCGGTAGCAGCAAAGAAGGCCGTAACGGTAAAATGGAACAAGGTAGCTAAGAAAGTTACTGGCTACGAAGTCATGGTTGCAACTAACAAGAAGTTCACCGTAGGCAAGAAGACAGTAACTGTAAAGAAAGCAAAAGCAACTTCTGCCAAGGTGACAAAGCTAAAGGCCAAGAAGACTTACTATGTAAAGGTAAGAGCATACAAGACAGTAGGGAAAGTAAAATACTACTCCAACTGGTCTGCAGTGAAACAGGTAAAGGTAAAATAACCGAATAAAAAAGCAATTTTGCGATGCGGGCGGGTCATAAGACCCGCCCGTTTCCTATTGGAATTCTTTGCATTTCACACCGAAAAAACGACCGTTCACACCGCAAACAGTTCTCAGCTAAAAATAAGAGTATACTGATAGTTGTGAAAGATTACCCATTTTTATAAATGTGTGAAAATATTTTGAAGGAGATGAACGAAATGACAAAAGGAAAAACGGTTTCTAAATGGCTGACGGTATCGCTTTTGTGCATCTTTGTCGTAGCCGCAGGTCTTGGTCTGGCCACAACAAAGGCAGAAGCGAAGATTACGCAGACCCATACGCCGCAGGCACAGCATAAGTATGAGTCTGGTCAGGGCACCAACCTGAAGATTAAGGACATGGTGCCAAACGTACAGGTCTTAGGGGAAGCCCTGCTGATTGGCGAAAACCAAATGATGGACCGCGAAAGTAAAGACGGATTAGGTGCTTTCGTGAACATCAAGTCTGTTGTGGATTCCGAAGGGGATAAGTATGAATACTATATTCAGGGTCAGTGGATTGACCCAAGATGGATCTCCACAGATAACATGCAGCACTTGTACAATCTGTATAATTCCCCAATTTCCGGACAGGGTTATGCGGACAATTCCCGCGTGGGCTGGCCAAGCAACGCAAGTGCACAGGAATTTATCTGCAGAGAAGGTACCAAGTATCAGGTTGTAGCCTATGATGACGAATGGGTTACCATCTGGAGTGACGGTCTGAAGGGATACAGTGGCATCAATGCAAGACAGTGCTATGCCTACATGTTGCTGAGAACCCATCAGGCAGGTTTCTACAGAGTAGAAAGAGACAAAGTATATCTGAACCTTTATGCGGAAGAAGAAGTCGCACCAAACAGATACTACAGCGGCATCGGCCAGGTTACTGCATATAACCTGCGCGTGTTCCCAAAACCAGGGGACACAGGATCCGGTAACTGCTACGCATATACTGTAAATTCAGAAATGTACGTTGTAGACCCAACGCCAATCCCATCCCAGGCAGAGGGCGACACCGCAACTTATTACAAAGTGCTGTTCTGCGGCAGTAACGATACCAACTACATGGGTCACAAATATTACTACGGCTACATGAATTCTGCGTATATCAACTACAAGGGCAGCAATCCGGTGACACCGGCGGGTTCCTCCCCAATCAAGGTTTATCCGAAGTCCGGCAACTGGGCGAAGCTGTATGAAGCAAAGGATACCGCTTCTGCAAGCCCTGTAGAAGTATCCATCTACACCAGACTGCATGCACTGCCAGAAGGAACCGATGATCAGTGGGCAGCGGTACAGTACAGCGGCAGAACCCTGTATATCCAGAAACAGGATATCCAGTACACTCTGGAAAATTTGAAGGTTTACGATATCAATAAAGATAATGAATATGTCATCGGATGGGATCCAATCGGGGCATCTGCTGAAGTGAAGATTTATTCCGGAGACAAGATTCTCGCAAAAGGCATCTTCTCCAAGAATACCGCAACCATTGGCAACAAATGGTTTGACAAGGTATCATCGGGGGCTTATCTAAAGGAGCTGAAGGTAACCGTTGGTGTAAAGGGATCTTCTGCCACTCCGAAAGAGATTACCCTCAAGAAACTGCCAAAACGTGCAAGTGTCAGCGGCACTGCAGAAAATAACAGAATTATTGTTAATGCGAAAGCCACTGAGCAGGTACAGTATGCAACCAAAAAGGACTTCTCCAATGCCAAGACGATAAAAGGCAAAAAGAAGGGCTCTGTTACCATCAAGAATCTGAAGAAGAACACAACATATTATGTAAGAATCCGTCTTGGTTCCACCATTGAAACGGCAAACGGTAATAAGCTGTTATATGGTGACTGGTCACCTGTAAGAACATTTAAGACAACCAATATCAAGGTTTACACACCAACTCTGAAGTCCGTGAAGGGCGGCAAGAAGGCGATTACCGCAAAATGGACAAAGCCAAAGAAAGGCAAGATCAGAGGCTATGAGGTGATGGTAGCAACCAACAAGAAGTTCACGAAGAACGTAAAGACCTTCACCATTTCTTCCCCAAGCAAACTGCAGTGGACATTCAAGGGTCTCAAGGCTAAGAAAACCTATTACGTGAAAATCAGGGGCTACTGGCCGCAGAGCACCAACGTTTACTCCAGTTGGAGTAAGGTGAAAACCGTGAAGGTCAAATAGACTCCAGAGGAAGGAGCTTGAACAATGAAAAGAAAACTGATAACATTAGCCGCGGCTTTTGCCATGGTATGCACCATGGCAGTAGTTGGGACGGCAAATCCTGTGTATGCAGTGACGGCAGATGCTGTTGCGTGGGAATGCGGACATACAGAAGCGATAAGGGCCAATAGCATCACAAAAAATGAAAGTGCGAAATGTGATGTAGGAACTACGTACGAGGCTTTCTGTGATACCTGTGTAAGTTATGTCAGAGGACAGGCTGACGATGCACCGGGACACCAGTTTACAAGTAACGGAGCTTTAAAACATAAGGCATCTGATGCAACCTGTATTGCACCGGCGACATACTATTATACTTGTGAAAACTGTACAGCAGTCGGAACAGAAACTTTTGAATATGGTCCTCTCTCAAAGGAGCACAGTTATGTACGGGTGAATTGCGTAAAGGGAAAATGTTCCCTTTGTGAAGCAACTGCAACTGTGAAAAACGGCAAACACGACTTTGCTGAAGCAACCTGCACTACGCCGAAGAAATGTAAGAAATGCGGTGAAACAGAAGGCACTGTCGTGCACAAGTGGAAAGACGCAACCTGTGCTGCACCGAAGACCTGCACGCTTTGTGGCGCGACAGAAGGGGGCTTAAAGCCTCACGCCTATAAAGCAGCAACCTGTACAACGCCGAAAACCTGCAAAAATTGTCAGGCAACAGAAGGAAGTGCACTTGGTCACAAATGGTTCGGACAAACCTGTGTGACCTCTGCAGTCTGTGGTGTCTGTGGTGAAATCGGTGAGGGCCCGCTTCCGCACAATGTAATCATCGATCCGGGTACACCGGCAACCTGTGCAGACTATGGACTTAGTGCCTATGAGAAATGTGCTGACTGCGGTAAATTCCTGACGGAACAGACGATCCTAAGCAGACTGCCGCATGCAGAGGGGTATGTTTCCACTGTGCCGGCAATGCTGACCCTGGATGGTACGATTACCAAAATCTGCAGTGTCTGTCACCTGCCTTATGACGAGACGAAGATTCCGAAAATCGGCGCCATCACCGTCAAAGAAAAGGTTGCCTATACGGGCAAGTATGTAAAACCAAAAGTAACCGTTAAGGATTCCAAAGGCAAGGTGCTGAAGCAGGGAAGAGATTACACCTTGAAGTATGGCAAGAACAAGGCCATCGGTAATGCCTACGTGGATGTTAAGTTCAAGGGCAATTACTTCGGAACGGCAACGGCCAAGTTCCAGGTTGTCCCAAAGACACCAACCATCAAAAAACCGGTTTCTGCAAAGAAGACGCTGACCGCAAAATGGGTGAAAGGTAAGAAAGCCCAGGTAAGCGGGTACGAAGTCATGTATTCGACAAATAAGAACTTCTTCGGCGGTAAGACCGTAAAGGTAAACGGTTACAAGAAGACATCCGTAAAGATCAAGAAGCTACAGTCCAAGAAGACGTACTATGTCAAAGTAAGAGCATATAAGAGCGTGAAAGTTGTAGGCAGATGGGTAAAGATTTACTCCGACTGGTCTACAGTGAAGAAAGTAAAAGTAAAATAAATAACGACATTTCGTTCATATTGCATCACGCGGGCGGGGCCACTCATGGCCCGCCCGTTTTGCATATCTGCATTTCGCACCCTGAAAACGACCATTCACGCCATCGGCATTCGGATAAAAATCTTTGTGCTAAAATGTTATCTGTAGAAGTGTGTATTTTTATATAGACATAGAAGGAGATGAACATTTTGAAAAAGAAACTAACAGCCCTGACGCTGATTTTGTGCCTGGTACTTACCTGCGTAATGCCGGCATCCGTCATGGCAGAAACGACACAAGCTACACAGACTGCGTCAGCAGATGAATACGTCTATCAGCCTGGCGTGAATATGAATTATTCAAAGAAACCGGTCATAGACTATCTGACTTCCTTTTGGAATAAGACCCCAATCAGAGACTGGAAAGATGAAAAAGTCTTTAATACTGCTGTAAAATATGATGATACCAATCATCCTTCCGGCGGTGTTACTGTTCTGGTTTTCTTCTGCACGCGATGTGGTGTAGACAGAGCAGACTTTGACAAGCTCAATGCCACAGGCTGGCTGGACGATCCAAGAGTAAACGTTGTGGCATACGAAGCAGGTGGACCAAGCCTGCCGCGTGTTGACTTGAATTTTTTTAAAAATAACTACATCAGCGAGGACACAGCCAGCAAAATTGAGTTTCATCCCAATGGATGGTATGTGTTTCAGGCCTATTTAAGTATGCTTTATAACAGCGGAGTCTTTAAAGATCAAAGTTTTTATAACTATCCACTGGTACTGGTGATTACGGAAGAAGAAGTTGTTATCGAGACAGGGCTGGAGAACAAGGAATATGTTGAAGGAACGACAGACATGGCATATGTGGTTCGTTATGCCGAAATCGGGAAACCGTTATCCGGCGTTATCGACAACACATTGAAACACCACTTCGGCGGTGTCAGTGACACCCAGCAGGAAGTATCTGTTTCAGCGGGAGAAACATGGGATGTTTCTGTCGGCGGCCAGCAGGACTATAATGCTGTAGACGAAGTTGTCAAGCTGACCAACCAGGCTCGTAAAGCCAAAGATGATACCCTCAGTACGCTGGTTCTGGATGATGAACTGACCAAGGCAGCGATGCAGAGAGCTGCAGAATTATCTCTGAACTTTGACCATATAAGACCTGACGGCAGCGAATTCTATACAGCATTAGAAGGCGTTTATTCAGGCAGAATTGATAATGGAACCACAGAAAACATTGCCTGCGCATCCTTGGATGCAGAAGAAGCCGTGCAGGGCTGGATTGAATCTAAAGATCACTATGCGAATATGATCGACCCAAATCACACCCGCATGGGCGTTGGCCATTTTGAGGCGGACGGCATTACCTACTGGGTACAGCTCTTTGATGACGATCTGGTAACGGCGAAGAGCACTGCTGAAGAAGATACTTCTGTTGATCACAACGCCTTTAAGAAGAATATCAAATCCGATTGCTTTACCGTGAAGACAAAGACGGAATATCTGGATGTAAACGCCTTAAAGACAACCACCGTTCATCTTGGTGAAAGCAAGACCATTTCCACCGTGTCTAACAATACGACTTTGGAAGACTATAAAAACCTGCAGGTCAACGGTCCGGTTAGACTGAAAGCGACATCTTATACCGATGCAAAGGATGCTGGCGGCAAAATCATCGCCAAAGCGTCCATGGACGATAAGGGTAACCTGGTGCTGACCGGCCAGACTGAAGGCTCCGGCACTATGGAACTGAAGTTCTCAGAAAATCAAAAAACTGCGATTAAGATTAGCGTAACCGTCAGCAAGAAAGCTGTCGTAGATCAGGAACAAGGGAACCATACCTGCAGCTGGAGAAACTGGAAGACCTGGTTCCCGGGAAACTGCTATGATGTAGTGAAGGAACGCAGATACTGCCTGTGCGGAAAGAAAGAATACCGCGACACCAACAGATATAACCATTCAGCCCTACTGGATTACAAGCGTGAGGAGCCAACCTGTATCACGCCAGGGCGTACGGCAGGAACGAAGTGCTATGACTGTAAAAAGGTAATAGCAGGCCTGGAAGAAATCCCTGTATTGCCCCATGATATGCAGGTACTGCGTGAAGGAGAGGATCCTACCTGCAGCAGCTGGGGACTGACACCAGAGTTGAAATGTTCCGGCTGTTATTATACAGAAAAGGCTAAGGCCATTCCTAAGCTGCCCCATAAGGAAGAAGAAGTCATCAAAGGCAAGGCAGCAACCTGCAAGACCACCGGCCTGACTGACGGCAAGAAGTGCAAGGAATGCGGCACTGTTACCGTGAAGCAGACAGTAATTCCTGCAACAGGTAAACATACCCCTTATGTTGCTATAAAAGGAACCGCAGCAACCTGTAAGAAAGATGGCAAGACAGATCTTCTGAAATGCAGCGGTTGCCAGACAACCCTTCAGCCACAAACGGTCATTCCGAAGCTGACAGACCACGCATATGAACAGGTTGTAATTCGCAAGGCATCTTTGAGCATAGGCGGGGAGATTGTGACCAGATGCAAAGACTGCAAAACCGTCAAATCCACAACGACGATTCGTATGCCGAAGACATTCAGCCTCTCTGAAACCGCATATACCTATAACGGTAATGTCTGCACACCGGCTGTGACGGTAAAAGATTCTGCTGGCGCAGTCTTAAAAGAAGGCACCGATTATACGGTTTCCTACGCGTCTGGACGTGTGAATTCGGGTACATACAACGTGACTGTTACGATGACGGGCAACTACAGCGGCACCAAGACCCTGAGCTTTGAAATCAAGGGCAGCGGATCTACAGGTGGAACGATAACACCTGCTCCAGGTACGCCAAACACAGGAACTGTGACTGCAAAAGTGAAATCCATAACCGTTGCAAAAACTGTTGTGTACACAGGCAAAGTCCGGAAACCGGTGGTAACCGCGAAAGATACCAATGGCAGGATCATTTCATCTGCAAACTACAAGGTTACTTACAAGAACAATAAGAATATCGGCAAGGCAACTGTAACTGTCAAGTTCAAAGGAAAATACTCCGGAACGAAGACTGCGACCTTTAAGATTGTACCAAAGGCCCCAATCATTAAGAAACCTGTAACTGCAAAGAAAGCCATCACTGCAAAATGGGCCAAAGGCAAGAAGGCACAGGTTACAGGCTATGAAGTGCTGACAGCAACCAATAAGAAGTTCACAAAGAACAAGAAAACTACCAGAGTGAAGAAGTATTCCCAGGCTTCGGTAAAAGTCAAGAAACTGAAGGCGAAGAAGACTTATTACGTAAAGGTTAGAGCTTACAAGACTGTGAAAGGTGTAAAATACTACTCCGCATGGTCCAAAGTGAAGACTGTAAAGACAAGATAACTGCACAGCTTTGTGCATATTGCATCACGCGGGCGGGGCCACAGGCCCTGCCCGTATTTTAGTTGCGCGAAACCCGTCCCAACTGCTATAATGTAGCTAACTATGAGACAACAGGGAGATGGACATGAATCAATATCATTTTGTAAAAGAAAAACTCGACGAAATGAATATAACATACCGCATCATCGAGCATCCGCCGGCCATGACCACGGAGGAAGCTGACCGGTATATCGAGGGTGAAGAGGGCGTGAAAACCAAGACCCTGTTCCTCTGCAACAAGAAGAGCAAGGCCTATTACCTGGTGGTAACAGACGGTGCAAAACCCATCGACATGAAGGCCCTGGAGGAGCTGATTCCGACCAAGGGCCTGCACTTCTGCAGCGGGGAAAAACTGATGCACAAGCTGGGCCTGCCTGCAGGAACCGTATCCATCTTTGGCCTCCTCAATAACGAGGAACACGACGTGAACATCATCCTGGACCAAGGCATTCTGGACGAGAGATACATCACCTTCCATCCTAACGTGAACACGGCAACGGCGTTCATTACCATGGATGACATGTACCGGTTCTTTGACGCCCTGGGATACGAATACCGGATTCTGGAACTATAGAAAAACAAAGGGGAACATCATGAGAGACGACAAACACTGCATTCTGATTGCAGACGACGAGAAGGAAATCCGTGATATCCTGAACCTCCTGCTGAAGGGGGAAGGCTACACGGTGATACAGGCGGAAAACGGCAGACAGGCCGTGGAACTTGCAGACGAAACGGTAGATCTGTATCTGCTGGATGTGAACATGCCGGAGATGACGGGCTTCATGGCAGGATCGGAAATCAGGGCGAAATATGAAGAGGCGCCTTTGATCTTTCTGACCGCTTATTCCGGAGAGTCCGACAAGGTCATGGGCTTTTCCGTGGGTGCAGACGACTATATCGTAAAGCCTTTTTCCAACATGGAGCTTTTGATGCGCGTGAAGGCAATCCTGAGAAGGTCTGGCAAGGGGAAACAGACCAGGACGGAACCGGAAAAACCGGCGGCAAACCCAAACCATCTCCAGTTGCAGGATGTGGTCCTGGATCTGGAGAGCCAGTCCATCCTGAGAGGCGGAGAAACCATCAACCTGACCTACACTGAGTTTAAGATTCTGGAGCTGCTGGCTACCCACAGAAAGAAGATTTACTCCCTGGATAATATCTATCTGAGCATTTGGGAGGAGGAACCGGTTGGCGACGGTGCCATCATGGTACACATCAAGAATATCCGCAAGAAGCTGGGAGACAATTCCCGCAGCCCGAAATATATCAAGACCGCATGGGGAAAGGGTTACTATGTCGACTAAAGAAAGAACCGCCAGACGATCGAAACTGAACCGGGAGCTGCTGATTCTCATTGCGGCAGACACGGTGGTTTCCGCCATATTTTATTTCTTTTTGCACTCAACAGCGGGAACTCTGGCATATGAATATTGTGAGGCCAATCAGATCGGCCTCGACGACCTGCAGTCCATCATGCTGGACGAAATGGTTCTGCATCTGAGCATCCTGGGATCGGTGATTCTGTTCATCACCTTATTCCTGGTCTTTGTAGGACGAAAACTCGCCTATATCCGGAAGCTGACAGATGGCATCGAGGCGCTTCGCACCCACCGGATGCAGTACGAAATCCCTCTGGAGGGGAACAACGAGCTGACGGAGCTGGCAGAGAGCATCAACTACCTGGCAGAAACAGAGCGCCAGCTGAAGGCGGTGGAACGGAATCTGTCCCACGATATCCGCACGCCGCTGACGGCTATCATGTCTTACGCGGAGTATATGCAGGGCAGAGAAAATCTGAGCAAAGAAGAGCTGGACGATTTTTTGGAACTGACAAAGTCGAAAGCGGAACAGATTAAGGCGCTGACAGAGCGGCTCCTCGACGGCGGCAGCAGGTTGAGCGAGATTACTGACGGCAGGCTGCTGATGGCCCAGCTGACGGAGGAATGGGAAGAAGGCCTGGAAGAAAAGTTCGACTGCAGTGCCGACATCAGCCGGTGTCCGACATTCGGCGGGCAGTTTGACGTGGAGGAACTGCGCAGGATATTTGACAACCTGTCCTCTAACGTTTTGAAATACGCAGACCCAGATGCGCCGGTCAGCCTGACTATCGACACGGAAAAGAGACGCATCGTCATTAGACAATCCAACAAAAAAGACAAATCGCCGAAAGTGGTGGAGAGCAGAAAGATAGGCATTACCAGCATGGAGACCATCGCGAAACACTACGGCGGCTACATAGAAACGAAACAGGACGAGACAGACTTCGCGATTAAAATCGTATTATTTGAAGTCTGAGAAAATATCAACAGAATGAATTTGGAGGAGCATATGATTTTCTTTAATAACGCAGCGACAACACAGCAGAAACCGGAAGGCGTCAAAGGCGCGGCACCGAAGACCGAAGGGGAAGTGAGACCTTTGATCGCGGAACTTTTTGGTATGAAACATCCGGAAAACATCGCATTTACACAGAGCGGCACCCAGGCTGTAGCGCTGGCTCTGCGCACCTTCCTCAAAGAGGGTGACCACGTTATCACCACGGTTACGGAACAGGATGCGACCATCGCAGTGCTGGAGGACATGGGTGTGACCTACGACCTTTTGGGCATCGATGTTTATGGAACGTTGAACTGCGATGCACTGGAAGAACTGATCAAAGAGGACACAAAAGCCATCGTCTGCGCCCACGGATGCAGCGTAACGGGAAACATTGCCGACCTGGAGACAGTCTGCAACATCGCGCGCCGTCATAAGCTGCCGGTTATCTCCGATGGCTGTCAGACTGCAGGAGCGGCAGAAGTGAACCTGGTAAACCTGGGTGTAGACGTATACTGCTTTACCAGTCATAAGAAGCTGATGGGCCCATACGGCATCGGCGGCATCTGCTTTGCGGATGAAAAGTTAAAGAAAACCTTTGACGAGGTTAACAAAGAAATCATCGGCGAAATTGACGAGAAGAAGCTGGGCGGACTCTTTGTCAGCGTCGGCTTCATTTTGGAAAAGGGCATCTACGGCGTTTCCATGTGGCCGCACAGACTGGCAAAGCGGTTCTTTGAGTCCAGCCAGTCTCTGGATAAGGTGAAAGTCTACGGAAACTTCGGAACCAACACCCGTATTCCGACTATCGCCTTCTCCGTGGAAGGCCATACGCCGGAGGAAGTGAAGGAATATCTGAGAAAAGAATATGGCATTGTGACGAAAGCAGGCCATCACGGCAGCAGACTGATGCACGAAGCCCTGGGCACGGCAGATACCGGCCTTGTGAGACTGAGCATCGGCTATTACAACAACCGTTTTCAGGTAAATGACGCTGTCTGGGCGCTGATGAAGCTGACAGACCAGATGGATTTCTACCTGTTATCCTAACACATAAGAGAAAACGCGAGGAGGCATTACCATGGCAAAGAGAAGCATTATCATAGATACAGACCCGGGCATCGATGACGCAGCGGCGATGGCAGTCGCCTTCCGTCACCCGGATTTAGATATCAAACTGATTACCACGGTAGGCGCAAACGTGACGGTAGATAAGACCACGGCCAACGCGCTGAAGCTGGTTGAGTTTTTTGACGTGGACATTCCTGTTGCGATGGGATGTCCGGGACCGCTGATTAAACCCCATCAGCCTTCCAGTTTCATTCACGGGGAAAGCGGTATGGATGGCTACGACTTTCCGCCGGTGACAAGAAAGCCGATAGATTTACATGCGGTAGAAGCCATGCGCAAGGTCCTGATGGAAAGTGATGAGAAGATTACCCTGATTCCAATCGGCAGTCAGACGAACATTGCAATCCTCTTCCACATGTATCCGGAAGTGAAGGAAAAGATCGACGAGATCATCTGCATGGGCGGAAGTACTATTGGAGGCAACGTGAATTCCAGTGCGGAATTCAACTACTTCTGCGACCCTCATGCGGCGGCCATGGTCCTGAAGTCCGGCGTGCCGATTACTATGATGGGCCTCAACGTGACCAACAGAGCCTGCGCCACAAAGAAGACAGAGGCCATGCTGAAGCAGGGAGGCCGCATTCAGGATATGCTGTACGGCATCATGGATTTCTATAAGGGCGGAACATTCGAGGAAGGTATCCGTCTCCATGACGTATGCCCGATCTGTTATATGATTCATCCTGAATTCTTCACAATGGACCAGCGGTTCCTGGAAGTCGTCCTGGAAGGGCCGGCGGCAGGCACCACCGTGATGCAGCCGAACATGTTCCAGACAGACGATCGCGAACCGAAGGTAAACTACGCCATGGACGTGGACAGCGAAGCCTTCGAAGACTGGTTCATCGCGGAAATCAGCAAACCGGAATAAGAGGAAGCAGGTAAAGCTATGAAGATCGTAAATTTCGGTTCTTTGAACCTGGACTATATTTACAGAGTGGAACATATCGGTGGCCAGGGAGAAACCCTGGCAGCATCTTCCCGTGACGTATTTTGCGGCGGTAAGGGTCTCAACCAGTCCATTGCCCTGGCGAGAGCCGGTGCGAAGGTGTATCATGCGGGCTGTATCGGAGAAGACGGCAGTATGCTTCTGACTGCACTGGAGGAAGCAGGTGTGGACTGCACCCATGTCAGGACCCTGGAGGGTCCCAGCGGTCACGCGGTAATTCAGGTGGAAGACAGCGGTCAGAATGCAATTCTCCTCTTCGGCGGGGCTAACCAGACCATGACCAGTGGCTTTGTGGATGAGGTGCTTGGCGTTTTTGATGCCGGCGACATATTGCTTTTGCAAAACGAAATAAATCTTTTGAGTGAAATCGTCGACAAAGCCTATGCCCGCGGCCTGAAGATTGCGCTGAACCCGTCCCCCTATAACGACAGACTGCAGGACGTAGATCTGAACAAAATCTCCATCTTCCTTCTGAATGAGGTGGAAGGCGAACAGATGACGGGAGAGCGGGAACCTGCGAACATTCTACAGAAACTGACGGAACAGTATTCCGGCGCGGAGATTGTGCTGACACTGGGAGAAGCCGGTGCGTTGTACGGCTGTGGCCAAAGGGTATGCCGGCAGGAGGCTTATTCCGTGCAGGCCGTGGATACTACGGGTGCGGGAGATACCTTTACAGGATACTTTCTGGCGTCTTTGACAGAAGGACGTGAAATCCCAGATTGTCTGCGTCTGGCAGCAAAGGCGGCATCCATCGCGGTAACGAGATCCGGCGCGGCGCCATCGATTCCGCTTCGGGCAGAAGCAGAATTGTTCTGATAAAAATTTTCCAAACATAATTCCGTCCGTCCGGCACAGAATACTGTCAGAGGAGGGATGGAACATGGAAAACAAAAACAACAAAAACCAGAATCAGAATAAGAATAACAACAAGAATAACAACAAAAATCAGAACAAGAACAACAATAAGAATAACAACAAGAACGAATACTAAAACGGCTTGTCCGGAAAAGGGAGCAGTTTCTTTTGAAATCCAAAAGAGACTGCTCTTTTTTGCCATTTCGGTTTGCTATCAAATGGGTTTTGTTGTATAATATTATGAAATGTAATTTGGAGGAGTATGCCATGAACGTAATTGGCAAAATCGGTGAATACATCACGATTTACCAGGAACCGATAGAAATTGCAGTCATTGCAGTGCTTATCGTTGGAGGTGTGATTTGCATCGGCAAGGCCATTGCCAGTGCCGGCAGGAAGCGGAGAATGCTGGAACAGATCAGCGAAACCGTATCCGAAATCAATGACAATGTAAAGCATCTGAATGACAAGAGAACGGAAGTCATTTACATAGATGGCAGAGTGACGACCGAAGGCGGTGTTCCGGCAGCTGCAGCTGCAGCCATAGTGCCGACAGAGGCACCACGGCCGGCAAAGGAAGATACGCCGGATGAGAAAGAAGAGAACGCGTCGGAACCAGAAGTGGAGCCGACGATAAAATATTTCAGCCGCGACTGCGCAGTTGCGAAGGACGGGCGGCAGTATACCTTTGAAGAGCTGAATGCACAGATTAGGGATTAAACAGGCTAGGAGGGCATTATGTTTTGTAAGAATTGTGGAAAACCGCTGGGCAGCGGCGACAAGTTCTGTCCGGAGTGCGGAACCAGAGTTATAACAGAAAAACCAAAGGCGGCAGACCTGGAGCCGATGTTTTTCGTGGAAAGAAGAGAAAAACCTGTTGAGGAAAAGAAACCGAAGAAGGTTGTTCATCTGGATGAATTCCAGTGGGATCTGGACGGGTTCCCGACAGAGAATAGAAAGACGGAAGCCGTTGATTTCGACTGGGCTTCTGTATTAGAGGATAAAGTGAGACAGGCCTCTCCAAAGCCTGCGGAACTGAAAGTGGAGCCGAAGGAACCAAAGCGTGAAATACAGGATCCTTTAGGGGAAATGCCGAAAACAGTAGAAGAGCTGCTGGCTGCGCTTCCGGAAGGGGTGCTGGAGATCGTGGAAGAGCCTGCGGAAGAACCTGAAGCTGCAGTAGAACCTGAAGAGGTTCCTGCGGCAGAGGCGGAAGAACCTGTAGCAGAGGAAGACGCACCGGTAGAAGAGGCCGTAGTGGAAGCAGCAGGAGAAAAAGAAATCGAAGTAAAGTCTCTGGAGCAGATCATCGAGGACTTCGGAGAAGGTCCCATGGATGAACCGACCAGACTCATAGACAAATCTCAGATGAAGGCAGACAATGCGGACCGTTTCTATGTATTCAGCAAGAAGCAGGCGGAATACCAGAACCTGCTGGATCAGGAGTACGATAGAATCCAAAACAGTCTGCAGGAAAAGGCTGCAGAGGAAGATGCGCCGGCCCTGACTGTAGAAGAAATTCTGGGCACAGTCGAAAAGAAACCGGTAGAGCCTGCAGCGACAGAAGCAGCCCCTGTTGAGGACATTCCTGTGGCTGAGGTGGAAGAACCGGTTGTGGAAGAACCGGTTGTGGAAGAACCGGTTGTGGAGGAACCACCGGTAGTAGAATCGGTTCCGGAACCGAAGCCTCTGGAGCTGGTGGCAATTGCATGGTCCATGCCGCCGGCAGGTATCTTGATTGAGACCGAAGCAGAACCGGTAAAGAAGACAGCCGGAAAAGATACCCTGATGCAGGAAGCGAAGGTTTTGATGAGTGAGCTGGAAAAGCTGATGCCGGAAGGCAGGGAGTCGGATCAGGAAGCGGAGGCAGAACCGGCAGAAGAACCGGAGAAGGAACACCTGACCTTTGCAGATATCTTCAACGATGAAGACGATGAAGAGGAAGAAGCCCGCAAAGGCGGCGGCTGCCTGAAGTTTATCGCGGTGGTACTGATTATCCTGGTTATCATCGAACTGGGTATCCTGGGCATCCAGAATTTTGCGAAGGATTCCGAAGCAGCGAAGTTCATCAACCAGACCTACGGAAAAGTTGTTGACCTGATTCTGGGAAATGATGATGCAGAACCGACAACACCCGTAGAAGAAGCGCCTGCAGAACCCAGCGAAATTGAGCTTTTGATCAAGGCGCAGCAGGGAAAGAATACAAACATTGCAGAAATCGTAGAAAGCAAAGAACTGCTTTTTGAGGCAGATAAAGATTACGGCTACGAGGAACTGGCAGATACATATGCATTTAAGAACAGCCCCTGGTACGAAGGGGAAGACGGCAAAGAAGTGACATATGGAGATGAAATCGTCGGCACGCTGATGCAGTACTACTCTGCGCTGCCGGACAAAATCAATGATGTGAACAAAGACGTGCTGGATTATGTGGATAACACGACGGCCCTTTATGAAGAACTGGAAAAGATGGAAGGCGACGAAACCAGAGGCTATATGATTAACCGTCTGGAAATCGGCGAAATCAGAACCGGCCAGAAGGGTTTTTACGCAATCGTAAACGTGACTTCTGCAGATAAGCTGCAGCCGGAACAGACACAGCAGAAGCAGCTGGTATATTTAGAGGCAAATCCAAACAAAAACGTCATTAAGATTAAAGAAACAAAAAATATATAGGAGGGAAGAACATTGGGAAAAAAAACGAAAGCCGTAGACGTGCAGAAAGAACGTAGAAAAACCATAGCACTGCTGCTGGCGGTTGTTGTAGCAGCAGCGTTTGTTCTGCTGATTAATTTTATCGTTGATTGGTTATGGTTTAAGGAAATGGGATATGTCAGCGTGTTCCTGACACAGCTGAAGACCTCTTTGATTGTGGGGATCCCGGTATTTGCGGTGCTGACGGCACTGATTAACATCTATTTGAGACATCTGAAGAAGGGCTACTTCACGAAGATTGCTTCTCATGAAGAAACCGATATGAAGAAACTGAACAAGACGACCAACCTGATTTCCGTGCTGGCCGGTATCGTAGTTGCTTTCTATTCGGTATCCAACTTCTGGTTCCAGATTCTGAAGTTTGCCAATGCGACGGACTTTGATATCAAAGACCCGCTCTTCGGCATTGACATTTCTTTCTACATTTTCAGACTGGACTTCCTGAAGCAGTTAAACGAAGTGTTCATCGGCCTGATTCTGTTAATGGTTATCATTACTGTAATCTATTACAGCATTCTGCTGACAGTGAGAACACCGGACATCTTCGAGAGGGAAGACGAAGGAGCGGACTTTACAGCAGACTTCACAGAGGAAGAAGAACGCTATACCGGCGGTGGCAATCCGTTTGAAGGCATCGGCGGTCATGGAAACAGTCCGTTCGATAAGATCTTCGAAGGCATCGGCAGAAAGATGCCGAAGACACCGAAGCCTAAGAAACAGGTGGATCAGGGCAACCTGCAGCAGCTGTTATCCATTGCAAGCGGCAAGTTATCCATTTTAGGTGTCATCTTCTTTGTGATGATTGCGGTAAACTTCTTCTTACTGCAGTTTGACCTGCTCCATGTGCACACCGGTGCGGTTTACGGTGCAGGCTTCACAGATGTAAATGTGACACTGTGGATGTACAGAATCTTATGCGTTCTGGCCCTGATTGGTGCTGTACTGGTGCCATTCCAGATTAAGAAAAACCAGTTCATCAAGATTCTGACCATTCCTGTTATTATGATTGCAGTCGGCGCAATCGGCGTAGGTGCTGCATATGTGGTACAGGGCTTCATCGTATCTCCTGACGAAATCAACAAGGAAGAGAAGTACCTGGAAAGAAATATCGAGTATACACAGTATGCTTACCAGCTGGATGATGTAACGACAAAGAACTTTGCGGCAGATAATAAGCTGACCAGCGCAGATATTGTAGAAAATGCAGAAACTATTAACAATATCCGTATCAACGATTATCAGCCTGTAAATACTTTCTATAATCAGACACAGAGTATCAGACAGTACTACAAGTTCAACGATACAGACGTAGACAGATATATGGTAAACGGCAAGTATACCCAGACTTATCTGTCTGTTAGAGAAATCGACAAAGAAAAGATCAACGACACCTGGCTGAACAGACACCTGAAGTACACCCACGGTTACGGTGTGACCTTATCCCGTGTAGACAAGGTTACTTCCAGCGGCCAGCCAGACGTAATGATTGGCAACATTCCGCCACAGTCTACTGTAGAGGAAATTCAGATCGAACAGCCTGAAGTATACTTTGGCGAATTATCCAACGACTATATTTTAGTAAACACAAGCGAAGAAGAATTTGACTATCCTGACGGCAGCTCCAATAAGTACACGAAGTACACAGGAGATGCAGGTATCAAGCTGAACTTCTTTAACAGAGCTTTATTTGCAGTCAGAGAACAGAGCATGAAACTGCTGGTGTCTTCTAACATCAAGTCTGATTCCAGAATTATCATCAACAGAAACGTCAGCGAAAGAGTACGTAAAATCATGCCGTACTTAAGCTACGAAGACGACCCTTATGCAGTCGTTGCAGATGGAAAACTGTACTGGATGGTAGACGCGTATACAACAAGTTCCAACTACCCATATTCCGAACCATACGAAGGAAAGATGGGCGGCGTGAACTATATCAGAAACTCCGTAAAGGTTGTTGTAGATGCATATAACGGCAGCGTGGATTACTACATCGTAGATGAACAGGATCCAATTGCTATGACTTACCAGAAGATTTATCCAAAACTGTTCAAGTCCTTTGACCAGATGCCGGAAAGCCTGAAGGAACACATCAGATATCCAAACAAACTGTTTGAAATCCAGGCCGGCGTATACAGCCGTTACCATATGGAAGACGTGAAGGTATTCTACCAGAGAGAAGACGAATGGGATATCGCACACGAAATCTATGGCAAGGAAGAACAGCCGATGACACCGAACTACTACATCGTAAATCTGCCAGGAGAAAAGAAGGCTGAGTTCATCAACTCCATTCCTTTCACACCGAAGTCCAAGCAGAACATGACGGCACTGATGGTAGCGAGAAACGATGGCGAGCATTATGGTGAAATGGTGCTGTACACGGTGCCAAAGAGCAAGACTGTATACGGTCCAATGCAGATCGAAGCACAGATCAACCAGAATACTGAAATTTCCGCAGACTTCACATTATGGAGTTCCAAGGGAACGTCTTACAGCAGAGGTAACCTCTTCGTGATTCCAATTGAAGATTCCCTGCTGTATGTTGAACCGGTATACCTGGAAGCTGCAGCTTCTGCGATTCCGGAAGTAAAGAAGGTTATCGTTGCATACGGTGACAAGATTGCTTACGAAAACACTTTAGGCGAAGCACTGGCCTCCCTGTTCGGAGACGATGCGGATGCGACAGATACAGGCGTTTCTGACAGCGGTTCTGCAGATGGCGACGGCGGTACCAAGACCCAGAGCGACTGGATCAAGCAGGCGGCTGATGCTTACGACGATGCACAGAAGGCGCTGCAGAGCGGTGACTGGGCAGAATACGGCAAGCACATGGATAAGTTAGAAGAAGCGTTAAATCAGCTTTCCTAATGTAGAATAAGAAACAGAATTGGGGCATTCATTTTGGATGTCCCAATACCCGTATATATCATGATTGTATTTTTTGAAGGAGGACTTACATGCTGGGCTATGATATAGACAAAATGTTATTTAGAATTCCAGCGGAAAACCATTCGGCAGAGGAGATCAAAGCAATCTTAAACGACCATCCTGAAGTCGAATTCGTTTCCCTGGTGGGAATCGACATTGCCGGCCACGATACCGACGAAAAGATTCCGGTAAAACTGTTTTTAGAGGACATCGAAAAGATTCTGCAAAACGGTGTACAGACAGATGGATCCAGTGTAAATCTGCCGCTCATTGCCGCACTGAACAATGCGAAGGTAGATATCATTCCGGACCTGAACGTGCACTGGTACGTAGATTATAACTTTAGAAACATCGGATTCAAGACGGGACTGCCGGTAGGAACTCTGAGAATTCCTTCCTTCCTGGTACACAATGATGATTTTGAATGCGGTTCCAGAGTTGTCCTGCGTGACGCACTGGAATGCGTGAAAGAAGAACTGTTAGACGAACTGAGAAAACATCCTTATGTTTTTGAATATATCAAAGGTATCGACAGCGTAGACGACATCGAAGACCTGATTTTTACCAGCGCGACAGAGCTGGAATTCTGGGTAAAGACGCCGGATGACAAAGGCGACAGAGAGCAGCTCTTCACGGCACAGGTACTGAAAGAACAGTACTGGAAGAGAACCTACGGTGAAGTAAGAACCGCCTTAGAAGATACCCTGACCCTGCTGGACAAATACGGATTCGAAGTGGAAATGGGCCACAAAGAAGTCGGCGGTGTTAAAGCGAGAATGGGAAACAGCGGCCATTACGATCATGTAATGGAACAGCTGGAAATCGACTGGAAGTTTACGACTGCCCTGCAGGCAGCCGACAACGAAAACCAGGTAAAATACGTGGTGCGTGATATCTTTACCAACCACGGTCTGGACGTTACCTTCATGGCAAAACCTTTTGAATGGGTTGCCGGAAGCGGTGAACATACTCACCTGGGACTGGCAGCAAAGCTGAAGAGCGGTAAGGTTGTCAGCCTCTTCGCACCGGCTGATTTCACAAAGGATTACATGAATCCGCTGGGCTACGGCGGACTGATGGGGCTGCTGAGAAACTATGAAATTATGAATCCATTCATCAGTTCCAGCAACGACGCATTCAACAGACTGAAGCCGGGCTATGAAGCACCGGTATGTATCGTAACTTCTCTGGGCCGCTCCGTAAACGAACCGTCCAGAAACAGAACCGTGCTGGCCGGCCTGATCAGAGACCCGAAGAATCCGCTGGCGACACGTTTCGAACTGCGTTCTCCAAACCCAAAGAGTAATACATATCTGGTCATCGCAACGGCTTACATGGCTATCTTAGATGGCATGAAGGCGGTGCTGGAGTCAGAAAAAACGCCTGCTGAACTGGAAAAATCCATTTCCAAGAAATGCGGCGAAGAGGATTTCTACTTAGAAACAGAGAGAGAATACAGAAGTGAAGATGACGTCTTTGATGACTATACCCAGGAAGAAAGAGACAAACTCTTCGGCAGAGCGCCGGCGACCGTTTGGGAAAACCTTTGTGCATTGGAAAACCACAAGGACAGACTCCATGTGCTGAAGGAAGGCCAGGTTATGCCGAGCATCGTGCTGAAGTCCTACTGTGAGCAGACCCTGGCACAGTGGAAGACAGAGCTTCACGACAGAATCATTCCAGACACCATGAATATCATCAGAGGATGCGTCAAAGCCCACAAGGACGACGACTTCTCCGACTACGATATCAAGAACTGGCTGGAAATCGACAGACTGAGACACGAAATGGCCAAGGACACCATTACCGAAAAGTGCCTGCTGACAAGAGCAAAGGACGCACTGGACAATGGCGAGTACAATCTGGCATCCGAGCTGCAGTTGGAAATCCAGAGAAAACTCAACGAACTGACCGTGAAATATACAAACTACAAAAAGAACTTATTATAATCTAATATAAGGACAAAGGAGTTAAGAGAAATGTTAGACATCAAGCGTATTAGAGAAGATTTTGAAGGCGTAAAGGCAGCAGTAGAAAGAAGATGCAAAGGCGACTTCGGCCTGAGCAGAGTGCCTGAACTGGATGCACAGAGAAGAGAAGTGCTGGCAAAAGTTGAACAGATGAAGAACCGTCAGAATACTGTATCTAAGGAAATCCCTAAGATGAAGAAGGCTGGCGAAGATACAACAGAAATCATGGCAGAAATGAAAAAGCTATCTGCTGAAATCAAGGAATTAGACGCACAGGTTTCTGCACTGGAAGCTGAACTGAGAGACGTTCTGCTGGGCGTTCCTAACACACCAAACCCAGAAGTACAGATTGGTGAAGACGATTCCGATAACGTGGAAATCAGAAAGTTCATGGAACCTACACAGTTCGATTTCGAAGCAAAGGCACACTGGGATGTAGGTGCAGACTTAGATATCTTAGACTGGGAAAGAGCCGCAAAGATTTCCGGCGCAAGATTCACTGTATACAAGGGTCTGGGTGCAAGACTGGAAAGAGCAGTGATCAACTTCATGTTAGACCTGCATACGGTAGATCAGGATTACACAGAAATCCTGCCTCCTTTCATGGTAAACAGAGCTGCTATGACTGGTACAGGTCAGCTGCCTAAGTTCGAAGAAGACATGTTCTACGTTCCACAGAAGGACTTCTTCCTGATTCCGACTGCAGAAGTTCCTGTAACAAACCTGAGAGCACAGGAAATCATGGCAGAAGCTGAACTGCCTTGCAACTACACTGCATACACACCTTGCTTCAGAGCTGAAGCTGGTTCCGCAGGCAGAGACACAAGAGGTCTGATCAGACAGCATCAGTTCAACAAGGTTGAATTAGTAAAGTTTGCAAAGCCTGACACTTCCTACGAACAGTTAGAAAGACTGACAAACGATGCAGAAGAAGTACTGAAGGTATTAGGTCTGCCTTACAGAGTGGTTAGATTATCTACTGGCGACTTAGGTTTCTCCTCTGCAATGACATACGACTTAGAAGTATGGATGCCATCCTACGGCAGATACGTAGAAATCTCTTCCTGCTCCAACTTCGAAGATTACCAGGCAAGAAGAGCAAACATCAGATACAGAAACGAAGAAACAGGCAAGGCTGAATTTGTTCACACATTAAACGGTTCCGGTCTGGCAGTAGGCAGAACTGTTGCTGCAATCTTAGAAAACTACCAGCAGGCTGACGGCAGCGTTGTGATTCCGGAAGCACTGAGAAAGTACATGGGAGTTGACAAGATTACAAAATAATCTTGGAGGTTTATAACTAGAATGAAATTACCAAAGTATATAGAACCGGATTTTACCGAAAAGAGGTTCGTCGATGCACCGGATGCGGTGCTGATGCCGGCCCCTGTAGACAAGGCGGCGCCAACGGGCTTCCATGCGACGTCCATCTTCCCGGAATACTTCAAAATCGAAGGAAAGTGGATCCTGGCGGAAGACAGCCGTATGGACAGCGTGCCAGTCTATGAAAACGGCAAAATCTATATCAGAGAGTTTCGTAACATCAAGAAGGGCGACCTGGTTGTAATCGGCAGAACGGAAGACTGCGAAGAAGGCATTTATGTTCATGTCAACTGCTTCGAAAAGGAAGAGGCGGCAAAGACCAATGCGTTTGCGTTCAGACAGAACCGAAGCAGAGAAACCGGATTCAGCCGTGATTACGCGGAGCTGATCGAACTGCTAAAACACGAAAAGGAAAACGGCGGTTACGTGGTCTGGGTAATGGGTCCTGCCTGCTCTTTCGACGCCAAGGCAAGAGACTGTTTCGCAAGCCTGATTGATAACGGCTACGTGCAGGCGCTGCTGGCAGGTAACGCACTGGCAACCCACGACCTGGAAGGCGGCTATCTGGGAACTGCTCTTGGTACCGACATCAAGACCCAGGAGCAGGGATTCAATGCACATTACAACCATTTAGACACAATCAACAGAATCAATACACATGGTTCCATTCCGAAGTTTATCGAGGAAGAAGGCATCAAAGACGGCATTATCCACGCCTGCGTGAAGAATGACGTGCCTTTCGTTCTCAACGGATCCATCCGTGACGACGGTCCGCTGCCGGAAGTATATGAACATACTTATGAAGGGCAGGATACCATCCGTTCCCATATCCGTAAGGCGACAACCGTTATCGGTTTGGCAACGGTATTACATACCATCGCGGCTGGAAACATGACGCCGACTTACAGAAAGCTGGAAGATGGCACCATCAGACCGCTGTACTTCTACATGGTAGATACTTCTGAATTTGCAGCCAACAAGCTGGGAGACAGAGGCAGCTTATCTGCCGAGGGTATCGTGACCAACGTGCAGGATTTCATGAACAATGTATGTTCTGGTTTAGGATTGCTGAAATAAACAGACGCTACAGAGGGGCGGTCCGCAGGACCGCCCTTTTTACAGAATAGAAAGGGAGTATTTGAAATGATGGAAAAACTGAAGAAAGGATTCCACAAGGTCTTCAATCCGATGACCATTACAGGGATCCTGATTCTGATTCAGGCGGTATACGTCTGGGAGTTTCTCTTTAATCTGGCCCGGTATTCACCGTACATTTCCGCAGTGATTACCGTTGGCGCAGTGATTATGGCCCTGTATATTGTCTGGAGAGATGATAACCCGGCATATAAGATGGGCTGGCTGATGATTATCTGTCTGATGCCGATTCTGGGTGCGCTGCTATACCTGTTCTATGGTAACAAGCGTCCGGCAAAGCCTTTGATCCGCAGGCTGGAACCCTGCGAACAGAAACACCGTCAGGATTTGGAACAGACAGAGTCTCTGGATGAAATCCAGTGTGCGAGACTGGGAGGAATCGTCAACTACCTGAGTAAGCACGGACCTTATCCTGCGTGGAAAAACACGAAGACGTCCTATTATTCTCTCGGTGACGATGCCTATCCCCAGCTGCTTGCAGACCTGGAGAAGGCGGAACACACGATTTTTATGGAATACTTCATCATCTCCGAGGGTGAGATGTGGAGGGGAATCTTTGATGTTCTGAAGCGAAAAGCGGCACAGGGTGTGGACGTTCGCCTGATTTACGATGACCTGGGCACACTGCCGACCATGCCGAAGGCGTTTCTCAAGGAACTTCGCGGGGCGGGAATTAAAGTCCATGCGTTTAACCCGCTGCGTCCGATCATTTCTCTGGTTTACAACAACCGTGATCACAGGAAGATGACGATTATTGACAGCTATATCTGCCATACAGGCGGATATAACCTGGCTGACGAATATATCAACGCAGAAGTGCGTTTCGGCCACTGGAAGGATACCGGTCTCAGACTGGAAGGGGATGCGGTTTGGAATTACACCGTCATGTTCCTGACTATGTGGAACGCTTTTGTGCCGACAGAAGAAGACTTTGAGGCCTACAGGCCCCATGTGCATCATCCGGAGGCCTTTGCGGGAGACGGCATCGTGCAGCCTTATAGCGATACGCCGCTGGATGAGGAAAACGTAGGTGAAAGCGTGTACCTGGAAATTCTGAACCAGGCCAAGGACTATGTGTACATCTTTACGCCGTATCTGGTTGTCGACAACGAAATGCTGACGGCTATGACCATGGCGGCAAAGCGTGGCGTCGATGTGCGTCTGGTCACACCGGGAATTCCAGACAAGAAGATGGTCTTCAAGCTGACCCGTTCCTATTACAGACCGCTGATCAAGGCAGGGGTGCGTATCTACGAGTATACACCGGGATTCATCCATGCTAAGAGTTTTGTCAGTGATGACCAGATCGGTGTTGTGGGAACCATTAATATGGACTACCGAAGCCTGTATCTGCATTTCGAATGTGCAACCATGATGATCGGCTGCGAGGCGCTGAAAGAACTGAAGGCGGACTGTTTTGATACCTTTGACCGGTCAAAAGAAATCCTGCCAAAGGATTTGAGACAAAACTTCTTTGGCATCCTGTTCGAAGGACTGTTACGTGCATTGAGTCCGATGATGTAAAGATGGAAAGAGAAAACAATGAGCAAAGTAGATAAATTTTATGAGGCAAAGAACCTGTTTCAATGCCCGAAATGTAAGAAGAAAATCCGCTTCCATGGCGGCGCTCTGGTCTGCAAGAAGGAGCATACTTTCGATATTGCGGCCAAGGGCTATGTAAACCTGTTACAGCAGACAAAATCCTTCAAGGGATATGACGCAGGCTTCTTTAAAAGCCGCCGCGCCTTTTTCGCGGCGGGATACTATGACCATATCGTAGGAGAAGTCGTGGATACGGCATGCCGCTTTCTGGGCAATATGGAGGCGCCGGTGGTGCTGGATGCAGGCTGCGGCGAGGGCGGCTACAGTGCAGCCATTGAAGCTGCTTTTGCAGGCAATGGCGTGGCCGGTCAGGTGCTGGCCTTCGACATCGCATCTGATGCCATCAAAGTGGCTGCCGGAGACGATAACGTGAAATGGATGGTCGCGGATATTACCAACATTCCGGTCAAAGACGGCGTGGTGGATTGCATCCTGGATGTATTTACGCCGGCCAACTATAAGGAGTTCAATCGTGTACTTGCAGACAACGGCTATCTGATTAAGGTGGTGCCGGGCAGCGCTCATCTGCAGGAACTGCGCAGAGCAGTCAGCGACCAGCTGCAGAACAAAGAGTACTCTAACGAAGATGTGACCGATTATTTCGAAGACCACTATGAACTGGTAAGCCGGGTCAAGTGTACTGCGACACGGGAACTTTCCAGAGAAAACCTGGTGAATCTCGTGCGCATGACGCCGTTGCTCTTTGATGTGGACAAGAGCAGACTGGACTTAAGCGGCGTGACGGAGATTACCATCGAAGGTGAAGTGCTGGTAGGAAGGAAGAAATAGGTGAAACAGATGAATATGAACAAAGGTGTAACCCGGTTCCTGTTATCCCACGCGGGGAAGAATCCTGTTTCTTTCCATATGCCGGGACATAAAGGAAGCGAAATTTACAGAGAAAACGGATACGGGGACTTTCTGGATAACTTCGTGGATTGCGACATCACGGAAATTCCGGGGGCTGATAACCTGTATCAGGCGGAAGACATTATCGCAGAGACCATGGCTGCGTATCGCAGGCTGTACGGCGTGCGGGAAAGTTACCTGCTGATTAACGGCAGCAGCGCGGGGCTGGTGGCATCCATCCTGACCTGCGTACACCGTGGCGGCAAGCTGATTATGGCACGGAACTGCCATAAGTCTATCTTCAACGGCCTGCTGATGGCAGGTGCAGAGCCGGTATATCTGCACCCTGAGATGATTGATGATTATGGAATTTCCGGAGAAATCTCTGTAGACTCTGTCCGGACGTCCATCGCAGAGCATCCGGATGCATCGGCTGTAATTCTGCCGAGTCCGAATTATTACGGGGTGTGCAGTGATATCAAGGAGATTGCTTCTGTCGTACACGACGCTGGCATGGTGCTGATTGTAGACCAGGCTCACGGTGCCCATCTGCATTTCTTCGGATCCTGTTTAGGTGAACCGTCTAAGGCTGCAGACGATCTGGGCGCGGATATCGTAATCCAGAGCACCCATAAGACACTGGCATCTTTTACACAGTCCGCCATCGTGAATCTGTGTACGGACAGAGTTGATAAATACTTATTTGAAGATAAACTGCAGCTCATAGAGAGCACGAGCCCTTCCTATTTATTAATGGCATCTCTGGATATCAACGCAGACCTGCTGGATCGTCAGGGAGAGCGACTGATTAGAGAATGGGAAGAGAATCTGAAATGGTTCTATGAAGAGGCACCGGTTCAGGTGGAAGGTCTTCGGGTGATGTCCCATCCGATGCTGGACCATACCAAGATCAACCTGGACATGAGCGCCTATGGTATCGATGGACTGGAACTGGAAGAACTGCTCAACGAAAAAGCCATCTTCCCGGAACTGGTAACCGGCAACATCGTGATGTGCATGACTGGTATCGGCAATAAACGATGTGACTACGAACGGCTGCTGGAAGCGCTGAAAGAGATCGCGGCTGAACATGGTCTTTGTGAGGTAGCCGATGGTGTGCCGCTGGCAGCACCGGAAGCAACCCAGACGGTGACCATGAAACGCCTGCAGCAGACTGCCATTCCGACAGCAAAAGAAAGCGTACCGATGGAAGAAGCGGCAGGTCGTGTCTGCGCGGCATCCATCATTCCATATCCGCCAGGCATTCCAATTATCTGTCCTGGCGAAATCATCGATCAGGAGGTATTGGACTATTGTGCAGACCTGAGGGCCCGCGGCGAGAAGGTCATGGGTATCGATGACAAAGGCCGTGTGCTGGTTGGGAGATAAATTGAGATTTGGCTGTTTGTAAATTAGAAAAGCGGCAATGTTGCTATTCGAGACAAACACTCAGGCGAAACAATCATAGACAACGTACTCAGAGGGTTTGGGGAGTTTGATAAAATTGGTATCAAACTCCATCCAAACCCTTTCTTCGTATCC
>JAFWZZ010000010.1 GCA_017522185.1 Bacillota bacterium | reverse complement strand
TAGAGTTCTTTTTCTGGTCATAACTGTGATCCTTTCATAGTTTATTTATACCACAGTTTCCACACAAAGTGTGGCCCATATTAGGTATGACCATTTACCTAAATTAAAAATTGCGTGTCTCACTCATAGGTAGTAGTTTAGATTGTGTAGAATCGTGTATTTTTACTAAATTACAGAAAAAACTTCAAAAGTGTATACGAAATTTACTAAGACAGACGGGATTGTAACTTCTGCCTGTAAAGCCTCTTGAAAAGTGTATATATTTGCGGCTGATGCGTGGACACTTTTCAAACAAACAAGGTGGTGTAGCAATCTAGGCAGTATCAAGAGGTCTACCGGCCGACAGTGCCGGCTCCTTACAGCACGGTCAGGCGGCGGCGCCAGGCCCTGACGGCCAGCGGCGCCGCCATCAGCAGAAGAAACACCATGCAGAGCAGGTAATCCTGGGGTCCGGCCGCGGCGGCGCCGGCTCCCCCTGTCCCTTCATAAAATTTCAGTGCCCCGACCCAGAGTCCCGCCAGGAAAACCAGCAGGAACGGCAGGACGCAGGTCAGCTGCGGCCTGCCGTAGAACCGAAGGAGCAGCAGCGGCATCAGGGTAAAGATACCACTGATAACGGTCTGTATCAGCAGGACGCTAAAAGGGAAAAGATAGGGAAAATCCGGGGACATGGCGCTGAAAATCACAGAACCGAAACTCAGTCCCAGCAGGAGCATAAAGGCGGTAAATGGTCCTGTCCTGTCGCTCAGCGCACCGAACAGAAGAGGGCCTGCCAGAGAACCGGTAAATCCAAGAAACAGGGCGGTTTCCTGCAGAATCTGCGGTAGCTGGAGCAGTGTGCCATAATCCTGGCAGGCGTTTCCAAAGGCGCAGAAGACCATTAGCACGGCAAGGAACCCGGTCAGGGGCCGTGCCCCTGACCGGGGGATCCAGAGGGCGGCGTCAGTCAGCAGGCCGCCCGCACCGTCCGGATGCTCTCCGTCTGCATCCGCCTCTGTGTCATGGGCAGTCACCATGTAATAGATCAGACCGGCTCCGAAGGTCAGGATGGAAAACAGGGGATGGATTCGTCCCCAGAAGAACAGGGAAATCCAGAGCCCGGCAAAGAGGCCCGGACGGACCGTTTCCTTTTGTAAAATCAGAAACGGCATGGTGAAAAGCATGATGGTAAGTAAAAACTGCAGCATAAGAACCTCCCGGATGGATACTTTGATATAGGAATATTCTTAAGGAAACCGAAAGAAAATATGCCGCGACCAGTCTGGTTATTTGTGGTATACTGTTGGCAGAAGCGAGAGGTGAACTTTGATGAATTATACATATATGGTCCGGTGCGCCGACGGGACGCTTTATACGGGCTGGACTACCGACGTGGAGCGGAGGGTAACCTGCCACAACGCTGGAAAGGGCGCCAAATACACACGTCCACGACTGCCGGTGGAGCTGGTCTATTATGAGACTTTCGAGACAAAGGAAGAAGCCATGCGCAGAGAGGCGGCTATCAAGAAACTTTCAAAGGAAAGAAAAGAACTGCTGGTAGCGCAATGGCGAAAAATATGATAAAATATAAGTTAACATAAATTCAGACACCAAATAAAGAAGAGAGGGAAAAAGCCTTGAAAAAAGTATTTGCGAAGATTTTAATCCTATGCATGGTGCTGACCGCTTTGATGCCGTCAGCGACAATGGCGAAAACGACAAAGAGCAGCGAAGAGCGCATTAACTTCATCGTATCCCATGACATGCATTCTCATTTAGAAACCTTCCCGAAGGTGGCGACAGTCATCAGAAACGAGAAGAAGGCCCACGAGGAAACTTTTGTCCTGGATGGCGGGGACTTCTCCATGGGTACGCCGTATCAGACGGTGTATCGCAGTGAGGCATCTGAACTGCGCATGATGGGCAAGGTCGGTTTTGATGTAACGACCCTGGGGAACCACGAGTTTGACTACCGTTCCCGCGGCCTGTCTGACATGCTGAACGCGGCAGTTAAATCAAAGGATAAGCTGCCGGAGCTGGTCATTGCCAATATCGACTGGGATGCAACCCTGGCTGATGAGAGCCTGAAGGAAGACGGCGAAAGACTGAAAGATGCGCTGGAAAAGTACGGTGCGTCCAGATATACGGTTGTGAAACGCGGCGAGGCGCGTATCGCGGTATTTGGCATTTTCGGCAAGGAAGCTGACAGTTTTGCGCCGGAAAGCGGAACGAAATTTCTGGATCCCGTGCAGGCGGCCAGAGATGTAGTAGAAGAGATCAAAGCCCACGAGAAAGTAGATATGATTGTCTGTGTGTCCCATAGCGGTACGACGGACGATCCGGAAACTTCTGAGGATGAAATCCTGGCAGCAGAAGTGGACGGCATCGACCTGATTGTCAGCGGCCACACCCATACATACCTGGAAGCACCGATTATAGTGAATGATACGGTAATTGCTTCTGTTGGGCAGTATAACGATAACCTGGGACTGATTTCCTTCGTGAAGAAGGGCGACGGTTTCCAGATGGATTCCTACGAGCTGAAGGCCATCGACGGAAAGGTGAAGAAGAGTCTCTCCACTGAGGAAAAAGTTGATTCCTTCAAAGACGCTGTAAACGAAAAATACTTCTCCGACTACGGTTACGAGTGGGACGAAGTGCTGGCGAAGAATTCCGTTGATTTTACAAAGATCGAAGATTTTGCCCTGGAACAGGGTGAAGATACACTGGGCAACATCATTGCCGACTCCTATATTTACGGCGTAAAGAAGGCAGAAGGCAAGGATTATGTGCCGGTTGATGTGGCAGTTGCGCCCGCCGGTGTCATCAGAGAGTCCTTTGACAAAGGCCCGATCACGGTAGAAGAAGCTTTCAATGTGCTGTCTCTGGGTACAGGCGTTGACGGCGTTGCAGGCTATCCACTGGTAAGCGTATACCTGACCGGCGAAGAACTGAAACTGGCGGCAGAAGTCGACATTTCTGTGTCTCCGCTGATGAGTCCGGCGAGACTCTACATGAGCGGCCTGCAGTACAAATATAACGAACATCGTATGATTCTGAACAAAACCTATGACGTGCAGCTGGTAACGCCTGCCGGCAAGGTGAAGGAAATCGAAGACGATCAGCTGTATCGTGTGGTTGCAGGCCTGTATTCCGCACAGATGCTGGGTATGGTAAACTCCATGTCCTATGGCCTGCTGTCTCTGGTTCCAAAGGATGCAGACGGCAATGTCATCACCGACTACGAGGCACACATCATCCACCGGGGTGACGGCAGCGAGCTGAAGGAATGGTACGCGCTGGCATCCTATATCGACAGCTTTGATAACAACAAAGTGCCGGTGAAGAAGTATGGCGATGTGGACGGCAGAAAGATGCAGGAAAACAGCTGGAATCCGTTCAAGCTTCTGAAGCAGACCAACAAGTTCTTCTGGATGGTTCTGGCGGCAGTTGTTCTGGTTCTTGCGGTAATCGCGCTGATCGTGGTACTGATTGTGAAGCTGGTTCGCAGAATGCGGTACGGTAAATACGGTATCCGCAGAAAGGATATGATTTTTAGAAGATAAATTTTGGGAAATGCGGTGCCTGCCTAAACGTCAGGGTGTAGCACATACAATAAAAAGAGAGGCAAAGAGGGGGAACTTGCGATGAAGAAAGAAACGTTGAAATGGGTTATTGCAATTGTTGTCGTACTGGCCGCAGTGGTATTTGTCTTTTCACAATGCGGCAGGGCAGACGGTCCGACGCGGGCGGTCAGTGAAGACGGCCGGTGGGAAGCCTATGCCATGGAAACCAAAGAAGGCGGTGAAACCGCGTGGCGAGGTGTTGTGGTCTATAAAGGCGAAAATCCAGAGAAAATCCAGAACGTGCGGACGCAGGTCTGCATCAATGGGATGAAGTATAAATATACCAAACGACAGCTGAAGGAAGCCGGAACACTGGGCGTGAAGAAATCCGATGCCGGCGGAGAAAAAGAGTTTTACATATTCATGAAAGGCAGTAAGGAACGGCCTGCGTCCCTGTCTGTCCGAGTGAAATGGAAGGAAAAAGGGAAAGTCCACGTGGAAAAGATGTGGCTGGTTACGAACCCAAAATAGGATACAGTTTTAGAAAAAAAGGAGACTTCGGACGGAAGTCTCCTTTTTTTACCCTACATGCAACATCCGTTGATGCCGTTGAACTGGCAGCAGATCTGTCTTGGTTTGTTGCGTTCCGGAGCCGGCCGGCCGCAAGCGTCATTGCAATCGCTGTTGCGTTCATCGCTGGTTCCGTGTCCACAACCGCAGCCACATCCGTCTCTGTCGTCGCCGCGTCCGTCACCGCAGCAACCGCAGCTGCCATCATCACAGCAAGGGTTGCTGATTGACAACGGCTCGGAATCGCATGTGCAGCTTCCCGGGAACTGGTTGCATCTGCGCATATCGTCGCAAGGCTGTTCCACCATCTGTGCATCGATACTGAAAAGTGTCTGCCTAGTTACCTGGATTGTGGCAATTGGTTCTGCAACCAGGGCACCTGTTACGATTACGTTGCAGGCACCGCCGCAGGTATCAACCGTAATGGTTGGATTCAGCAGAGAAGCCTTGCCTTTGAAGGAGAAATTTATAACCGGTGCAATGCCGCCTGTGGTGCAAGGCAGACAGATGGAAGTTACCGCAAAGGTGCTGGAACCAGGAATGTCGATGGAAACGCCGTCCTGTGTTGTCATGACCAGCTTGAACCGTTTGCAGCCGCCGCATCCGAAGACGCTTCCATGTACCACGATGGTCAGCCTTGCCAGCCATGGACCGGCATTGCGGATCAGCAGCATCGCCTTTGTGGACGCACCGTTTTCCATGCATGCGCAGTTGGAAATCTGACTCATCAGGGTGTTGGTGGACGCCAGGAATCTTTCATTGAAGAATTCCAGTGAATCCACAGGGATGCCGTTGACGGTGACATCTGCAGCGGTCAGGCTGTCAGGATTCGCCAGGGTGAAATCGCTGATAAACACCTGGGTGGTGTCGACAACGAAGTTCAGATCCCCGTCGAAATCCAGACAGGAGCTGCAACTGCAACCGCATCCACAGCCGCCGTCATCCGGCTCGTAGAAAGACAGCTGCTGGTCAAAAGTTTCGGCACTGGCTGTCAGCTCGCCCAGGAGTGGGCAGGACAGCGCATCGATATTCGAGAAAATCTTATTGAGATAGACCATTGATTCACAATTCATATTCAATACCTCGCTTTTTATTCATAGCCCAGGGCTATGTAAGGCCCTCCTTCCCGGTGCCCTTACATTTCAGTATATGCCACCCGGTTCCATTGTGTTTCAGTATAAGGCGCGTAACTAAAGTGCGATTTTTTCGCAAAAAGTGTATACGGATTTCAGACGCCCGCAAGCATTTCTTAACCCCGAAACCAGTTTCTTTGAAAAAGTGTTGATTTTTCAAGAAAATAATCAACACTTTTAGGCAATACCCCTGGTTTTCAGGAATCTTCACCACTTCACCACCCGATAAACCCCATATAGACTAACTTGTAATCAGAAAGCACAACATCTTGTGCTTTCTTTTGTTTTTAATGAAAAAATGGTGGTAAGTGGAGGATGGTGGCGGAAAAACTTCAAAAAATGCCTGTTTTTCCTTGAAAAGTGGGGGAAAGTGGTGTACAATGTAGGTACGCTATACTTAGAATAGGTCTAAGTGTCGGCATTTTCAGATCTAAGAGAACGGTAAAGTGGAGGACAGGCACATGTTTATGGGCAAATATAACAACTCAATAGATGCCAAAAACAGAATGATCGTGCCATCCAAGCACCGTGATCAGCTGGGGGGACGATGTATCCTGACGAAGGGTATGGACAACTGTCTGTACATCTATCCGCTCGGTGAATGGGAGAAAGTGGTGGAGAAAGTTTCCGCACTGCCCCAGACCGACGTCAATGTCAGAAAGTACATCCGTGACGTATTTGCCAATGCCGAAGAATGCGAAATCGACAAGCAGGGACGTATCTTAATTCCTGCAGAACTGAAGAAAAGGGTATTCATTGATAAAGAACTGGTAACCATGGGTGCCATGAGCAGAATTGAAATCTGGAGTAAGGAAGTCTGGGAGGATCCTGACAGCTATCCATGCGAAGAGGAAAACGACTTCATTTCCCAGTTAACAAAGTACGGCTTCTAAGCGGTACGATAATAAGAGGTTTTTATGGAATTCAAACACGTTTCCGTTTTACTGGAAGAATGTATTGAAAACTTAAATATTGATCCTGATGGAATTTATGTAGACGGCACTTTGGGCGGCGGCGGACATTCATCTTATATCTGCCAGCACCTGTCTCCAAAGGGCACACTGATCGGCATTGACCGGGACCAGGATGCATTGCAGGCGGCAAGCAAACGCCTGGAACCATACGACTGTCAGAAGATTTTTGTGCAGAGCAATTATTCTGACATCCGTAATGTCCTTGCGGAACTGGAAGTGGACGGCATCGATGGTGCTTTGCTGGATTTGGGGGTTTCTTCCTTCCAGCTGGACAACGCAGACAGAGGGTTCTCCTACATGAACGACGCACCGCTGGACATGCGTATGAATCAGGACGATCCTTTTACCGCTTATGACGTAGTCAATGGTTACGACCAGAAAGAACTGACGAGAATTATTTCTAAATATGGAGAAGAGAAGTGGGCATCCCGCATCGCATCTTTCATCGTCAATGGAAGAAAAGAAGGGGACATTGAAACGACCGGTCAGCTGGTTGAGCTGATCAAAGCTGCGATACCTGCCAAGGCAAGAAGAGAAGGCCCGCATCCGGCCAAAAGAACGTTCCAAGCCATTCGTATCGAGGTAAACGATGAACTGGGCCAGCTGGAACGTGCCATCCACGAATTCTGCGATGTACTGCATCCGGGGGGAAGACTTTGTGTGATTTCCTTCCACTCGCTGGAAGACCGCATCGTCAAGGAGATTATCGCAGAGCGTGTGAACCCGTGTACTTGCCCGAAGGAATTTCCGGTGTGTGTATGCGGCAAGACAGCAGACATCCGGAAGATTACCAGAAAACCGATTCTGCCGTCTGCAGAGGAATTGGAAGTGAATCCGCGTTCCAGAAGTGCGAAGCTGCGGGTTTGCGAGAAACTTTAGACGAAAGACTTTTTGTGTAATAGATGTGAGGAAGAGTGACAATGAAGAGCATGGATAAGAAAAGAATCCTGACAAGCGCAATTATGATTGGTATCATCTGCATTCTGATGGTTGTTTTCACAGCCTACAGTGCAGAACTGAGATGTGAGAATAACGAACTGATGAGTGCAAACGAAGCACTGCAGGGCGAAATCGATACGCTGAACGTGAAGATCAAGAGTGCCAACAACATTGACCATATCGAAAGCGTTGCCACCGGCAAGCTGGGCATGATTTATCCTGGCGAAGGACAGTGCGTATACGTTTCCAACGAAGACGCACCGGAAGGCAATTTTGCGATGGTCATCAAAGAACAGGCATATCACTAAGCGTTGAATCGTAAAATACTATAATTTCATAAAAAACAGCCAGACAACTTCATAGAATTACGGGGTCTGGCTTTTTTCACAGGTTGGAGAAACAAAAACATGGCAAGAATTTACGGAAACCACAAAAAGAGAATACTGGTCGTCTTCTTCGTTCTGGGCCTGCTGCTGGTTCTGCTCAGCCTCAAGCTGGCATGGATCCAGATCGTAAAAGGCGAAGAATATACAGACAAAGCCATCGCACAGCAGACCAGCGACATCCCGATTGATGCGAAGCGCGGTGCGATTTACGACAGAAACGGAAAAGAACTGGCAACCAGTGCCACATGCTATTCTGTATGGGCGCGTCCTGCACAGATTGCAGACACCTATACCACAGAGGAGAAGCTGGACGAAGTCAGCAGCAAACTGGCCGTGGTACTGGATATGAAGGCGGCAGATGTAAAGAAAAAACTGAAGAAAGACCAGGCGCTCATCAGAATCGATAAGTACCTGGATAGAGAAACCTGCGACAAGATTCGTGATCTGGAAATCTATGGTATTGAAATCGCGGAAGACACCAAACGTTACTATCCACTAGGCAACTTCGCATCCCAGCTTCTGGGCAGCGTTAACGATGACAACGTAGGCCGAAGCGGCGTAGAACAGGAATACAACGAATACTTAAGCGGTGTTGCAGGCAGATGGATTAAGAACACGGATATCAACGGTAACGCTCTGGCATACGGAAAAGACCAGTACTATCAGGCAGAAAACGGCCTGAATGTGGTGATGACCCTGGATGAAGTGTTGCAGCATTTCGCCGAAAACGCCATTGCCAACGGTCTGAAGGAGACCAACGCAGACCGCATCATGTGCCTGGTTATGGACCCGAAGACAGGAGATATTCTGGCCATGGCAACCAATCCGGGCTTTGACCCAAATGATGCGACAGAACCTCCAACAAAGGCAGCAAGAGCCAAATATGAGAAGATGGATGGGGATGCACAGACCGAGTATCTGAGTGCCATGTGGAGAAATCCATTGGTCAGCGATACCTATGAGCCGGGTTCCACATTTAAGCTTCTGACCGTGTCAGCAGCACTGGAAGAAGGCATTACCACGCCGGATAACCACTACTACTGTAATGTGGGCTACGAGGTACCGGGAACCGGATGGACCCTGCACTGCTGGAGTGACGTGCCTCACAGAGACCAGTCTCTGACACAGGCTGTAGGGAACTCCTGTAACCCTGTTATGATGCAGTTGGCGATGCAGATGGGGATTACATCGTTCTACGATTATCTGGAAATGTTCGGTATTACAGCAAACAGTCTGACCTATGTGGACCTGCCAGCTGAAGCCATGGCGCAGATTCAGTTAGAAGAGAACATCGGTAACGTGGAACTTGCTACCATTTCCTACGGTCAGGGGATTGCGGTCACACCGATTCAGCTGGCCTGTGCGGTCAGCGCCATAGGTAACAACGGTGTGCTGATGCAGCCGAGAGTGGTCAAAGAGCTGACCGACGACGACGGAAACACCGTCAAGGAATTTGGAACAAAGAAAGTTAGAAAGGTTATTTCTTCCAAGACAGCAAAAGAAGTCCGCAAAATCATGGAATTTGTAGTAGCGGAAGGCGGCGGCAGCAATGCTAAAGTCGCAGGTTACCGTATTGGCGGTAAGACCGGTACTGCAGAAAAACCGAGCGCAGACGGCGGATATTCCGATGATACGTACTCATCCTTTATCGGCATGGCGCCGATGGATGATCCGCAGCTGACCGTTCTGGTCATCGTCGATAGCCCGAAAGGTGTGCAGTACGGAAGTACAACTGCTGCGCCGGTAGCAAAGGAATTCTTTGAGAACGCGCTGCCGTATTTAGGCATCGCACCGGATTATACTAAGGAAGAAGAAAAAGAACTGAAGGGCACCTTCGTATACGTGCCGGATATCACCGGTTATAAATACGAAAAGGCGAAGGGCGTTCTGCAGGAAAAAGGACTGAAATACAAGGCCGTTCCTTCCGATGGAGGCACAAACTTCAAGGTTGTAGACCAGTATCCGAAGGCCGGCGAAAAAGTGAAAAAGGGAACGAAGGTATACCTGTACAGAGAATAGACGGAAAATCAGAATCGAGAGGATTGTTACGAAACTGACTGATTTGCTGCAGGGTATGGAATTTACCCTTTTGCAGGGCGCGATGGACAAAGATATTACCGCCATCGCATACCATTCGGAAAACACAGGGCCGGGCACCATGTTCGTCTGCATCGACGGTGTCGACTTTGACGGCCATACATTTGCAAAAGAAGCCGTGGATAAGGGGTCTGCTGTACTGTTATGCAGCAAACCCCTTTCTTTCACGGAGGAGATTACGGTAATTCTGGTGCCGGACTGCAGGAGGGCTCTGGCGGAAATCGCGGCAGTTTTCTACGGACATCCGTCCAAAGAGCTTATGCTTATCGGCATCACGGGAACCAAGGGGAAGACCACGGTTTCCTGGCTTTTGCGGGAAGCTTTCCGGCATGCAGGCATAGCCTGCGGACTGATCGGGACCATAGAAAACGACACGGGCAGAACCAAAGAGGCCAGCGGACAGACGACACCGGAATCTCTCGATCTGCAGCGGATGCTGCGGGAAATGGCAGACAGCGGATGCAGGGCTGCCGTCATCGAGGTATCCTCCCAGGCGCTGAAGCAGGGCAGAGTCTACGGTCTTGTTTTTGATCTGGCCGTCCTGACGGGCATCAGCAGGGACCACATCGGCCCGAGAGAACACGCGGACTTTCAGGAATATCTCTGCTGGAAGAGCAGACTCTTCTGCCAGTGCAAAAAGGCAGTTGTCAATGCAGATACACCCCATCTTAAGACACTTTTGCAGGGATTTGCGGGAGGGCAGGAGAACCTCCTGACTTATGGGCTGGAGAAATCTGCCGGTTTAGGGGTAAAAGACTTTGAATTTGTCAGGATTCCGGGGAAATTAGGAGTGGAATTTCAGACAAAAGGAAGGTATAATATTAAGTTGGTCATAGGTGCACCGGGAAGGTTTTCCCTGTATAACGGTCTGGCTGTCATCCTGGCGGCAAAGGCCATGGAACTGCCGGAGGAATCCATCAGGAAGGCTTTGATGGAAACGGCGGTGCCGGGCAGGCATGAACTCTTCGCACCAGACTATTCCAGACTGATTATGGTGGATTATGCCCATAACGGCGCGTCTTTAGGGGCGCTGCTGCAGGCTTTGCGGGCTTATCATCCGAGCCGGATTACCTGCATCTTCGGATGCGGCGGGGAACGAGATCCCGCCAGACGGTACGGCATGGGGAAAGCGGCTGCAAAATATGCGGATTTTTCCATCATTACAGCGGATAATCCAAGAAAGGAATCCCTGGATTCCATCATACGTGATATAATAAAAGGGATGGGGACCTTTTGTGCAGACTACACGGTGATTCCGGACCGGAAGCAGGCCATCGAGACTGGCATCAGAAACTGCCAGCCGGGTGAAATCGTCGTGATTGCAGGAAAGGGCCACGAAACCATGCAGCTCCTCGCAGAAGGGGCAATACATTTTGACGACCGGGAAGTTGTCCGGACGTTTATAGAAAAGGTGAAACATGAACAAGATTACAATCGAAGAAATTCGTAAGGCGTGCTGCGGACAGCTGCTTTCCGGCGATGAGACGGATACCATCGACGGCGTTGCCATTGACTCCCGCAAGATTAAACCGGGCCAGCTCTTTGTGCCGATTATCGGTGCAGTCCATGATGCCCATAAGTTCCTGCCTCAGGTTTACGAGGCGGGATGCAGAACCTTCCTGGTATCTGACCGGAAGGCGGCGGAACCTTACGGCGACTGCAACGTGGTTCTGGTAGAGGATACCACAAAGGGTATGCAGCTGCTGGCGAAATACTATCTGGAAAAACTGAATCTGAAGAAGATTACCGTAACAGGCAGTGTTGGGAAGACCAGCACCAGAGATATGGTTTACAGCATCCTCAGTGAAAAGTATAAGACGGGGACCACGGTGGGAAACTTAAACAGTGACTGGGGTGTACCCCTGACCATCTTCTCCTTCGATGATTCCATGGAGGCGGCGGTGCTGGAAATCGGCATGGACCGTTTCGGAGAAATCCACCGGCTGGTGGATATCATCAGGCCGGAAGTGGGACTGATCACCAATGTGGGTATCTCACACGTGGAAAACCTGGGAAGCCGGGAGGGCATCCTGCAGGCGAAGATGGAGACGGTTGATTTCTTCGGTGAAGAGAATACGCTGGTCATCAACCAGTCCAACGACATGCTCTCTACAGTAGAAAGCGATGTTTACCGTATCATCCGTGTGGGACTGGAACCGTCAGACGACTATTACGTCCACGACATCTGCGACCACGGGGACAAAGGCGTGGATTATCAGCTGACTGTAAAGGCGGAAGGCAGGACCTATCCGGTTCATCTGGATATTCCGGGGGCCCACAACGCACTGAACTCTGCCATGGCACTGGCCGGCTGCAGACTTCATGGCGTAGAAACGGAAGACGGTATTCCGGGACTGCGTAAGGTGGCACTGACCGGAAGCCGCCTGACCATCAGGGAAAAAGACGGCATCAAAATCATCGACGATGCCTACAACGCGGCACCGGATTCGGTGAAGTCTGCGTTGAACACTTTGATGAGCATGGAAGGAAAGAGAAAAATTGCGCTGCTGGGCGGTATGAACGAGCTGGGCGGCGAATCTGCCAGATACCACAGAGAAGTCGGTGCGTATGCGGCAGAAAAAGAGATAGATTTACTGATTACCGTTGGAGAAAAGGCTTTTGATTACGTCGCCGGCGCGAGAGAAGGCCTGGGAGAGGAACGGATCCTCCACTTTGCGGAAAAAGAAGACCTCTACGCTGCAGCAGAGGGACTCTTCCGCGAGGGCGATGTGGTTCTGGTCAAGGCTTCAAGAGGTATGGAATTCGAGCAAATTATAGAGAAATTATGGTAGAACAGGAGTAAGTAATTATGTTTGATTTGATTTTTTTAGTAGCGATTGCAACAGCAGCATCAGCGGTACTGACCTCTGTGGAAATTCCGATTTTACAGAACAAGCAGTTCCAGCAGTTTATTCGTGAAGAGGGACCACAGTCTCATCTGTCCAAGGCGGGAACACCGACTATGGGTGGTATTGCCATCGTTGGGACTTTGGTTTTCATTACACTGGCATCCGGAAGCATTACAACAGATACCATCGCGATGCTGGTAGTGACACTTCTGTTTGCTGCCATTGGTTTCTTTGATGACTATATCAAAGTAGCGAAGAAGCACAATCTGGGCCTGAGAGCATGGCAGAAGCTGGTTCTGCAGATTCTGTTTGCAGGTGCCCTGGCAGTATATATGGCTATGTTCAGCGAATACGGCACAGAAGTGTGGATCCCATTTATTGATAAGTATGTTGACTTTGGTGCACTGTACTTCCCATTTGTCATCTTTGTCGTGGTAGCAATGGCCAATGCGGTAAACCTGACAGACGGTCTGGACGGTCTGTCCTCCGGCGTAACGCTGCAGGTGGCATTCTTCTTCGGTCTGGTTGCTGTCAGCTTTGGTCATGCATCCGGCATGAACTTCTGTGCAGCACTGTGCGGCGCTTGTCTGGGCTTCTTATTCTTCAATAAGTTCCCTGCAAAGCTGTTCATGGGAGATACCGGTTCCATGGCACTGGGTGGTGCTCTGGCGGCTGCGGCTATCATCATGAAGGTGGAATTCCTGCTGCCGATTGCAGGTCTGGTATATGTAATGGAAGCGCTGTCTGTTATCATTCAGGTGGGCTATTTCAAACTGACAGGCGGCAAGAGAATCTTCAAGATGGCACCAATTCACCATCACTTCGAAGAATGCGGCATGAAGGAACAGCATGTTGTCATCATGTTCTGGATTGTTGCATTGATCTGCTGTACCATTGCAGCACTGATTGTAGGTCTGTAAACAGGAGAAACTGAGGGGAAGACTATGAACGTAAAGAATATGAAAGACAAGAAAGTCCTTATCGTAGGGCTTGGAAAATCCGGGATTGCGGCGGCGCAGGCCATGCTTCGTCTGGAAGCGGAAGTCCACATCCAGGATGCAAAGAAAGAAGAAAACGTAGATCCGCAGCTGCGTGCGTTCCTGAAGGAAAAGGGTGCAACCTGTTACTTCAACCGCATGCCGGCTGATATGGGATATTTTGATATGCTGATCTTAAGTCCCGGTGTGAGCCCGGAACTGGCTTTCGTACAGGAAGCAAAGGAGAAGGGTGCGGAAATCATCGGGGAACTGGAAATCGCCTACCGCATCGGTTCCGGCAATTACGTTGCCATCACAGGAACCAACGGAAAGACGACGACAACCACATTGGTCGGTGAAATCTTCAAGGCGGCAGAAAGAAAGACCTACGTGGTAGGCAACATCGGGGTTGCGGTAATCTCCGCATCCATCGATGCACCGGAAGATGCATGGCTGGTAACAGAGACCAGCAGCTTCCAGCTGGAAACAACCAGATACTTTAAGCCGGTTGTTTCTGCCATTCTGAATCTGACGCCGGACCATCTGGACCGTCATCATACCATGGAAGCTTACGGCGGTGCAAAGGCTATGATCTTTGCCAACCAGCAGGCTGACGGTTATACGGTTCTCAACGCGGATGATCCTGCCTGCTACAGACTGGCAGCAAAAGGATGCAAAGCGAAGGTGGTTCCGTTCTCCAGAACGAAGAAGCTGGACTTTGGCGCTTTTGTGGAAGAAGGTCAGATTGTCATCAGAAACGAAGCTGGCGAACTGGTGTCTTTCTGCATGGCGGACGAACTGAAGATCATTGGCAGCCACAACCTGGAAAATGCGCTGGCGGCAGCAGCAATCTGCTACTTTGCCGGCATTGAACCGTCAGTCATCGCTGAGGTTCTGCGTACCTTTGGCGGCGTAGAACACAGAATCGAGTATTGCGGCATGGTTGACGGCGTAAAATATTATAACGACTCCAAAGGCACCAATGTGGATGCGGCAGTGACCGCCCTGCGTGCCATTGGGAAGAATATCATTCTCGTTGCCGGCGGCGACGGAAAGGGTCAGGACTTTGATCCGTTCCTTGCCGGTTTTGATGGCAGCGTAAAGCATATGCTTCTTCTGGGTAAGGATGCACCGCTTCTGCAGGCATCCGCAGACAAAGTCGGTTTTACTGACTACACGTTAGTAAAGGACATGGAAGATGCTGTGCGTAAGGCTTATGACATGGCGGAAGAAGGCGACACGGTTCTGCTCTCTCCTGCATGTGCAAGCTGGGATATGTATCAGAATTATGAACAAAGAGGCGACCATTTCAAAGAATGTGTCGAAAGGTTACAGAAATAATGCGTAAAAAAACCAGAAAAAAACTGAATCCTGCAGGCAGGGTACGGAACCTGTTTGACCAGCTTAATCTGGGGCAGTGCGACTTCGTAGTAATTGCACTGACTACCATCCTGGTGATTTTTGGACTGGTGATGGTTTTCAGTGCCAGCTACTATAAGTCCATCAACGACAACGGGTCCCCTTATGATTACCTGATCAGACAGGCGGTCAACGCCATGGGCGGCTTCTTCCTGATGGGTCTGTGCTCTGTCATTGACTATCACCAGTACAAGAAGTTCTGCAATCTGATTATGGGATTCAGCGTGCTTCTGCTGCTCCTGGTTCTGACACCTCTGGGCGTCGGTGCCGGTGGTGCGACAAGAGCACTGTACTTCGGGATTACCATCATGCCTGGCGAAATCGCCAAGCTTGCAGTTATCATCTTTGTGGCAGCGTACCTGTCCAGATCTCCAAAACTGATTCTGGACCTGAAGAAAGGCGTTCTGCCGATGCTGGCACTGGGTGGTTTTCTGGCCGTCCTGATTATGATGCAGCCGAACCTGTCCACGGCGCTGACGATCTGTGGTATCATCGGCGGTATTATGATCCTGGCGGGCATGGAATGGAAATATGTATTCGGCGTTGTGCTGCTGGGTGGCAGTGTCATCCTTCCGATAGCCTGGTTCGGCGACAAGATCGGCATGGATCACTGGAAGGCCAGACTGGTCAGCTTCCGCGATCCCTTTGCTGATGCGGTGGGCGACGGCTTCCAGGTGGTGCAGTCTCTACTGGCTCTGGGATCGGGAGGTCTCTTCGGTATGGGCCTGGGCAAGAGTATTCAGAAGAACCTGTATCTGCCGGAACCGCAGAATGACTTTATTCTGGCGATTATCGGCGAGGAACTGGGCCTCATCGGTCTGCTGCTTCTGATTGCCATCTATGCGGCTTTGATCTGGAGAGGATTTCATGTGGCGCTCAACGCACCAGATCTGTTCGGCATGTTGCTGGCAGGCGGCGTGACTATTATGATCGGTCTGCAGGTTGTGATGAATATTGCTGTCGTAACATCTTCGATGCCTGCGACAGGGATTGCGCTGCCGTTCATCAGTTACGGCGGTAATGCGCTCTGGATCTGTATGTCGGCCATCGGTATACTGCTTAACGTATCCAGACAGAGCGAAAGCGGAGCGGACGCATTCCGCAGTGGAGGTAGAAGAGTATGAGAGTGATTGTAACCGGCGGCGGCTCCGGCGGACATATTTATCCGGCCATTGCCATCGCGGATAAGATAAAGGAAAAAGAATCGGACGCGGAGATTCTCTATATGGGGAATGATCTGGGTCTGGAAAAAGATATCGTACCGGGAACAGGCTATCCACTGGAACTGGTGACGGCCAGATGGCTGGACAGAAAGAGCGTGCTGGAACTGGCGCTGACCGGTATGGTAACGGCCCGCGGCGTTCTGCAGGCGCTGAAGATTATGCGTAAGTTCAAGCCGGATGTGGTCATCGGTACAGGTGGTTTCGTATGCGTGCCAGTGGTTTTTGCAGGCCATCTCTACGGCGCAAAATGCTATCTGCATGAGCAGAACGCGTATCCGGGTGTTGCCAACAGAGTTTTGGAAAAATTCGTTGATAAGGTGTTTTTAGGCTTTCCGGATGCGGCAGAATTTTTCAAGGAGCCGAAGAAGCATATCAACGCCGGCAATCCGGTAAGAGAGCGTTTCTACAACGTGGACAAAGCTGCGGCAAGAGAACGTTTGGGCATTCCGAAAGACAATTTTGTCATCTTTTCCTTCGGCGGCAGCCAGGGGGCAGAGAAAATCAACGAAGTTGGTTTTGATCTGATGGATGCAGTCAACGGTCATAAGGACGTGACCTACGTTTTCGGCACCGGCAGCCAGTACTATGACGAGATTTTAGAAAAAGCGAAGAACAAAAAGATAGAGATTCAGCCTAACATCATGGTGAAATCCTATATCAACGATATCCAGTATTATCTGGGTGCGGCGGATCTGATCATCAGCAGGGCGGGCGCGCTGTCTGTGGCAGAATCTACCGTATGCGGCAGGGCATTGCTGCTGATTCCGTCTCCTAACGTGACGGGAAACCATCAGTATTACAATGCAAAGTCCGTGGCGGACCATGGCGGTGCGATTCTCATGGAAGAAAAAGACCTGACTTCCGAAAGACTCATCGCGGAAGTGATGCGGCTGAAAAACCAGCCGGAGCTGCTGGAAGAAATGGGCAGAGCCAGCAAGGCCTGTGCGCCTCTGGATGCCTGTGAAATGATTTATACGGAGATCAGAAAAGATGTATAACTACGAGGATTACGGCTCTGAAAACACATACGAAGAAAACGCTTACGACGAAGGCGTCTACCGGAAAGTTGACAGACCGAAGAAAAAAAGAAAAAAGAAAAACTATCTGCTGCGTTTTCTGATCACGGTGCTGGTCATCGGCGGTGCTTTTGCGTTTTCCTTCTCCAGTTTCTTTCTCATTGAGAACGTGACTGCGGACGGAAACCAGTATTATACCGACGAAGAAGTCATGCACATGGCAGGCGCCGACAAAGGCGTCAACCTGATCTGGGACGTTGACAAGTCGGAATTGACAGATGCGCTCCTTGAGAGTCCGTATTTTGCGGAGGTTAAAGTCAGAAGAAAGCTGCCGAAAACCCTGCATTTTGAGATTACGGAACGCCACCAGATTGCGGCGGTAGTCTATGGGGAGGAATACATCGTCATTGACAAAGAAGGGACGATTCTCCGTAAGTCGGACCTGGATCCGAAGGTAACCCTTCTGACCGGACTGACGGTCAGCAAACTGTCTACCGGATCCCGCATCGAGGCGGAAGAGGACGTGACGCTGGAAACCACCCTGAACATGCTGGATACCATGGAGGACGGAGATATCTATTTCAAGAAAATCGATGTTTCCAGGGTAATCATCAAAGCCTACATATACGACACTTTGATTGTCAAAGGCACACCGAAACAGATGACCAAGGCCATCAAAAGCGGCGATTTGCAGAAGGTGGTAAACAACCTGCTGAAGAATGACACTACGAGAGGAACCATCAGTCTGGGCAACCAGAATTACATGTCATTCTCGCCGGAGTTTTAAGAAAAAAATAATGCAAAACCTATGGTTTTGTGGTAGAATGAAATATATTATGGGATGCAAGGAGGCAATCAAATATGCTGCAATTTGAGACAAGTATTGACAATTCAGCTGTAATCAAAGTTATCGGTGTCGGCGGCGGCGGATGCAACGCGGTAAACCGTATGATGGAAGCTGATTTAAAGGGTGTACAGTTCATCGCTGTAAACACGGATAAACAGGCTCTGAACAGATGTAAGGCAGAAACAAAAATTCAGATTGGTGAGAAATTAACCAGAGGACTGGGTGCAGGCGGCAATCCGGAAGTTGGACAGAGATCTGCAGAAGAAACTCTGGATGAAATTACAGATTTATTAGAAGGCGCAGACATGGTCTTCATCACTGCCGGCATGGGCGGCGGTACAGGCACAGGTGCTGCACCGATTATCGCGAAGGCCTCCAAGGACATGGGGATCTTAACCGTTGGTGTTGTAACCAAGCCATTCTCCTTTGAAGGCAAGAAGAGAAAAGACCAGGCGGAACTGGGACTGAAGTTCCTGAAGAAATATGTGGACTCTCTGGTTGTAGTTCCAAATGATAAGTTATTAGAAACATGTGAAAAGAACACTTCCATGATGCAGGCGTTCAACATGGCAGACGACGTACTGAGACAGGGTGTACAGGGTATTTCCGATTTAATCTCCGACTACGCACTGATCAACGTGGACTTCGCAGACGTAAAGTCCGTTATGACGGACAGAGGCATTGCCCACATGGGTACAGGCAAGGCGGCTGGCGAAGACAGAGCGAAGAATGCAGTGAAGTCCGCTATCGAAAGCCCATTACTGGAAACTACCATCGCAGGCGCAAGAGCGATTCTGTTATATGTATCCGGCGGATACGACCTGGGTATGTTAGAAGTAAACGAAATCGCAAGCTTAGTGCAGGAACAGGCTGATCCTGAAGCGATCTTAATCTTCGGTGCAGCTGTCAGCGAAGAAATGAACGAAGAAATCGGTATCACTGTAATTGCAACTGGCTTTGGCGAAGGCTTAGAAGACAGCGTTGTTTACAAGCCAATCGAAAAACCGCAGGTACAGGATGTGGTAACAGAAAACGGACTGACAGGAAGAAGCGTGACTCTGGGTCAGATCTTCGATGAAACAAGAGACGAAGATCCAAGAGATTCCAAATTCATCATGCCAGACTTCTTACAGAAATAATTGAATTCCTTCGGAAAAGCCGGCGAAAATTTGTCCGGCTTTTTCGTGATTTATCGAGCAGGTGCAAAATGAGAGAAATACGCTCCAAAGACAACAGAATATTCAAGGAATGCCAGAAACTTTCCCAGAAGAAATACAGAGACAAGGAAGGCCTGTATCTGATCGAAGGTGAGAATCTGATCGCGGAAGTACCGACGAAAGACCTGGTTTATGTCTTCTTCCGGGAAGGCAGAGAGCGTCAGATTTTTGATCTGCCGGACCAGTATATCGTGGCGGAACAGCTCTTTGACAAGCTGGCTCAGACGGAAACCAGCCAGGGCATTCTGGCGGTGGTCAGAAAACCGAAGCTGACAGCAGCCGACCTGGAGCAGCAGATCCAGCCATCCGACAACGTGGTGGTCCTGGACAGACTGCAGGATCCGGGTAATATCGGCACGATTATCAGAACGGCGGAAGGTGCCGGCTACAAGGCGGTTGTAACCGTCAAGGGCACCGGAGATGTCTTTTCACCGAAGACAATCCGTGCGGCGGCGGGATCCATTTTCCGTATGCCGGTACTGCAGGTGGAAGATAACCAGGTGCTACGTGATTTGACCGACAGACTGGGTAAGAAGCTGGTGGTAACCGGTTTCCATACGGACAAATACTATTATGACGAGGACCTCTCCCGCGGGGTTGCCCTGGTCATCGGCAACGAAGGCAACGGTGTGTCCGATGAACTGATGGAAATGGCAGACATTACGGTGAAAATCCCGATGGATGGTCATTTGGAATCCCTCAACGCGTCTGTGGCGGCTGGGATTCTGATGTACGAAACCAAGAGAAAGAGAGATTAACATACATGGATGAGAAAATGAACCAGATCCTGGGCTTTGTCAGAGAACTGATGGCAAGCCTGGGGGCGAGAGAAATAGAACCGGCGGACACGGCCAGTCAGGAGCTGATGAACGCTGCAAGAATCGACATGGACTCCTGGGAAAGAGATTTTCCGGAAGTACCTGATGCATCCGGAGACGGTATGAAGGCCCTGAGAACCATTCTGACACCGTCTATGCTGGTTGCCCTGGGCGGCTGCCGCATCGGCGAAATCGAGGCGGTCAGAGCCTTCGAAATCGGCAATACCTACACGAAGAACTACCTGATTCCGACAGCAGATCCTTTTAAGTCCTGGAATCTGTCCTTCGGCGCTTACGGCGAAGGGGAAAGCCTGGAGAACATGAGAGGTACCATGAGAGCCTTCCTGCTGAACATGGGCATGGCGGAAGTGGAGTTCGTACCGGAATCTGAATACGGCACTTATGCCCCTGACCAGTGTGAAAGAATCGTTACGAAAGATCCTTCCGGTCAGGAAGTGGAACTGGGCATCATGGGAAAATTCCATCCGGAGGTTGTAGATAACTTCTTCATCGGATGCGATGCCTACGGCGCAGAACTGTTCCTGGATCTGGTAGTAGGCCTGGTAGCTGCTGCAAATCAGGAACCGCAGGAAGATGAAACTGCAGCACCATCCATCGATGCGGCAATTCTGGCGGAAGAAGCGGCGCAGCTGGATGAGCTGGAACAGCAGATCAGAGCTTTATTCGGCACAACTTTTGACAACGATTTGAATTAATTTTGAGAGAACAGGTGAAAACATGGATAGCAAAGTAACAGTAAAGATTTACGGACAGGACTATACAATTTTAGGGGAAAAGACTGAGGAAGAGATTGTAAGAATTGCGGAATACGTAGACAACAAGATGAACCTGATCAGCAGATTCTCCGGTGAGGTTTCCAATGGAACCCTGGGTATTCTGTCTGCTATCAATATCACAGAAGAATATTTTGATGCACTGGCGCAGGCGGAAGCTGCCCGCACGGCCAAGGCCCAGGTGGAAAACGACTGCAAGGCTTACCAGAAGATGTGGGAAGACACGAAGAAGAGCTTCAACCAGTTCAAGGAAAACCTGTCCGGCATGAAGGAACAGGAAAAACTGTACGAAGACCGTCTGAAAGAACTGGCTGCCAAGTGCAATGAGTACGAAAACTCCTTCTTCGACCTGCAGATGGAGAACATCCGTCTGAAGAGCGAACTGGAGAAATACCTGAAAAACAAGTAAGGCAAGTGACACGAAAAAAGAGGACAGAGAATGAATCAAAAAGCACTGGATGTTTTAGAATACAATAAAATAATCGAACTTTTGAAGGCGGAAGCAGGTTCGGATATGACCAGACAGGTAATCTCTGAACTGCGCCCCTATACCGATGTCCGGGCCATTTCAGAAGAGCTAAGGTCAACTACAGAAGCGGTTGACCTTATTGTGCGTAAAGGGTTGCTGCCGACAGGCGGTATTTACGATATCGGCGGGAGCGTTGAATTTGCAAGGAAAGGCGGCACGCTGACCATGAAGCAGCTGCTGCAGGTCCACTTCAACATGGGTATCGCGGCGAGAGTTGTAAGCTTCGTCAAGAGCGATGTGCCTCCGATGCCGGTCATCACTTCCATGACGGAGCTGCTGGTTACCATGCCCCGTCTCTATGACCGCATCGACCGCAGCATCATCTCCGAAGACGAGATGAGCGACAACGCATCTCCTGAGCTGCGGGACATCAGAAGGGCCATCGGCAGGGCTAACGACTCTATCAAAACCAAGCTGAACCACATCATCAACTCATCGGCCAACAGAACTTATCTGCAGGATGCCATCGTTACCATGCGTAACGGAAGATACGTGGTGCCGGTTAAACAGGAGTACAGGGGCAACGTGCCGGGCATCGTCCACGACCAGTCAAAGGCAGGTTCCACTCTGTTTATCGAGCCCCAGGCTGTGGTAAACTTAAACAACGAGCTGCGTGAACTGGAGCTGGCAGAGCAGGCGGAAATCGCAAAGATCTTAGGTGAGCTTTCTTCTGCCGTGGCAGAACACTATCACGATCTGAAGAACAATCAGGAAATCCTGGTCCAGCTGGACTTTATCATGGCGAAGGGAAAACTTTCCGGCAAGATGCGCGGGGAAGCTCCGTCTATCAACGACAAGGGCATTTTAGACCTGAAACAGGGCAGACATCCTTTGATCGACCCTGCGAAAGTAGTACCGATTAACGTGGCCGTAGGCGGCAGATACCGAAGCCTGGTGGTGACAGGACCGAACACCGGCGGTAAGACCGTAACCCTGAAAACCGTGGGTCTGCTGGCACTGATGGCACAGAGCGGGCTGCATATTCCGGCATCCGGAACCAGCCAGCTGCCGATTTATACGAAGGTCTTTGCAGACATCGGCGACGAGCAGAGCATCGAGCAGAGCCTGTCTACCTTCTCCTCCCATATGAAGAACATCGTTCATATTGTGGAAGAGGCGGATGGAGAATCTCTGGTGCTCATCGACGAACTGGGGGCGGGTACTGACCCGACGGAAGGGGCGGCACTGGCCATTTCCATTCTGGAAAGGCTCTATGACAAAGGTGCCACCATCCTGGCGACCACCCACTATAACGAAATCAAGAAATACGCATTGTCAACTGCGGGCGTGGAAAACGCATCCATGGAATTCGATGTGGAAACCCTGAGCCCGACCTATAAATTATCTATTGGGATTCCCGGCAGATCCAATGCCTTTGAAATCTCAAAGAAGCTGGGTCTGTCCGGCGATATCATCGACAGGGCGGGACAGCTCATCGAGCGGAAGGACATCGAGTTCGAAGATGTCATCGGCGCCATCGAAGAAGACAAAAAGAGGGCCGAGGAGGAACGCGACGAGGCCATCCGCATCAGCGTTGACATGAAAAAGAAACAGGAAACGCTGGAGAAAGAACTGGCTGACCTGAAGAAAAAGAAGGAAAAAATCCTGGCCGATGCCAGAGAAGAGGCCAGAGAAATGCTTCGTGAAGCCAGAGAAACGGCTACCGAAGTACAGAAGGAACTGAAGGCGCTGGCAAAGGCCGGCAGCCTGGGCGAGCGGAACCGCCGCTTCGACGAAAGCCGTAAGAAGCTGAAGGAGAAGGAAGGCCGCTATGCAGAAAAGATCATCAAGCAGGTCAACGCCAACCCGGTGAAGGCTTCCCAGCTGAAGGTAGGAGACAGGGTCAAAGTCCTGTCACTGGACCAGAACGGGGAAATCCTTTCCCTGCCGGACAGCGACGGCAACCTGCAGGTGAAGATCGGTATCATGAAGGCCAACTTGAACGTGGATGACCTGATGCTGATCGTAGACGGCACGGAAAAGAAGAAAAAGCCAAAGCCTGCGGGAAAGAGTTACGGCTCTCTGTATAAGGCCAAGGCACAGAACGTGTCCATCACCTATAACTGTCAGGGACAGAATCTGGAAGACGCCATGATGAACGTGGAGAAGTACCTGGACGACGCCTATGTGGCAGGTCTGGAGGAAGTGACCATCATCCATGGCCGAGGCGAAGGCATCCTGTCCAGTGGTCTCAGACAGATGATGAAGAAACAGAAACACGTTGCCTCTTTCCGAAAGGGAAATTACAACGAAGGCGGCGACGGTGTCACCGTGGTGAAACTGAAGAAAACATAAAAAGGACGTAAAACATGTATTTAATCAGCGGATGCCTTTTGGGCCACAACTGCAAATATAACGGGGGGAACAATTACAACCAGGACGTCATCGACTTTGCGGCCTGCCACTCCTGTTTCAGCGTATGCCCGGAAGGAATCAGCGGGCTGCCGACGCCGAGACCGCCGGCAGAATACGTCGGAGACAGGGTCATCGACAAAGAAGGCAGAGACGTGACCGAATACTTCGTGGGCGGAGCGGAAGCCTCTTTGACAGCGGCCCTTGCAGAGGCTGAAAAACGGGGAGAAACCATCGAAGGTGCCATCCTCAAGGCCAACAGCCCTTCCTGCGGCAGTGGACAGATTTATGACGGGACCTTTTCCGGCACGTTAATCCGCGGCAACGGCTGTTTTACGAAACTGTTATTAGATCAAGACATCAAAGTGATTTCAGAAAAGGAGATAGAAAATGTTAAATTTTAAGGAAGAAATTGCAAAACTGATTGCACAGCAGGTAGAAGGTTTAGAACTTGCAGAAATTCAGGAAATGATTGAAATTCCACAGGACAGCAAGATGGGTGACTACGCGTTCCCATGCTTTAAGCTGGCGAAGACTTTAAGAAAAGCTCCACCACTGATTGCAAAGGGCATCGCAGAAGCAATCGCAGAAGCAGAAATGTTCGAAAAGGTGGAACAGGTAAACGCATACGTGAATATGTTCATCTCCAAGGAAGCTTTTGTAAAGGTAACCATGGAAGAAGTGATGACAAAGGGTGACGATTTCGGAAAGACCAACATCGGCGAAAACAAGCCTGTTATCGTAGAATACTCTTCTCCAAACATCGCAAAACCGTTCCATATCGGACACATCAGAAGTACTGTAATCGGTAACTCCCTGTACAAGATTTACGATGCAATGGGTTACGATGTAATCAGAATCAACCACCTGGGTGACTACGGTACCCAGTTCGGTAAGATGATCTGCGCATACAGACACTGGGGTAACAAAGAAGACGTTATCAACGAGCCAATCAAGACCCTGTTAGAATACTACACAAAGTTCCACGTGGAAGTAGAAGAACATCCTGAACTGGACGATGAAGCGAGAGAAATCTTCGCGAAACTGGAAAAGGGCGAACCGGAAGAAGTGGAATTATGGCAGTGGTTCAGAGACGAATCCCTGAAGGAATTCTCCAGAGTATATGACATGCTGGGTATTTCCTTCGACTCCTATGCCGGCGAAAGCTTCTACTCCGACAAGATGCCTCGTTTCGTAAACGAACTGAAGGAAAAGGGCCTGTTAGAAGAATCCAGAGGTGCACAGATTGTAGACCTGGAACCTTACGGCCTGGGCGCAGCCCTGATTACAAAGTCTGACGGTTCCACACTGTACATCACAAGAGACATCGCGGCAGCTGTATATAGAAAAGAAACTTATAACTTCGAAAAGAATATCTACGTGGTAGCTTCCCAGCAGAACCTGCACTTCCAGCAGTGGTTCAAGATTCTGGAACTGATGGGCTACGAATGGTCCAAGGACTGCGTACACATCCCATTCGGTCTGGTTTCCCTGGCAGAAGGCACCATGTCTACAAGACACGGCAGAGTGGTATTCTTAGAAGACGTACTGAACAAAGCTGTAGAAAAGACAAAGGAAATCATCCGCGAAAAGAACCCGGATGCAACAGAAGAATATGTTGACGAAGTTGCAAAAACTGTCGGCATCGGCGCTGTAATCTTCCAGGAACTGTCCAACAACAGAATCAAGGACTACGTATTCAACTGGGATAAGGTTCTGAACTTCGACGGTGAAACAGGTCCTTACGTACAGTACACACACGCTAGATGTGCTTCCGTTCTGCGTAAGGCAGGCGACGATGTCGTTGCAAAGGCAAAGGCGCTGGAAAACATCGACTACAAGCACCTGACAAGCGAAAGCGCATACGACCTGGCAAAGATGCTGTATAAGTTCCCTGCAGTCGTATTAGACGCAGGCGAAAAGTACGAACCATCCATCGTGACAAGACACATCGTTGACATGGCACAGGGCTTCAACAGATTCTACCACGATGAACACATCCTGACAGACAACGAAGACGAAAAGGTTGCAAAGGTTGCACTGGTATTAGCAGCCAAGGAAGCAATCAAAAACGGTCTGGCGCTGTTAGGTATGGGTGCACCAGAAAGAATGTAGTCGGCAAAAGATTCGCTTTCCTCTGCTCTCGGAAAACTGCTGTTTTCAGCCGATGTTCCCTCTGATTTTCTAACAAAACGAATCGAAACTCGCTTTGCTCAAACAGTCGATTCGCTTTGAGAAAATCTCGACGAAACATCGGGAAAACATGACAGGTTTCCTCGAAAGCACGTCAATCGAATCTTTCGCCTACGAAAATAGAAAAGGCGTCCTTCGGACGCGATTGAAAGGAAATTTATTTATGAGATATGAGGGTAATATTTACAGACCTCCCAGTGAGGCCTACAGCCTGCTCATTCAGGTGACCATCGGCTGTTCTCACAACAAGTGCACCTTCTGCAGCATGTTCAAGGATAAGCGCTTCCGTGTGAGAGACGTAAAAGAGGTCATCGAAGATCTGGAAATGGCGAGACGCTACTACGGCAACGTGGGCAAAATCTTCCTCTGTGACGGGGACGCACTGTGTCTTGCCAACCACAAGCTGCTTGTAATTTTGGAAAAGATTAGAGAATTATTCCCGGAATGTCAGCGTGTCAGCGTCTATGGTTCTGCCAAGGACGTGCTGCGTAAGACACCGGAAGAGTTAAAAGAACTGCATGAAGCCGGCATCGGTATGATTTATCTGGGTGCCGAATCCGGCAGCCAGAAAGTGCTGGACTATATTCACAAAGGTGTGACGACGGACCAGCTCATCGAAGCGGTTCATAAGATCGAAGCCTCCGGTATCAAGGCTTCCGTAACCTTTATCTCCGGTATGGGAGGAAAGGAAAACTGGGAAGAACACGCCATCGAAACCGGTAAGATGATCACGGAAATGAACGCGTCTTATGTCAGCCTGCTGACTTTGATGCTGGATCCATACGTGCCGCTGGCACAGCAGATCCGTGACGGCGAGTTTACCGTTCTGACCGGAGAAGAAGTGGTGGCAGAGACTTATCTGCTGATGAAACATGCCAACCCGGCCAAGCCTTGCGTGTTCCGTAGCAACCACGCTTCCAACTACGTGTCCTTGCGTGGCGACCTGCCGGCTGACAAAGACCGCATGATGGCGCAGCTGCAGAGGGCCATGGAAGACACCGGCCTTCTGAAAGACGAAAGATTCAGGGCATTATAATGAGAGTTTTATTAACCACGTTAAATTCAAAATATGTACACTCCAACCTGGCGCTGAAGTATCTCTACCACGTGGCCGCTATGACCGATCTGGACGTGGAGCTGTCTGAGTTTACCATTAACAACGACAAGTCCTATGTCTACACGGAGATTCTGCGCGGCGGCTACGACCTGGTCTGCTTCTCCTGCTATATCTGGAACATTGAGCAGATTAAAGAGCTGGGAGCCAACCTGAAGAAGGCCAGCCCCAAGCTGAAGATTTTGCTGGGCGGACCGGAAGTGAGTCATGAGACCAAAGGGTTGATGGAGGAGAATCCGTGGATCGACTTTGTCATCCGCGGGGAAGGGGAATATCCTTTCTCCCAGTTCTGTAAGGAACTGATCTCCGGCCGCTTCGCTTTCAACTATGTGGAAAGCCTCAGTTACAGAAGAAACGGGGAAATCATCGAGACGGAAGACGCACCGCTTTTGGACATGGAGCTGCTGCCGTTTCCTTATGAAAAACTGCCCATGGCACCGGACAAAGTGGTCTATTACGAAGCATCCCGTGGCTGCCCTTACCGGTGCAGTTACTGCCTGTCCTCTCTGGACAAGGTGATGCGGCCACTGCCGATGGACCGGGTGAAACGGGACCTGCAGTTCTTCCTGGACGAAAACGTCAAGCAGGTCAAGTTCATCGACCGGACCTTCAACTACGATAAGAAACGAACCTATGAGATTTGGAAGTTTTTGATCGACAACGACAATGGGGTGACAAATTTTCACTTTGAAATCTGTGGTGAGATCCTGGACGATATGCTCTTTGCTCTCCTGAAGAGGGCGAGAAAAGGGCTGCTCCAGTTCGAGATCGGCATACAGAGTACCAACGGAAAGGCGCTGGAGGCTGTGGACCGCCGTGACAACGTCAATGCCATCTGGTACAACGTGAAGCGGCTGGTTGCCATGGAAAACATACATATTCATGTGGACCTGATCGCAGGCCTGCCTTATGAGGACTACGAATCCTTCGGAAAGTCCTTTAACCGGGTTTATGCCCTGCGGGCGGACAATCTGCAGCTGGGATTTTTGAAGCTGCTGAAGGGGACGAAAATACGTCAGGAAGCGTCGGCACACGATTTCGTGTACCGGGACAAGGCCCCTTACGAGATCATCTCCAATACATATCTGTCGGCAATCGAACTGATTCAGCTGAAGATGGTGGAAGAGGTGCTGGACCTGTACAGCAACCGGGGCGGTTTTGCAAGGACCCTGTCGTTCCTGGAAAAGAACGTAGCGGCAGGACCTTTTGATCTGTTCGAGCAGATTGCCGACTTCTATTATGCAGGCGGCTATCAGCACCGGTCCCACAAAAAGGACGCGCTTTACCGTATCCTGATGAAGTTCGTGGAAACGCGGACGAATTTAAGCAATAAGATGGTGGAAGAAGCCAGGGTGCTTTTGACCGAGGACCTTGCGGCTGCCATGAACGAAGACACAGTTAAGAAATTTCATAAAAAAGGATGGGAAATCTAATGGAAATGCAATATATTCCGGATAGAATCGGAGAATACCTGCTGCCACATGCGGAGCAGTTCCTCTTCGACGAATTATCCGAAAACTATTTAAAGAAAGCCGGCATTGCGGACATCTTAACGGACGTTCCGGTGCCAATCAGAAAGACAGCCATGAACAACCTGTCTACGCTGGTAATCGCGCAGAACATGGCCTTTATCATCGGCTGTGACCTGAACTTCAAGTACAGAGACAACTACGTGGCTTACATCCAGAGAACCTTCACAAAGGATTTTGCAAAGTTCCTGGTAAGCGATGGTGTAGACGGCGCGGAAAAACGTGACTACGACTATGCATGTATCTGCTTCAGAGCAGCGCTGCTCATCGACCCTGACAACGTGGATGCAATGTACTGCTACGGCAGAGCCTGCAAAGATGCTTACGAAGTGGGCGAAGGGGAAGAGTTCATCGGACGTTTCAAGGCAGAATCTCTGGAAGCTTTCGAGAAGGTAACGCTGAAGAAGCCTGATTTCGACATGGGTTACTACTTCCTGGGTTACGGCTATCTGAACCTGGGTCTCTATGTGAAGGCAAAGCTGACATGGGATACTTTCATGGAACTGTCCCAGAACGAAGAACAGAAAGAAGAAGTGCAGGGCTGGCTGACAAAGCTGGAAGAGCCTGTGAAAATCGAAGAAGGCTACAACCACGTGATGAGCGGCCGTTTCGCGGAAGGCCTGGCTGTGCTGGAACCTTATGCGGAGGATGAACGTTTTAATACATGGTGGCCGTTATGGTTCTATCTGGGCAGTGCACATCTGGCTATGGGCGATGTGGACCGTGCGGAATCCGACTTCCTGCAGGTACTGCAGCTGTCTCCAAGCAATCTGGAAGCCATGGACGAACTTGTGAAGATCTACAAGGAAAAGGGCGATGCTGTAAAGGCAGAAAAGTACGAAAAGAAGATGGAAGTAGTAAAGCATAACATGGAGCTGGATCAGGCAGAAAAGGCAGGGGGTCTGAGCTAGAGCTTTGCAAAAAACTTTTTTAATAAATTGAAAAAAGTTGTTGACATATTATAGAGCTTGAGATATAATTATTTTTGTCGCCAAGAGATGGCGACAAATGTTCCGAGGTAGCTCAATGGTGGAGCAACCGGCTGTTAACCGGTAGGCTGTGGGTTCGAGCCCCACCCTCGGAGCCATTTATTTTCGATATGATTGATGTGCCGGAGTGGCGGAATTGGCAGACGCACAGGACTTAAAATCCTGCGATCCTTACCGATCGTACCGGTTCGACCCCGGTCTCCGGCACCAATTTTATCAAACTTCATAATATCGCGGGGTAGAGCAGTTGGTAGCTCGTCGGGCTCATAACCCGGAGGTCGCAGGTTCAAGTCCTGCCTCCGCAACCATGACATTGATACAGATGCAAGGCATCTGTTTTTTTTATGTCCGGATTACGGGCAGGTGTGGACGCGCGCTTTATCATTGAAAAAGGCAGGCTTATCGTCTCGGTTTCGTCTGACCATTTTCATGCGTACTGGAACGCTACTTGCACGATTTGCCAAAGAAGTGTAGAATAAGGAAGTAATAGGAAAAAAGGAGAACGACAAACATGGAAAAGAACCTTATTATAGACGGATTGCTAAAACAGATCAAAGGTGAACTAGCCGTGGAATCACAGGAAGCCAGACGCATTGCGGAACAGGCTTACGAAATGGGACAGAACTACGCACAGACGAAACGTTTTGACAATTCCCGTTTTTACCACAACTACAGGTTCAGACTGGACGACGGTACCAGTGTGATGTCCAGCAATTTCTTTAATATCTTTATGTCCAGAAACCAGACACCTGCGTATATGGAGGCGGAAAAGGCGCTGCGGGGCTTCTTTGATGATGCGGACCAGACCATCTTCCGCATGGTGAGAGATAAGAGAAACGGCATCAACGGTGCGTTTAAGGCTGTGATGTCTCCGAAAGAACCACAGCAGCTGAACTTTGTTGACTTTGTATTAGTCATTGCCTGCTTCTGTGCGGGTGCTGTAAACAAATAGAAACTGATTTTTTTGATGGATGGAGGTAGTATGTATGCGAGAGCGGATATATCAGATTATCGAACCGTCAGATGGTGGGGACAAGCTGAGCAAGGTATATGACGTTTGCATGATGATTACTATCGTTGTCAGCCTGATTCCGCTGGCATTCAAAGGAACGAATACTCTTTTTTTATGGATAGACTACATTAGCACCGGAATTTTTATCATGGATTATGTGCTGCGGATTGGAACGGCAGATCTGAAGATGGAAAAAGGCGCAAAGTCCTTTGTGCTGTATCCGGTTACACCGATGGCTGTCATCGACTTGATTTCCATCCTGCCATCCCTGCTGGAATTGAATGATGGTTTCAGGCTGCTAAGGCTGTTCCGTCTGCTGCGGACGTTGAAGGTATTACGTGCACTGAGGTTTTTGCGCTATTCCAGGAGCTATTATGTAATCATTAATGTTTTCAAAAAGCAGAAGAGAGTGCTGGGTGCAGTCGCAACCATGGCTGTCGCATATGTTCTGGTTTCGGCCCTGATTGTTTTTAATGCGGAGCCCCAATCCTTTGGTTCTTTTTTTGATGCGGTATATTGGGCGACAGTCTCTTTGACGACGGTGGGATACGGTGATATTTATCCCGTGACGACCGTCGGAAGGGTTATTACTATGTTGTCCTCCATCTTTGGTGTGGCGATTATCGCACTGCCGTCGGGGGTCATTACGGCAGGCTACCTGGCAGAGTTTAACGAAGAAAAAGACGACGACTAAAACAGAATACATATTGTAAGAAAGAACGAGACAAGATTATGAAAACGATAGAACAGAAGAAGTTAGAACTCTTACAGAAATTATTTATCTATTTTGTACTCTATTCCTGCATCGGATGGCTTTATGAAGTTTTCCTGGAAGTAGTAGTATACCAGTGGGGATTCTCCAACCGGGGATTCCTGTTCGGGCCGTACTGTATTATCTACGGTTTTGGCGCGCTGGTACTAATCCTGACCCTTCACACACTGCAGGAGAAGAAAATCAAAATCGGCAGAATATCTATTACACCGGTTCTTGTGTTCGTAGCGATTGTGATTATCACGACGGTCATCGAGCTGATCGGCAGCTACATCATGGAATTCATGACCGGAAGCTGGATGTGGGATTACACGAAATATGACATTCATTTTCAGGGCAGAATCGCCTTGAATCCAAGCATTCGTTTTGGACTTGGCGGCATGGTTTTCCTCTATGTGCTGCAGCCTTTGTTCGAGAAGATGACACACGCAATGTCAAAGAAAACCCTGAACGCTGTCAGCGGCGCGCTGGCTCTCATCTTCGCGTGTGACCTGGTGTATACGCTTTTGATCAAATAAACATGCCTTGACATGATTTCGCCAAACCCATATAATGTCTAGGGTAATGAAGAAAGGTGAGTGACAATGAGTACAGAATTTATGCTTGAATTATATGGTTATATTGGCTCCGTTATGGTTGTCATTTCTCTGCTGATGGCATCGGTTGTTAAGCTGAGAATCTTTAATACAATCGGCTGTGTGATTTCCGGATCCTACGCGCTGATTATCGGTTCCCTGCCGCTGTGCCTGATGAACGGGGCGCTGATTTTCATCAACGGCTATTATCTGATCAAAATGTTCAAATCCAAACAGGAATACGATTTAATTGAATCCGGAATGGATGATGGTTTTGTACAGTATTTCCTGGCGCGCTACGACGAAGATATCAAAAAGTTTTTCCCGGGATTTGATGGTGGTCAGCAGGCAGATACGGCATACATGGTCTGCTGTAACGGAACACCTGCGAGCATTCTTTTGGGAAACAAAGGTGAAAACGGTTTCCTGGATATCGTACTGGACTATTCTACACCGGCCTACCGTGACTGCTCTGTAGGGAAGTATCTGTATCCTGCAATTGGCGAAACGGGTATTAGTTTCCTGGTAACCAGCGAAGTACAGACAGAAACCCATGCGGCATATTTGGAAAAGATGGGATTCGAGAACCAGAACGATATCTATGTAAAAAAACTATAATTTTTTCTAAAAAAAGAATAAAAAGTTCTTGACATGAGAATGGTATATGTGTATACTATTATTCGTTGTGATTGACACGGGTTGTGAATTACAACTTATTCCGAGGTAGCTCAATGGTGGAGCAACCGGCTGTTAACCGGTAGGCTGTGGGTTCGAGCCCCACCCTCGGAGCCATTTATTTCGATAGATTGATGTGCCGGAGTGGCGGAATTGGCAGACGCACAGGACTTAAAATCCTGCGATCCTTACCGATCGTACCGGTTCGACCCCGGTCTCCGGCACCAATTTTATCAAAAGAGAAATGGTATATTTTGCACCATACACCATATACTATGGTAAGGTATCATATAGATTGTTGCCGTACAGCGGCAACCAAACGTCGCGGGGTAGAGCAGTTGGTAGCTCGTCGGGCTCATAACCCGGAGGTCGCAGGTTCAAGTCCTGTCCCCGCAACCATGGAAATAACAATGCTGTCCAGTCGGACAGCATTTTTTATTTCCATAGATTCCGTTGGGAGGACTTGAACCTGCGAGCAGGTGAAAAAGTCCTGCGCATTTTCCCAAAGAGCACAAAGGGCGATTTGCAAGGAAAATGCGACAGCGCAGAGAGCCTGTCGGTTGTAGACAGGCGAGCGGAGGAGAGAGGCGCAACGCGCCGAACGTTGTCCCCGCAACCATGCATGAAACAAGTCGTCCATTCGGGCGACTTTTTTAATGCATAGATTCCGTTGGGAGGGCTCGAACCGGGAGGCACGACCTCTAATTACTACGGAGCAAAATAACAGCAAAAAGTGTATATAAAAACCATCACGTTTCGACCGTTTCTTAACTTAGGAGCAGTTTTTTTGTTAGAAGTGTATACGCCCCGGCCTTTGACGTGCACAGTTTTTGATAAATACGCACCATATTAGCAATGTGTACCCCCAAACGCCTAAACCATCGGCACGCCCCCTTATATACATGACAATTTCTGCATATTGTTTCTCTGGGAACATTGAAACTCCATACATTTTTTGCTATAATATTCTATTGGAAAAGACTTTGTTGAGAATGTTGTTTCATATAGAGAAGAGAAAGGAAAAACGATGAATTTAGTAAAAGATTACGTACTTGACTTGAAAAATGAGTTCAAAGGGTACAACGGTAAGCGTTTCGGAAGCGATGTGATGGCCGGCATCACGGTAGCTGCGGTTGCCTTACCTCTGGCACTGGCCTTCGGGGTCAGCTCCGGCGCGACGGCGGCAGCAGGTCTGGTAACTGCCATCATCGGCGGTGTGATTATCAGTTTATTCTCCGGTGCATCTTTCCAGATTTCCGGTCCGACCGGGGCGATGAGTGCGATTCTGGTTACACTGGCGGCAAAATACGGTATGCAGGGTATCCTGATGGCCTGCTTCATGGCGGGTCTTCTGCTTCTGGCAGCGGGTATTCTGAAGGTTGGCAGAGTCATCTACTATATCCCGTCTTCCGTTATCACCGGCTTTACATCCGGTATTGCCATTACCATCGCATTGGGACAGCTGGATAACTTCTTTGGTGTTACTTCCCACGGGGAACTGGCTATCGAAAAAGTAGTTTCCTACTTCACCCATGGATTTGATCCGAACTTCGCAGCGATGGGTATCGGTATCATGGTTATTCTGATTATGGTCCTGTGGCCAGCCAAGCTGAATGCAAAGGTTCCGTCCTCCCTGGCGGCACTGATTATCGTACTGGTTATGAACTCCTTCTTCCAGCTGGATGTGGCTGTAGTTGGAGATATTCCAAAGTCTCTGTTCCTGGATGAACGTTTATCTTTCGGGGCACTGAACATCTCTGAAATGAGAGAACTGCTGGTTCCTGCCTTATCCATTGCGGCACTGGCGATGATCGAGTCCCTGCTTTGCGGTGCATCTGCAGGTAAGATGAAGAACGAAGTGATGAACGGCGACAGAGAACTGATTGCACAGGGTATCGGTAACATACTGATCCCAATCTTTGGTGGTATTCCTGCAACTGCAGCGATTGCGCGTACCAGCGTGGCAATCAAGGCAGGCTGTGAAACAAGAATGACAGGTATTATCCACGCGTTAATCCTGTTACTGTCCATGTTCGTTCTGGCACCGATTATGAGCGGCGTACCTCTGTCTGCACTGGCAGGTATCCTGATTGTAACGGCATGGAGAATGAACGACTGGGACGATATCAAATTCATCTTCCAACATAAATTCAAGACTGGTATGGCCAAGTTCCTGATTACCATGGGTGCAACCGTTATCTTAGACCTGACCCAGGCCATCCTGATCGGTGTGGCGTTTGCTTCTTTTATGGTCATCGTAAAACTGACCGATATCGAAATCACCATCGCGGATATCGAAAACGACAGACTGGAAGAAATCGGCATCCACCTGCCACAGGTTTCCAAGACCATTCGTATGGCTTACCTGACAGGCTCTATCTTCTTTGCGGTAACCGATAAGCTGAAGGCACAGCTGCATACGCTGGGCAACACGGAAGTGCTGATCCTGTCCATGAGAGGCGTACCAAGCATCGACCTTTCCGGAATTCAGGCATTGCTGGAACTGAGAGAAGAGCTGGAAAGAGAGGGCACAACAGTGATGCTGACCAGTGTACAGCCTAAGGTATTGGAAGATTTAAGAAGAGGCGGATTTATCGACGCCGTTGGCGAAGACCATGTCTTCGAAAGTGCGGAATACGCCATCGTGCATGCACATACTGAAATCAACGGCTAAAGGCTGATACAGTATAGAACAAAAAGGAGAAAGACTATGAAAACGAGCAGCTATTCAGGTTTTTTCAAGTTACCTGTAGAAGACAGATTAAACGAAGTTGCAGAATTTGCGGGACTGACAGAAGAAGAAAAGGCGACCATCTTCAGCGCCGATTCTCTGGACATGGAGAAGGCAGACCACATGGTAGAAAACGTAATCGGACGTTTCTCCCTGCCGATGGGTGTAGGTCTGAACTTCATCATCAACGGCAAAGAAGTTGTCATTCCAATGGTCAGCGAAGAACCGTCTGTCATCGCGGCATGTACCAACGCGGCAAAGATGGCAAGAGCGGGCGGCGGCTTTACGGCAAGCTCCTCCGGCAACATCATGATCGGTCAGATTCAGATGCTGAACATCGCGGCACCGTTTGCGGCGAAGAGCAAAGTTTTAGAAAAGAAAGACGAAATCATCCGCATCTGTAATGAAAAGGACCCTGTTCTGGTAGGCTTTGGCGGCGGCGTCAAAGACGTGGAAGTACGCGTTATCGACTCCATCGTCGGCCCGATGGTCATCGTTCACCTGCTGGTTGACACACTGGATGCTATGGGTGCCAACGCGGTAAACACTATGGCGGAAGCGGTTTCCCCATACATCGAAGAAATCACCGGCGGTACAGCGGAGCTGAGAATTTTGTCCAACCTGGCTGTGCACAGAGTAGTACGCGCCAGAGCAACCTGGACAAAGGAGGCCCTGGGCGGAGAGGAAGTCGTAGACAAAATCATCAGCGCTTACGCCTTTGCTGCGGCTGATCCATACAGAGCAGCTACCAGCAACAAAGGCATCATGAACGGTATCACACCGGTTGTACTGGCGACAGGCAACGATACCAGAGCCATTGAATCCGGCGCACACTCCTATGCGGCAAGAAACGGAAAATATACATCCCTGACCACATGGGAAAAGGACGAAAACGGCGATTTAGTCGGCGTGATTGAACTGCCAATGGCAGTCGGTCTGGTAGGCGGCGCAACCAAGATTCACCCTGCAGCAAAGGTTGCAGTGAAGATCTTAGGCGTGGAAACTGCGGCTGAGCTGGGACAGATTATCGCATGTGCCGGCCTGGCAAATAACCTGGCGGCAATGAAGGCTCTGGCAACAGAAGGTATCCAGAGAGGTCACATGTCCTTACATGCGAGAAACCTGGCAAATACCGTCGGTGCAAAGGGCGAAGTTCTGGAAAAGATCGTAAAACAGATGGTAGCGGACAAGAAGGTTCGTTTAGAATATGCCCAGGAACTGTTCGAAAAGTTCCAGGCTGAAGAAAAATAGAGAAGGTGTAGGAAAATGGTAGAAGAAAAGAAAAGACAGAAACCTCTCACCGAGGTTTGGGGTGACACGGTTAGTCTGCGTGAGCTGCTGGTTGCGGTTCTGCTGGGCATCGTGTTTACCATGGGATTCTATTTGGTTGCACGGCACTTCTTCTTGCAGATTGACAGCATCGAAGACAGCTTAGCCAAAGGCTATGCACTGTTTGTAGGTATTGCAGGATGCCTGATTTCCTCTGTGATTTCAGCGAAGATGTTCAAGCCAAAGAGAATCATCAGTGAAATGAATGAACAGCACGATATCGAAGAAGTCCTGGCTCATGCCGGTATGACTGTCGAAGACGAAATCGATGCTTTAATCAAACTGGATCCGGAAATCATCAAAGAAATGGAGAATTTCTCTCTGTACGCTTTGCTGGCTTTGATTCCGGAAGGCGCGCCAAACTACAAGCCGGAGTATAAGATTCTGGCTGAAGGCGGCAAGGTAGAAGACGTGAAAGATGAGGAGGTGGAACCATGTCATTAGTATTACAGGCGATCATCGTTGCACTGATTGGTGGTATCCTCTTCGCGATTATCGGGGTTGTTCCTGGTACAGATGAAACGGCTACCATGGCGCCAATTACTTTGATTTTAGTTTTGATGGGTTTTGAGCCTGTCGTATTGTTCGCGTGGTTCATCGCTATCATCGTGGCGATGCAGATTACCCATACCATCCCGACGGCGATGGCGGCGCTTCCTGGCTCCACCATGGCAGTTCCAATGGTGGAAAACTGTAACGTCGGCAAGATGCTGGGTATCCCGCACATTACCATGAGAAAAATGGCAGCAGGTTCTATCGTTGGTTCCGTCATCGGTCTGCCGGTTGCAGTTTGTTTCGCACAGCTGCTGGCACCGCTCAGTGATGTCATCAGCCAGTACAGCGGCCTGATCTTTACCATCGCGGCATGTATCATCGCGTATATGTCCAAGTCGCGCTGGGGAGCTGTTGTGGTTCTGGTTCCGTTTGCGTTCCTGATTCAGGGTCTGCAGAGACTGTCTGTAGAAGCAGTAGGCGGTACACTGTTTACATCCATTTTTATGGGTATCACCATCGGACCGATGATTTGCGAACTGTTCAACGCACTGGTTCCTGCAAACAGAGAAAAGAATAGAAAAGACGGATTCAAGGAAATCTGGCTGGCACCGGAAGCAAAGGATAAGCTGCCACTGTTCCCAAATCCTTTGAAGGTTGTACATAAGAGCACTGTAAAGTATGTAATTCCTACTTCTGCAGTGGCTGCCTGCACCTTCACCTTCTCCCCTGTGGGCATGACCGTTATGCTGGGTGAATTGGTAGGATCTAAGAAGAAAGAACTTTATGATAAGATTACGGCTGCTGTCGGCGTACAGGACGCAGTTTCCAACGCGACTTACCTGGGCGAATTAATCATTCCGATGATTGCATTCGGACTGCCATTGTCCCCGGTTGCACTGGGACCTGCGGCGCCACTGTTTAATGACATCAACCTGCATGACTACTTGACCATGGGCGACTATATCTTATATGGTATTATCGGTATCATCGGCGGGGCAGTATTTGCATATCCAATCGCTATGAAGAAGGCAAGAGCATGGTCTGAAATGATGTTCAGACACGTGAGCCATGAAGCACTAATCGGCGCATTCATGGGCCTGATCTTTATGCTGGCATTCCACGAAGCCGGCCTGTTCGGCATCCTGGTTACACTGATTATCGGTATCTTCGGCGGATTCCTGAACAACTATTTCGGTATTCACACTGGCGTACAGTTCATGGCATACTACGCATCCAGCTGGATCGTTCCAACTATCATCGGTGTCTGCGGCACATTAATCTAACTTTAGGGGAATGACAATGAATATGACAAACATTGAAAAGAAACTTGCCGGCCTGAAAGGCAGAGTCGGCATGTACTATAAGAACCTGGTGACAGGTGAGACCTTTGCTTACCATGCGGATGAGCAGTATGAGGCGGCCAGTCTTGTGAAACTGCCGGTTTTCATGCATATCATGAGAATGATTGCAGACGGTGAAATTACCAGAGAAACAAAGGTTTTGGTCAAGGAGGAAGACAAGAAGCCGAGCTGCGGTGCACTGCAGCATCTTCCCGGCGATGTAGAGGTGGATATCCAGAGTTTATATAAGCTGATGATTACCATTTCTGACAATACCGCATCCAATATGCTGATTCGTGTAGCTGGCATTCCGGCATTGAGTGAGGCATTCAAGGAAATGGGACTGGAAAAGACCGTTATCGCACGTGAATTCTATGACAGCAAAGCTGCGGCCGAAGGCAAGACCAATTACGTGTGCCCTGAAGAAATCGGCATGCTGCTGGAGTCCGTCTATAACAGAACTTACATCAGCCCGGAGATTTCTGAAGAAATTGAAGAGGTTCTGCTGCAGCAGCAGATCCGTCATAAGATTCCAGGCTATGTTGGCCGCAAGAAAAAGATTGCCAACAAGACCGGGGAAGATGGAAACACGACCCATGACGGTGCAATCGTGTTTGCAAAGGAACCTTTCGTTCTGGTCATCTGTTCCAACGGCACAGATGTTCCGGAGACGGAGAGATTCATTCGGGAAACGGCACTGGAACTGGCACAGGGCTGTGGCGGGATAGAATAAATACGGAGGTTTCCATAGACGAATTTTCGCAGTTGTGGTAAAATTTCTCTGTAAATGTTTCATGATAGCAATAAGACAGAATAGTAAAGGAGATTAGTATGGGCGGTTTTTTTGGCGTAGCATCACAGAATGATTGTGTATTTGATTTGTTTTTCGGTGTAGACTATCATTCCCATCTCGGAACGAGACGTGGTGGTATGGCCGTTTACGGAAATGGCAAGTTTGACAGGGCCATTCATAATATTGAGAACACACCTTTCAGAACCAAGTTCGACAAGGATGTAAACAAGATGCACGGGAATTTCGGCATCGGCTGTATTTCTGACTACGAACCGCAGCCGCTGACCATTCGTTCCCATCACGGCACTTACTGTATTACGACAGTAAGCAAAATCAACAACTCTGACGCGCTGGTACAGAGACTCTTTGATACCGGTCACACACATTTTATGGAAATGAGCGGCGGCGAAATCAATGCGACCGAGCTGGTAGCATCTCTGATTAACCAGAAGGAAAACCTGATTGAAGGGATTCACTATGCACAGGAAGTGGTAGACGGATCCCTGTCCATCCTGCTGATGAACAAGTCCGGCATCTATGCGGCAAGAGACAAGTACGGCAGAACTCCGGTCGTAGTAGGCAAGAAGGACGACTCCATGTGCGTTTCTTTCGAAAGCTTCGCATACCATAACCTGGGTTACGAGGATTACAAGGAATTGGGCCCTGGTGAAATCGTGGCCATCACAGACAGAGACTGCGTGACACTGATGAATCCTGGCGAAAACATGAAGATCTGCACGTTCCTGTGGGTATATTTCGGATATCCGGCTTCTTCTTACGAAGGCCTGAGCGTAGAAAAGATGCGTGTCATCTGCGGTGAAAAGATGGCAGAGCGTGATGACGTGGAAGCAGACATCGTTGCCGGCGTACCGGATTCCGGTATTGCCAATGCGGTTGGATATTCTAACAGATCCGGTATTCCATTTGCGAGACCGTTCATCAAGTATACGCCAACCTGGGCAAGATCTTTCATGCCGACAATCCAGAGCAAGAGAAAGCATATTGCGAAGATGAAGATGCTTTCTGTAGAAGATCTGATCAAAGGCAACAGCATGGTCTTAATCGATGACTCCATCGTGAGAGGCACCCAGCTGAAGGAGACAGTAGAGTATCTGTACGAGGCAGGCGCAAAGGCGGTGCACGTAAGACCGGCATGTCCGCCACTGCTGTTCGGCTGTAAGTATCTGAACTTCTCCAGAAACCAGTCCGATATGGATCTGATTACAAGAAGAACCATCGCAAGACTGGAAAAGACGATGGATATTACCAGAGAAATGCTGGACGAATACTCCAATCCGGAATCTGAAAAGTATAAGCAGATGGAACTGGAAATCTGCAAGGAAATGGGATTCGACACACTGCGTTTCAACAGACTGGATGACATGTTAGACGCAACAGGTCTGCCACACGACAAGCTGTGTACATACTGCTGGAACGGCAAGGAATAAGTTGATATTTTGGGAGCACTGCAAAGGTGCTCCTTTTTTTTGTCGAACACGCATACCTGAAATCGTGGTATACTAAAGGGAAAAGAGGAGAATAACGGATGTACGAATATATCGAAACTTACGCAACTGCATACAAGCTGCAACAAACCCTGCAGGCACTGCCTTTTGCCAAAGAAAAACACAAGGGGCAGAAGCGTAAAGTGGCAAAGGGAAATCGACAGCCATACATCACCCATCCGCTGACCATGGCGCGCCATGCCATTTCCATGGGTCTGACGGAAGACAGCCTGCTGGCGGCAATGCTGCTTCATGATGTTTGTGAGGACTGCGGCGTGGCACCACAGGAACTGCCGGTGGAGGCAGAAGTACAGGAGGTCGTGCGCCTGGTAACCCGCATTGACGGTGAAACCAAGGAGAAATACTACGACCAAATCAGGGAAAACCGCATTGCGACTCTGGTCAAGCTGATTGACCGCTGTCACAATGTTTCTCAGATGGCCCTTGCCTTTTCCCGGGAAAAACTTTGGAAATATATCGACGAAACGGAAAACTATATACTGCCCCTTTTGATGGAGGCAAAGGATAAATGGCCGGAACAAGCGCAGCAGTATTTCCTGTTAGAATACCAGATAACCAGCCAGCTGCAGAGCATACGGTCACTATTGGAAAGAGAGGATCTGTAAATGTATGAATTAATCAAAGTCAGTGACTGTACATATTATATTGACTGCCCTGCCAGAATGGGCATCTTTGTGAGAGAAAACGGGGAGGCGTATCTCATCGACAGCGGCAACGACAAAGACGCCGGAAAGAAGGCCAAGCGCATCATCGAGGGGGAAGGCTGGACGCTGAAAGGCATCCTGACTACCCACAGCCATGCGGACCATATCGGCGGCTGTAACTACCTGCAGACCCAGACCGGATGCAAGGTCTTTGCAAGCCCTATGGAAAAGGCTTATGCGGAACATCCCGTGTTCATGCCGATATCCCTGTATGGCGGCAACCCTCACAAGGAAATTCGCCACAAGGATATGATTGCAAAACCATGCGATGCCTCCGACTTTGATGATGGGGACTTCCCAAAGGAAGTCGAAGTCATCGACCTGAGCGGCCATGCACCGGGTCAGGTCGGGTATAAGATGCCGGATGGAAGCATATTCCTGGCCGATGTCCTCTGCACAAAGGAGACCCTGGACAAGTACGCCATCGTCTACCTGTACGATGTGGCGGCCCACCTGGAAAGTCTGGACCGTGTGGCACAGATGACGGTGCCGGAAGGAGCCATATTTATCCTGGCACACTGCCCGGTTGCGACGGACGTGACCGAGCTGACCGCATATAACAAAGAGAAAATCCTGGAAATTGCAGAGTTCCTGGCGGCCGCCTGCACTGAGCCGAAGACCCTGGAACAGCTGCTGGCTGAGGCCTTTGAGCATTACGGTCTGAAGATGAATTTTGCCCAGCATGAGCTGATCGGCAGCACGATCCGTTCTTACCTGACTTACCTGGAACAGCAGGGCAGGATGGAAATCCGTATTGAAAACAATTATCTGTACTACCAGGCGGTATAAATTAGACTTGAAACCACCGCCGTTTTGACGCATAATAGATGTATTAAGCATATAGGAACAGGAGACTAGAAACGATGCCTATTAAAGTACCTAACAATTTGCCGGCAATTGAGACGTTGACCAAAGAGAACGTATTCGTGATGACGGACACCCGTGCCATGACGCAGGACATCCGTCCACTACAGATTCTGATTCTGAATCTGATGCCGACAAAGGTGGAAACAGAAACACAGCTGACAAGACTTTTGGGGAATACGCCGCTGCAGGTAGAACTGGAACTGCTGCAGACCAGCACCCACAAGGCAACTAATATATCCGAAGAGCACATGATTGCCTTCTACAAGACCTTTTCACAGATCAAGCATAAGAACTACGACGGCATGATCATCACAGGCGCGCCGGTAGAGCTGATGGACTTTGAAGAGGTTGACTACTGGGATGAGCTTTGCGAAATCATGGAATGGTCCAAGCGCCATGTCCACAGCACCTTCCACATCTGCTGGGGGGCACAGGCAGGCCTTTACTACCATTACGGCATCAAAAAGCACATCCTGCCGAAGAAGCTGTCCGGCGTTTACAAGCACAACCTGGACTACAAGAACGGCATGCTGTTCAGAGGTTTTGATGACGAGTTTTACGTGCCTCATTCCAGAAACACCACCGTCAACAGAGAAGACATCGAGGCGGTGCCTGGTCTGAAGATCATCGCATCTTCTGAAGAGGCCGGCGTTTATGCCATCAAGTCGGAGAATGACCGTCAGATTTTCATCACCGGCCACTCCGAATACGACGCCGATACGTTGATGAAGGAATACATTCGTGACAAGAATGCAGGTATCAATCCGGAGATTCCATGTAACTACTTCCCGGATGATGACGATACCAAGGAACCGACTGTCAAGTGGCGTTCCTGCGCGAACCTGCTGTACTCCAACTGGCTCAACTATTTCGTTTACCAGACCACCCAGTACGATATCACGCAGATCGAGGACGCATCTTTAGATGCCATGATTCATGATAACAACGATATCGATTTGAAAGTTGCCAAGTTCGGCGGTACATCCCTGGCCGATGCAGAGCAGTTTAAGAAGTGTGCGGCCATCATCGAAGCGGAAAAAGAAAGACGTTATGTGGTTGTCAGCGCACCGGGAAAGAGAAGGGAAAACGACGTGAAAGTCACAGACCTTCTCATCGAATGTGCAGACAAGAACAAAGCCGAGGCGGAAGAAGTCCTGCCGAAGCTGATGTCCCGCTACAAGGTTCTGGTTCGAGGACTGGGCGTGGATGTTGATATCGACAAAGAATTCGAGAAGATTACAGAAGCACTTGGAAAACCTGCGAAACGTGATTACATTATCAGCCGTGGGGAATACCTCAACGCGAAGATTATGTCCGCGCTGACCGGCATGGATTTTGTCGATGCGGAAGGCACGATTTTCTTAGACGAAAACGGTATCTATGACGAGGAGAAGACCAAGGCGGTTCTGGGCAAGGTTCTGAAGGAACACGAAAGAGCCGTGATTCCGGGCTTCTACGGCACGATGCCGGATGGTTCTATCAAGACCTTCTCCAGAGGAGGTTCTGATATCACCGGTGCCATCGTGGCAGCGGTTGCAGGTGCGGACATCTACGAAAACTGGACAGACGTTTCCGGCTTCTACATGGTAGACCCTCGCGTGGTAGCGAACCCGCTGTCCGTTCCGGTTATTACATACAAGGAACTGAGAGAATTGTCCTACATGGGTGCTTCCGTGCTCCACGAGGACACCATCTTCCCGGTTGTTAAGGTAGAGATTCCAATCAACATCAGAAACACCAACCGTCCGGAAGATAACGGCACCCTGATCGTAAAGAATGCAGATTATTTCCAGAGCGGATTCTCCGTTTCCGGTATTTCCGGCAAGAAGGGCTATTCTACCATTGCCATCGAAAAGCCAAGGTTCAACGAGCAGCCGCAGCTGCGTGCTGACCTGCTGGACATCTTCGCATATAACGGTGTGACTATCAAGAACATTCTTTCCGGCATCGACTCTGTTACGGTAGTTGTAAGAGACGAGTTCTTCCAGGATATCGAAGAACAGCTGGTAGCGGAAATCGAAGAAAAGATTGCACCGACATCTGTTTCCATTACCCACGACCTGGCGATGATCGCCATCGTTGGCAGAGAATTATCAACTTCTCCGGCCATCGCGGTGAAGGTTCTGGGCGCACTGGCAAACAGAAAAATCAACATAAAACTTATCGACCACGGCTCCGAAAAGATCAGCATGATGCTGGGCGTGGACGAAGCAGACTACGTTTCTTCCATTGAGGCGCTGTATACAGAGTTTACAAGATTATAAAAGTATGAACAGGCAGGGCTGTCAGGAGGCAGCTCTGTTCTTTGTTGGGGAGAGAGAATATGATTTTAAACACAGGAAACAGGACCGATATTCCGGCGTTTTACAGTGAATGGTTCTATAACAGGATCGAAGACGGATTTGTGTTCGCGCGAAATCCTTACAATCCGCAGCAGGTCACACGTTATCTGCTGGAGCCGGAGACCATCGACTGCATTACCTTTTGCACAAAAAATCCAAAGCCCATGCTGGCGGATCTGGACAGGCTGTATCGGTTCAGGCAGTTCTGGGCGGTGACCATTACGCCTTACGGAGATGATATCGAGCCTTATGTTCCACCGAAAGAAGAGGTGATGGGCAGCTTCTGCACCTTGTCGGAGAAGCTGGGGAAGAAGTCCGTCTGCTGGCGGTATGACCCGATCCTGATTACGGAGAAGTACACGGTAGACTACCACATCGAAGCATTTTCTCAAATGGCAGCGGACCTGTCTGCCCATACGGACAGCTGTGTCATCAGTTTTCTGGACTTATATGAGAAGACAAAGAGAAATTTCCCGGAGGGCAGGGCGGTGACCAGGGAAGAACGACTTGCAATTGGCCAGGCTTTCGCAGAAATCGGGAAACGATATGGTATTGAGATTTTTACCTGTGCAGAAGGGGATGAGCTGGCGCAATTCGGTATGAATACCACAGGCTGTCAGAGCCGTCAGGTTTTAGAGAAGGCAATCGGCCTGCCTCTGGAAGTACCAAAATCCGCCATGACGAGAGAAGAATGCCAGTGCGTTCTCGGATGTGATATCGGCACTTACCATTCCTGCGGCCACGGCTGCCTGTACTGCTATGCCAATCATGACCGCAAGACTGTGGAAGAGAATATGGCGAAGCACGATCCGGAAGCTCCCTTCTTAATCGGGGGATTCATGGATGGTGATATCATCAAATCCGCAGAGCAGAAGAGCTGGATCAGGGAGCAGATTTCCTTCGATGACATTTTGTAAACAGGATAATATAATAGAAAATTTCTCTTTTCCCACCCCAATTGACGATTAGGGGTGGGGTATTTTTTTCTTTTGTTTAGTAAAATGTTACTATCTTAAAGTCGAGGAGGGTTATGAAATGAGATGCAAAATGAAATCGGCAATCGGTCTGCTCACCGTCTGCATGATGGTATTGGTTATGATTCCGGGTCTTTGCGGAGTGTCATCGGCATATGGCGCAGATGCGATTCAGTTTGTTGAAAAGACGCAGCAAATTACGAATGCAAATGGTAGCGAATCGTACAGCTATACCTTTGCTGCAGATGAGACAAACAAACTGGACTTAAAGGTAGAGAATGATTATTACAGCGGCAGCACAAGCGGCCTGAAGTTCAAAGCTGATATTGTAGACAGTGCAGGGGTTGTGATTGGGTCTTTAGAATCAACAGGAAGCGGTCTGGCGGAACTGTCTATTGCGCAGTTTCCGAAGGCAGATACATATAAGATGATTCTATACTCCGGACAGAATCACATGGGACATTCTGTATATGAGATTTGTTTTAATTTGACAGATATTCAGGTTGCTACGAACAAACATGAGTCTATTACAGCAGAAGTAGGGAACTACACAGAAGGCAGTGTTTATGAGTATGCGAAGTACTATGTGAAATTAAATGTCGGGAAATACAACGGAACAGGTCTTTTTGAACAGGCAATTTACAGAGAAAATCTGAAGACAGGGTTGTTCTATGCAACCGATACCAGTGACGTTGTCTGGGATGATGCAGTTGCCGAAGGTGCAGACTATAGATATTATGTAGTGAACAAGGCATTGCTGGACTACGCCGGTGAGATGCCGACCGCATACACAGAAAAAGCGATCAGCGCAGCTGCAAAGGAAGAACTGACAAACAAAGCCGTATATACAGATGTAGAAATGCCGGATCCAAAAGTGCAGCAGGTTTCTGACTTAAAAGTAAAATCCAAAGGCATTAAGGTTGCAACCGTAGAATGGTGGTGGAAAGCAGACGGACAGCCGGGTCATGTGTCCAGTTATGAGCTGAGAGTATATAACAGCAAAGGCAAGCAGGTTGGCAAGCCGGTATATGCGGCGGACGGCCGTGTTGGAACAACTCTGACAATCCCATATGAAGGAGAATCACAGATTACAGTAACACCTTTCTATAATTATGATAACAACACGTTCTGGGGTGAAGCAAAGGCTGTTCCGGTAAAATCTGCAAAAATGAAGGCGCCTTCCATCAATGTAACCAAGATCAGTAACAGTAAAGTGAAGATTACAACTTACAGAGATCCTGCAGAATTAGGTGTACAGATTCAGCAGAAGGTTGGAAACAAGTGGAAAGTGGTTACAAACAAAGGTACTGCAAAGGTATATAAGAAGACATGGTCAAAGAACAAGGCTGGAAGCACCCAGTACAGAGTCAGAGCATATCTGAAAGATGCCGGTAAGACTTATTATTCTCCATGGAAGAAGATGAAACCACAAAAGAATGAGTTCAAGTATACAGCACACAGCCTGCAGTACTACCGTAATCTGTATGGAAGAGATACTTATTGGGAACCTGTAAAAGTTTATTACAGCGGCAACAAGATTAAGCTGAACTGCAAATTCTACAATGCCTGGAGATGGATTGACTCCAGCTGCAAGGTAAAAGTTACCTTCAAGGAAGGCAGCAAGGTTGTTGGTACAAAGACAATCAGCAGCGGTACCATGGCAGCAAGCACCATCAAGAACATGACAGTGACATTGGATAAGAGCAAAGCTGGTGCAGATTTGAGAACAATCACTTATTCTGTGAAGTATCTCAAGAGATAAGAAATTCAAGTTAGTATTGTACAGAAGGAGCTGCCCGGAAGGGCAGCTCTGTTTCGTTGTATGGATACAAACCAAAAGAGGCTGCCCCCCGGGCAGCCTCACATCTATTCGCATGTTTATTCAGTTTTGAGAAATAACGAACATCTATAATAAATAATGTCTCTTCTCTTTCTGAAATAACGGCTCTGGCGGGAATCCTTTGCTAACAATCTGCATTCACTTTCTCATTAGTTGTTAGAATAGGTAGGTCTTTCCCTGAGCCTATAAGTCAATCCTTTGAATTTCTAATGAAGTGAATTACTTTTCGTAAGCAAAAGGTCCTGCCGGTAAGATGTCGCCTGGACTGATACAACGTCTTAACATGACCCTCGCTCCTTTCCTCTGAATTTCAAATAAAAATCGAATCTTCTTCTGTTATTGTCCAATTGATTTTTGTACGTTAATAATAATACACAAGTCTGCAAAAAGCAACACCTTTTTTGAATTTTCTGAAAATTTTTGATGGCGTTTTTATCATCTTCCTTTTTGGGTATAGATTTGATATAATATTCTTCGTATGAAGAAAAGGAGTGAAACTCATGCAGTTAACAGAAAGAGTCAAGAATTGTAATGGTTGTGAGGCCTGCGTTGTAGGCTGTAAATATGTCTGTGTCAAGATGGAAGCAGACGCAAACGGTATCAAATATCCGGTTGTCAACGAGGACGGCTGCAGCAAATGTAACAGCTGTCTGCTGTATTGCCCGCAGTTTAATCCGGTATCTCTGCCGGAATTCGAGCAGTATTATGAATATCAGGATGAATATGGACAGCGCGATATGGCGGCAGTTTACAGGGCTGTGAAGCGTAAGGTAAAGGCCGGCGAGGTGACACCTTTCGTGGGAACTTTGTGCCAGATTGCGGCGCTGAAGTCTTTGATGGGAGACCGTCTGAGTGACAGGCTGCAGATCTATCCGCTGCACTGTGATCCGGAAAAACCGAAGAGACCGGAATGTGTGTCCTGCCAGTACTATGCAGACGCGGAATCAATGTAAAATAAGCAAAAGCTAAGAATAGAAGGAGAAGAGAATTATGGCAGATTGTAATCATGATTGCGGATCCTGCAGCGCAAACTGCAGTGAAAGACAGGAAAACCCAGGCATCCAGAAGGCGCCTATGAATCAGTTTTCCGATGTAAAGAAAGTTATCGGTGTTGTCAGCGGTAAGGGCGGCGTAGGTAAGTCCTCTGTGACTTCCATGCTGGCAGTTGCGGCAGCAAGACAGGGCAAGAAAGTAGCGATTCTGGACGCGGATATCACCGGTCCATCCATCCCAAAGGCTTTCGGTATCACTGAAAAGGCAATGGGTAACGGCGAAATGATCATGCCGGTTGAAACCATGCTGGGTATCAAGGTGATGTCCATCAACCTGTTATTAGAAAACGACACAGACCCTGTTGTATGGAGAGGTCCTGTTGTCGGCGGCGTTGTAGAACAGTTCTGGAGCGATGTATGCTGGGGCGACATCGACGTGATGTTCGTAGACATGCCTCCTGGAACAGGAGACGTGGCCCTGACTGTATACCAGAGCCTGCCTGTAGACGGCATCATCATCGTAACATCTCCACAGGAACTGGTTTCCATGATCGTGGAAAAGGCTGTGAAGATGGCAGATTTAATGGACGTACCTGTACTGGGTATTGTTGAAAACATGTCCTACTTCAAGTGTCCACACTGCGAAGAAGAACACAAAATCTTTGGCGAAAGTCACATCGACGAAATCGCAGCAAGATACGGCATCATGAGCGTAAATAAGTTACCAATGGACAGCGCCGTAGCAAGTGCATGCGACAAGGGTGCAGTAGAAACACTGCCATGTGCAGAAATGGCTCAGATGGTAGGTTATCTGGAAGATCTGCTGCAGGCATAAGATTTGAGAATATGGGAGAGTTGTGAAAGTAACGTTTCACGGCTCTCTTTTTTTCTGTTGACAAATGAAATGTGTTATTGTATTATTTGGTTAATACAATAACACGAACAAAGGGGGAAGTACAATGGACAAGACATTAAACCAAAACCAGCCGATCTATATGCAGATCATGGACAAGATCCGCGCGGCCATCGTTTCCGGAGAGCTGCAGCCGGGTCAGAAAATGGCACCGGTGAGAGAACTGGCTGAAGAATTCGGGGTAAATCCCAACACCATGCAGCGGGCCCTTGCTGAGCTGGAACGGGAAGGCCTGCTGAATACAGAGCGGACCAGCGGAAGATTCGTAACAAAGGATACCGGTCTGATCGAACAGGCGAGAAAGGAAGCCGGTGAAGCGGTTGTGAAGGAATTCTTCTATCAGATGAAAGCGTTAGGCTTTACGAAGGGTCAGGTGGAAGACTTTTTTCGCCAGATGGATACAGAAGAAGAGGGATTTTTAGAGATCGTATAAAGGGGGCTATATCATGTTTGAAAGAAAACTGGAGCTGGTAGAGAACCCGCCCATCGCAAAGATAGACAATCTGACAAAGCGTTTTGAGCTGGTGACGGCACTGGATCATGTGAGTCTGGAGATTCCGGAGGGCAGAATCATCGGTCTTTTGGGCCCCAACGGCAGCGGCAAGACGACCCTTCTGAAGGTTTTGGCAGGCCTTTACACTGATTACGAAGGCAAGGTGGAGATCGACGGGTACAGACCGGGTGCCGAGACCAAGGCCAGGGTTTCCTATCTGCCGGACCGTCCGGCGTTTTCGCTGAAGCAGACACCGGCGGAAATCCTGGACATCTACGAGACTTTCTTTGATGATTTTAACAAAGAGAAGTTCATGCATCTGATGGAGAAATTTGAGCTGGACCTGAAAACACCGTTTACGGAAATGTCAAAGGGGATGATAGACAAGGTACAGATCAGTTTTACCATGGCGAGAGATGCCAGACTCTATCTGCTTGACGAGCCACTGGGGGGCGTGGACGCACTGGCAAGGGAACACGTGCTGGATGCGATTTTGGAAAACTTTGATTCAAGAGGGACAATCGTGGTGGCGACCCACCTGATTTCGGAGATTGAGAGATTGTTTGACTCGGTGATGGTACTGAAGAAAGGACAGCTGATTATGGACTGTTCCTGCGATGACATCCGCATGGAATACGATGCGACGCTGGAAGAGGCCATGAAGGCAGTATTCTAGGGGGAAGACAAATGAAAAAACGATATTTTTGGATATATGTTCTACCGGTTTTGATGGTGATGACGACCATTGCCTTCGGGGTGCTGGCCGCAGGGTCGGCGATGAACGCGCAGCAGAGAAATGCGGAACTGGAAAAGCTGGACTGGAAGACAGGTTCAATGGAGATACTGCCTGGTCATCGCGCGTATTATGAACATCAATATGATCTTCTTGAGGCTTTTACCAGCGGCGGAAAGAATTACTTTTCTTCCAATCCAATAGCATTATCTGCTGAGGAAGTTGACCAAAGACTACAGGACGAACGATGGGACAATCAAAAGTACTGGTTTGAGAAGATTGCACTTAGTCCAGAGCCAACGAGAGACGGACAAGAAATCATGGTAGACGCTTATGGAGAAAGAGTGGGAACCGTCCAGATGAAACAAATTCACAGTTGGTCCGATCAATATGTCTGTGGAGAAATCGGGGGCAGAATCCATGGTATTATGGATTACAACGGCAAAATTTTGATGGAGTCAGAGGACTATACCTTTCAACATCTCTGGGGGGACGTTTGCTATAAACGCCCGTATTACGAGAGAAGCAATGACACGGTTGTATTTGATATCGTTACGGGAGAAAAATTGCTGAAGCTGGAAGGAGACTGGCTTGTCAGCACCAATGCCATCGGATATGAAGCGGTATATGATGATCAGGACGATAGCGAGACCGTGTACTTTGACAGAGATTTTAAGAAACTGACAAAAGTAAAAAACGGTACAATCTGGATGGAATCTGAAAAGCAGAATCGTTACTGGCAGACTGAAGAGAACGGGCAAATCAAGCTCCTCGATGCAAACCTGCAGGTGAAGGCAGAATACGACGACGAGCTACTGGAGTTCACGGAGTTTCACGAGGGGTTGTGCCTGCTGTACTACAGGAACAAGCTGGTCTGCATCGACGAAAATCTTAACATAGTTTTCGAGAAAAAGGCTCACATTCCGAAACTGTATGCGGACGATTCCCACTATGATAAGAATTCGCTGGTTCGTGGAATCAACACGGAAGGGTTCAACGACGGCCTGGCCGTATTTACACTGGATGGCTGCCATTACGGTGTGCTCGACAAAGAGGGCAATGTCCTGATAGAACCGGTTTTCAAGGGAATCGACACCCTGACGGTTATGAAAAACAGACACGTCGCAGTTTGCTATGAACAGGAATTCCGCATCGGACAGATGAAGGCAGAGACAGGGGGTGAAAAGGATGAATAGAGATTATGTCATGTTGCAATACAGGCTGATACGGATGCCGCTACTTGTCTCTTTTGCAGGGTTCGCGCTGCTGATGGTCTTAGGACTGGAAGGACTTCCTTATGCCGCAATCGGTGGATGGCTCTGCTTTCTATGGGCGGCAGACAAACTGATGGGGAAGAGTCTGGTAGGTGATGATGCTGTCATGATGCATCTGTTGCCGTTATCCGCGAAGACACAGGTCATCACAAAGGTTCTGCTGACGGGATTCTGGGTCAGTGTGATATGCAGTATTCCAGCCTTTCTTATGATGCGAAACGGGGGACAATATATTGATAGCGAAGTGATGGGCATGGAAGGCGGCCTGTCCGGCATGAGCCTGTTTTACCGGGGACTGCCTCATTACCGTTATGCCATCGATACCTGTCCCAGTGTCATGGATACTGCGGTCAGTGACCTGATCGATGACGGCACAGGGATTGCACAGGCTTCTGTGATGGCAATGCTGATACCTGCCATGCTGTTTCTGATTGGATGCTTCTTTGCGGTCATAGTGCTGATGACACAGCTCTATCTGCATCCGCTTCTGAAAAAACTGCCTACGGTAGTTGTTACATTTCTGGGAATGGTCCTTGCGACACTGCTTGCGGGCGGTATCCTGTTTGTGACTTATCTACTCATTTCGATGAAGTATGTAGGCCTCTTCACGGGAGAATTGCTGCTCTTTGCACTTTTCGGTGTAATCGTCTGTCAGCTTGTGAGAGTTGCATCAAAGAACCTGAACGGACATTACGATATTGCGGCCTAAAAGCAATGCTTTTATGGGGGAGGAGATTTGATGAATTTATTGGAACATAAATGGATGGCCGGGCTTCTGGCGGGCGTTCTGCTCATCAGCTTCGGACTGGGTGCTGTCGTTTACCATTATGGCAGCCAGTACGAGAAGACTACATCGATATAACGATTAGAAGTATACATAATCTTTACAGAAAAATAGAAAAAGCCGACAATAGGGATTTTTTTTCATAAAAGATTCCCTGTTATCGGCTTTATTTTTTGTTTTTGTAAAACCCGGCAATGCTATCCTATTTTTCCATGCTTTTAGCCATCTCCAGATGCTTTTTCATAGCCTCGAAACTTTCGTCGCTAAGGCCATGTTCCATGCGGCAGGCATCCTCCAGGGCGATTTCTTCCGGTACGCCCAGCATCATCAGCATTTCAGAAATGACGCTGTGTTTCTCAAAGGTCTTCTTTGCGATGGCGAGACCGGCAGCGGTCAGTTCGATGTGGCCGTCTTCGTCAACGGTAACAAAACCGTTTTCGCGGAACTTCTTCATGGCTACGCTGACCGTAGGCTTGGAAAAACCCAGTTCGTTTACCACGTCGATGGCGCGGACGGAACCGTTTTTCTGTTTCAACATATATATGGTTTCGAAATAATCTTCGGCGGATTGTCTGATTAACATGTCTTTGTCTCCCTTTTGTACAATAGATTAACACGCCCATTCTAACATAGAAAAAGCCGGTTGACAAGTATGCCCTTCGTTGACAGCTTTACCCGACATATGATAGAATTATGTTGGGTAAATTTGAATTCGACGGGAGATTACAATTGTGATTTATTTAGCTTACTTGATTATGGCAGCCATCGTTGTCGTATTATCCATTAAAATATCTGACTACGTAGACAGCTTAGACAGAAACACCAAGCTGTCCGGCGCATTCCTCGGCGGGATCCTGTTATCCGGGGTTACCTCCCTGCCGGAACTGTTTACCAGCGTATCTGCAACCATGTTGTTAGGTCATCCGGAACTTTGTGTAGGTAATGTTCTTGGAAGCGACCTGTTTAATTTTACTGCGTTGGCGGTCATCATTCTGGCTTACTTCAAGCGCTTTACGAAGGGCAGGATTTCCAAGAGTTACAGACACGTGGTGCTAATCGTATTCACGATGTATCTGCTGCTGGTGCTGAACTATGCGAATATCATTAATTTCAACATTCTGCATATCAACATCACGTCTGTTCTTATGGTTATCGTATATCTGCTGGGAGCCAAGTATCTGGCTGTTGCCGAAGATGTGGAGGCAGATGATGAAATGATCCAGTATCAGGCACGGAAAATGGCAGAAGGGAAGCATCGTCCGGACAAGATTCTCCCTAAATTTGCAATTACCGCCATTGCACTGGTGATTGCGAGTATTCTGTTAACGGTACTGACAAACGAAATTTCCGTTAAAATTGAACTGACCAAAACCTGGGCAGGGGCAATCCTTCTGGGCGTTGCAACATCCGTTCCGGAACTGACCACGTCCCTGAGACTGTTCAAACTGAAGAACTACAACATCGCGGTAGGTAATATCGTGGGAAGCAACCTGTTCAACTTCCTGATTCTGGTTGCTGCAGACTTTGTTGCGATTAACAGACAGATTTATATGACTCCAGGCGCAGAAGTGGTGAAACTGCTGGGATGCGGTATTGTGGCAGCCATTGCTTTCTACATCATGCTCAGATTCAGAAACAAAAAGACCCAGTTCATTTGCCCGGCGTGCATTGTGATGGCGTATGCTGCGTTCTTATTTATATAATTTCACAGACGACAAAGGGAGCCTTTTCCAAATGGAAAGGCTCCCTGTTTTATTGCGTTTATACGATACGGTTGTGACGGCCGCCGTCTAAGAAGCTGGCCAGGTTCTGTGCACAGATGTCTACGACCTTGGCTCTGGTTTCTCTTGGCATCCAGGCGTTGTGCGGTGTCAGGATGCAGTTTGCGAGACCGATGAGCGGATGTGGATCTTTTGGCGGTTCACAGGACAGAACGTCTACTCCTGCGGCTGCCAGTTTGCCGGACTTCAGGGCTTCTGCCAGGTCTTCCTCGTTGACCAAAGCCCCTCTGGCAGTATTGATCAGAATGGCACCGTCTTTCATGCCGGCGATGAATTCTTTGTTGATGAAGCCCCGGTTCTCAGCGGTAGCAGGGCAGTGCAGGGTCAGATAATCGGACTTCTGTGCCGCAACCGGATCCTGGCTGTATACGTTGATTTTCATGCCGAAGGCTTCGCCGATGCGGGCTACACGTTTGCCAATGTTACCGTAGCCGATGATACCTAAGGACTTGCCGTCCAGCAGGGTCAGGGACTCGTTGATGAAAGTAAAGTCCTTGCTGCGATACCATGCTCCATCCTGTACGGCGGCGTTATAGCTGCCGACCTGATTTGCCAGTTCCAGAATCAGTGCAAAGGCGTGCTGTGCCACGGCTTCTGTAGAATAGGCCGGTACGTTGCAAACGGCGATGCCAAGCTCTTTTGCCGCTGTCACATCGATGTTATCGTAACCTGTCGCTGTAGCACCGATGAACTTCAGTTTCGGACATTTCTCCATGATTTCCCGGGTGATAGAGACTTTGCTGACAAAGATGCCATCGCAGTCCTGCATGCGTTCTGCAACCTGGTCGTTAGAAGTACGGTTGTAAGTTGTGAGCTCACAAAGCTGCTCTACAGGCTCCCATGTCAGGTCTCCCGGATTGATAGAATATGCATCTAAAACGATTACCTTCATTGTATGTTCACTCCTCTGTTTCGGTATACTAATTTATTGCAGTACAAGTATAGCACAACTTTGTAATATATGGTATAATTTATTGTTAGAATATTAAAAGAGGTAATCGTTATGAGAACAGATAGAAGCTTTGATGCACTGAGAAATGTGAAGATGACAGACCATTACCTGATGAGCCCCCAGGGGTCTGTTTTGATTGAAATGGGCAATACCAAGGTAATCTGCACGGCGTCGGTGGAAGACAGCACGGCAAGACACCTGGTTGGAACCGGCAAAGGCTGGGTCACTGCGGAATACGGTATGCTGCCGGGTTCTACAGGTACGAGAAAGAAGAGAGACAAGGGCAAGCAGGATGGCAGATCCGTGGAAATCCAGAGGTTGATCGGCAGATCCTTGCGCTCTGTGGTAGATATGGAAAAGCTGGGTGAGCGTACGATCTGGATTGACTGCGATGTTATTCAGGCCGACGGCGGTACCAGAACGGCATCCATTACAGGGGCCTATGTTGCCATGGTACAGGCGATGCAGTGGATGAAAGAACAGGGCATGATCGAAGAAATCCCGGTAACAGCCTGCGTATCCGCCATCAGTGTCGGCATCGTGGACGGCGAGAAACTGCTGGATCTTCGTTACGCGGAAGACTGCAACGCCAAAGTCGACATGAATGTCATCATGACAGACAAAGGCGAGTTTATCGAAGTGCAGGGAACCGGCGAAGAAGCACCGTTTTCCAAGGCGGACCTGATGGAACTGCTGGATCTGGCCGAAAAAGGCTGCAGAGAGCTGCATGAAATGCAGAAGGCGATGTTATAGGCGTAGTACGACAAAAGGAAAGGAAGTTACAGACATGGAAACGATTGTAGCAGCATCCAGAAATCAGCATAAGATTGACGAGATGCAGGCCATTTTACAGAAGTTCGGTATGGAGATTATCTCCAGAGATGATGCCGGCGTGCCGAAGATTGAAATCGAAGAAGACGGAGAAACCTTTGAGGAAAACTCCTATAAGAAGGCTTATGAAATCATGAAGCTTTGCGGTAAGACTACCATTTCCGATGATTCCGGTCTGATGGTGGATTACCTGGGCGGTGCACCTGGCGTGTATTCCGCAAGATTTGCCGGAGAAGACGGTAACGACCAGAAGAACAATGAGAAACTGCTGACACTTCTCGCGGATGTACCATACAAAGAAAGAAGAGCAAAGTTCGTCTCTGTCATTACCATGGTATTCCCGGATGGTGAAGCCATCACTGCGAGAGGCGAGTGCCACGGCCATATCATCGATACGCCTGTGGGTGAAAACGGTTTCGGCTACGATCCGCTATTTGTACCGGACGGCTTCCAGAGAACCTTTTCACAGCTTTCTCCGGAAGAGAAGAACGAGATCAGCCACAGAGCTAACGCGCTGGCCACATTGGAAAGACTGCTGAAAGAAAGGAAATAAGCAGGCATGAAGAGCAGACTGCTGCAGATGATTTTACTCGGAATTAAACAGTTTCGCGACCCGTATTATCAGGGGTTTGCCGCACAGATGTCCTTCTACATCGTGTTGTCTCTGGTGCCTACGCTGATCGTATTGACGCAGATTCTGGGGCTTTTAGAGATATCCCTGGATATTCTGGTGGAATGGATTGACCTGTATGTTGCACCGAAGATGGCAGACACCCTGCTGGGCGTGATTGAAGACAGACCGATGGGGGCGGCGACATCCAACATCATCATGGTTCTGATGGCCCTTTGGGCGTCTTCCAGGGCGCAGTTTTCTTTGATGCGTATCGCGAACTACACCTATTCCAGCGGGCAGACAACCGGTGGCTTTTTCCGTGAGCGTTTCCGTTCCATCAAGACCATGGCACTGACGCTGTTTACCATCGCCTTTGTCGTAATCATCCTGGTATACGGGAAGGTGATTCTGATGCTGGTTATGGGCCCACTGGTGGAGGACAGTATCATCAATACCCTTTGGACCTGGATGCGTTGGCCACTTGCAGGCGTTTTGTACTTCCTGCTGGTGTCCTACGTGTATTATGTGCTGCCCTACGAAAAACTTGGATATAAAGAAATCCTGCCAGGCAGCTGCTTCGGGGCAGTGGGCATGCTGGTTGTAACCATCTGCTATTCCGCTTATGCAAACTATGCGGTGAATTACGATATTATTTACGGTTCTCTGGCCAGTATCGTGGCCCTGATGTTCTGGTTTTATTTCCTGTCATGGGCACTTGGCGTGGGAATCGTGTTTAACAAAGTTTGGAGAGATACAAAAGGGAATTTTAGAAAGGAAGAGAGGAAATGAAGAAAGCACTTGTTATTTTGAATCCACAGGCAGGAACGAAACAGGCAAATAAGTATTTCGTGGAAATTCTGCAGGTGTTTAACCAGGCTGGTTACGAAACAACAGTTGCAGTAACACAGAAGCAGGGTGATGGCACGGAGATTGTCATGGATAGGGGAAATGGCTACGAACTGATTGTCGCTATCGGTGGCGACGGCACTTTCAACGAAGTCATGGACGGCGTACTCCGCAGCAGGCTTGACGTGAAAATCGGCTATATTCCTGCAGGAAGCACCAACGATTTTGGCAGCAGTCTGGGCCTGACAAAAGATGTCGTGGCATCTGCCCACAGCATTGTAGACGGAAGTATCCATCATCTGGATGTAGGATCTTTTAACGGCAGATACTTCTCTTACGTTGCATCCTTTGGGGCCTTTACCCAGACCTCTTACAATGCACCGCAGAACCTGAAGAATACGCTGGGACATCTGGCTTATGTGCTGGAAGGCATCAAAGACATTCCGTCTATCAAGCCGCTGAAGCTGACTGTGCACAGCGAACACGAGACCTACGAGGGAGAGTACCTGTTTGGTGCAATCTGTAATTCCACATCTGTGGCGGGTATTCTCACGTTATCGGAAAAAGTTGTGGACATGACAGACGGCAAGTTCGAGGTGCTGCTCATCAAGAAGCCGAATAACGTCATTGAGCTGAATCAGATGGTAGCGGCACTGGCAACACAGAACCTGACCAACTCGCCGATGATTACTTTTTTCTCGGCTGCAAGCGTGGAAATTACGGCGGAACCGGATATGCCGTGGACACTGGATGGAGAATATCAGGAAGGCTGTGAGAATATCAGAATCCAGAACCACCACGGTGCCATCAAGGTCTGTCTCAATGAGGAAACAAGGGTAAAAACCTTGACAAGAGATGAAAAGTTTGACGAAATGTTATACAGATTAATCGAGGGTTACAGAGCGTAGAAGAAAGATACAGGTTAGGATATGACAAAGAAAAAAGCAATTATCATCGCCGTGGCTGCCATTGCCGCCATTGCCATCATCGTCCTTGTAGTGAACAGCGTATCGAAAGTCGATTACTGGGACCTGAAAGCGGGAGACAAGACCGTTGCTGTCTTTTCCACGGAAGAGGAGGCTGAGGCTGTCATCGCGGAAGTGGAAGGCCGCTACGTGAAAAAAGACGCAGAGGTGAAATCACTGGAAGTGACACCGGCGCTAACCGTTGTGAAAACAACTTACAAGAAGAAAGAAGCACCAAAGCCGGAGGAAAAACCGAAGAAAACAGCGGATTACCTGCTGAAGGGCGAAAAGGCGGAGGTGACATACACGGTAAAAGAAGGCGATACCATCTGGGATATCGCGTATAAGCACGACATGACCATCTCAGAAATCGAGAAAATCAATCCGGATGTGGACATGGAGTCCATCTATCCGGGAGACAAGCTGGTTTTCTCAGAGCTGGATCCGATTGTAGATGTGCAGGTTGTACAGCTGGTGACATCCACGAAGAAAATCAAGTATGAGAAGGTGGAGCGTAAGACCTCTAAACTGACGACCGGCACCCAGAAGGTGAAACAGAAGGGCAAAAACGGAAAGAAGCGTGTTACAGAACTGATTACTTCCGTCAACGGCAAGACGACGAAGACAGAGGTAAAGAAATCCAAGGTCCTGAAGAAGCCGAAGAAGGAAATCATCCTGGTGGGAACCGGTGACGCGAAGAAGAATTCCGATGGTGCAACCTATAATGGAAGCGGACAGGCTGTTGCGGATTTTGCGCTGCAGTATGTCGGCAATCCATATGAATACGGTGGTACATCCCTGACTGACGGTGCGGACTGCTCCGGCTTCGTTATGGCTGTTTACGACCACTTCGGCGTATCCCTGCCTCACGGCGCAGTAACCATGCAGAGCTATGGAAGAGGGGTATCCCTGTCAGAAGCGCAGCCGGGAGACCTGATCTGTTATCCGGCCCATGTTGCCATCTACATCGGCGGCGGACAGATCGTGCACGCCATCGACTACGGCTACGGCATCGGGGTAACCGGTCTGAACTATTCCGGAAATCCTGTTGTGGATGTCAGAAGAATTTTTGAATAATCGTACAGTTTGATACATACAAAGAAAGAGACCTTGGAAAAGGTCTCTTTTGACGTTTTTGATGTTGTAATCGTAAGCTTTTACAGTTCGTCCGGCTGGATGACTCTCACACGGATGACACCGTCCACTGCCGGAACGGATGTAATCATGTCATCTGTGGAAATCAGCGCGTAGCCGTAAGCACCGCGTACGCCGCCTGCGATGGCCTTGATGTTGATGTTGGCGAACATGGCTGCAGCCAGCTTTACAGGGTACGGTTCACCCTTTGTCATGATGCAGATACGGTTGTCGCCCTTCATCGGTCCCAGGTCTACGGCAGGGAAGTTGACGGAGTTTACGATGTTGCCGTTTTCGATGTAGTCACGTGTCTGCCATACTGCCATGGTTGCGCAATTGTCTTCTGCTTCTGCGGTGGAGGCGCCCAGGTGTGGCAGAACGATGATGTTTTCTTTGTTCAGTGTGCCGTCTGTGGCGAAGTCACACACGTATTTTGCCAGCTTGCCGGATTCTACGGCTGCCAGCAGATCTGCTTCGTTGACCAGCTTGTCTCTGGAGAAGTTGAGCAGAATCGCGCCGTCTTTCATCTGTGCAAAGATTTCAGCGTTGAACATGCCCTTTGTTGTATCGGTAGCAGGGATGTGGATGGAAACGTAGTCACATTCCGGCAGCAGATCCTTCAGCTCTGCCTTAATGTCCACGCAGCTGTAGAGCTGGTGGGCAGCCTTGACGCTGAAGTAAGGATCGTAGCCGATGACATTCATGCCTAAATCGACTGCCGCGTTGGCAACCATACCGCCGATGGCACCCAGACCGATAACGCCCAGAGTCTTACCCTTGATTTCTGTGCCTGCGAACTGACTCTTGCCTTTTTCTACGGCTTTGCTCACGTTCTCTGTCAGTGAAGAAGCCCATGCAATGCCGGCTGGAATATTTCTGGCAGCTAAGAACAGCCCTGCAAGGGTCAGTTCCTTTACTGCGTTGGCATTGGCACCAGGGGTGTTGAATACAACGATACCTTCTTCTGCGCATCTTTCCAGCGGAATATTGTTGACGCCCGCACCGGCTCTTGCGATGGATAAGAGCTCGCGGCCGAATTCCATTTCATGCATATCCTGACTTCTTACTAAAATAGCAGAGGAACCAGAGACTTCATCCGTAATCGTATATCTGTCTGAAAAATGGGCCAGGCCGACCGGTGAAATCTTGTTTAATGTTGCAATGTTGTACATGGTTGTACCTCCTCTATAAATTAGTAATTTGAATGAATTATAACACCGAATTCCTTTACTTTCAAGGACTAAAGTGCTATAATATTTAGCATATGAATTTTAGGTAATATTTTGAAACACAATGGAGGGGGACAAAAATGACAAACACAAACAGAGTATTTAACTTTTCCGCAGGACCATCCATGCTGCCGCTTGACGTAATCGAAGATGCAGCTGCAAACCTTGCTGACTACAATGGATGCGGACAGTCTGTCATGGAAATGAGTCACCGTTCAAAAGAGTTTGGTAAGATCATCGAAGAAGCAGAAGCAGATCTGCGCGATTTGATGAACATCCCGGAAAACTACAAAGTCCTGTTTTTACAAGGCGGAGGAACTCTTCAATTTGCAATGGTGCCATTAAACCTGCTGAGAGCCTCTAAAAAGGCTGACTACGTAGTTGCCGGTTCCTGGGGCAAGAAGGCATACCAGGAAGCATGTAAATTCGGCGATATCCGCCTGATTGCAAGCTCCGAAGAAGATACCTTTACATACATTCCGAAGTTCACAAAGGAAGATATCAGACCGGATGCGGACTACGTATATGTATGCTATAACAACACCATTTACGGTACGCACATGAACGAACTGCCTGACACCGGAGACATTCCGCTGGTTGCTGACATGTCCAGCTGCATCCTGAGTGAAGAAATCGACGTGACAAAGTTCGGCGTCATCTTTGCAGGCGCACAGAAGAATGTGGGCCCTGCCGGCATGACCATCGTCATCATCAGAGAAGACCTGATCGGCCACGCAGATGCGACCGTACCGACTTACCTGGATTACAAGGTACACGCAAAGAACGATTCCATGTACAATACACCGCCATGCTTCGCGATTTACATCGCAGGGCTGGTGTTCAAGAGAATCAAAGAAATGGGCGGCCTGGCAGCAATGCACGCGGCTGACGTAGAAAAGGCAGAGTTGCTGTACAGTTATATCGACCAGAGTAAACTGTTTAAGAGCCCTGTAGCGAAGGAAGACAGATCCCTGATGAACGTAGTATTCGTAACAGGCGACACGGATTTAGACAAGAAATTTGTTTCCGATGCGAAGGCAGAGGGTATGATTAACTTAAATGGACACCGCAGTGTAGGCGGTATGAGAGCGAGCATCTACAACGCTATGCCGAAGGAAGGCGTAGAAAAACTGATTGCTTTCATGAAGAAATTTGAAGAGGAGAATCTGTAATGAAATATTTAGTAGTAGTTCCGGACGGTGCAGGTGACGACCCGGTTGAACGACTGGAGGGAAAAACACCGCTGGAAGTGGCAGAAATGCCGTTTATCAATGGATTAGCAGCAAAAGGTGAAATCGGCATGGTGAGAACCGTTCCGCCTGGCATCGCACCGGGAAGTGACGCGGCTAACCTGTCCGTAATGGGTTACGATCCAACCATCTATCTGACAGGACGTTCCCCACTGGAAGCAGCCAGCATCGGCATCGAAATGTCCGATTCAGATGTGGCTTTCAGAACCAACATCATCACATTAGAAGGGGAAGGCGCTTACGAAGACCTGATTATCAAAGACCACAGCGCAGGCGATATCTCCACCGAAGAAGCTGCAGAACTGATCAAAGCAGTCAATGAGGCTTTTGCAGACGAAACACGGACATTCCATACCGGTGTAAGTTACCGTCACTGCCTCATCGTACATAATGGTGAAACGGAATATGAATTCACACCGCCACACGATGTGTTAGACCAGAGAGTTGGCGACCATCTGCCAAAGGGTCCTCATGCACAGCCAATCATCGACATGATGAAGGCAAGCTATGAGATTCTGAACAACCATCCTGTTAACGTGGCGAGAAGAGAAAAGGGTCTGAGACCTGCCAACACCTTATGGATCTGGGGTCAGGGCAAGAAACCGCAGTTGTCTCCGTTCTATGACAAATACGGTCTGAAAGGCACTGCTATCAGTGCGGTAGACCTGATCAAGGGTATCGCTATTTGTGCCGGACTCAAGTCTGTAGATGTGGAAGGTGCGACAGGCACACTCCATACTAACTTCGAAGGTAAGGCCGAAGCCGCAATCCGTGAATTCAGAGACGGCAAGGACTTTGTATATGTGCATCTGGAAGGACCGGATGAATGTGCGCATCAGGGCGACATGGAAGGCAAAATCGTCTGCCTGGGAGATATCGACCAGAAGATCGTAAAGCCAATCGTAGAAGCGCTCCGTGCGGATGGCGAAGAATTCAGGGCTTTGATTGTGCCTGACCATAGAACACCGCTTTGTATCAGAACTCATTCTTCCACACCGGTTCCGTATGTCATCTATGACAGCAGAGACGAGAAGGAAGCAGATGATACAAGAAAATTTAACGAAACATCCGGACAGAAAGGAAAATATTTTGACGACGGCTATGCGTTGGCAGACTATTTCTTTGGTGCGTAGACTGATGTTAAGAAAAACGAGAAGACAAGTATTAGCTCTTTGCCTGATGTGCATTTTCCTGTTCGCTTCAGTGGCGCCATCCTGGGCGGCAACCGTGAAACGTCCTGCGATTACAGCAGGCGGTGCGGTAACATACTGTCAGAACACAGGAGAAATCATTTACGCAAAGAATAAGAATAAGAGGTTTGCGCCTTACAGCACGACCAAGATGATGACGGCTCTGCTGGCAGTGCAGAATCTGCCTTTGGATCAGGAAGTAACCGTTTCCGAAAGAGCGGTGCAGGAAGGCGAAGCGACCATGGAACTGCAGGCAGGAGAAGTCGTTACTGTCAAGGACCTGGTTTACGGCACGCTGATTCTTTCCGGCAATGATGCAGCATGGGCGCTGGCTGAAGCCGTATCCGGCAATGTAAACAAGTTCGTGAAACTGATGAACAAAACAGCAAAAAACATCGGCTGCGAGAATACACATTTTTCCAATCCAAACGGTATGGATGAAAAGGATCATTATTCCACAGCCTATGATATGATGCTGATTACCAAACTGGCCCTTTCCAACGAAACCATCCGTACAGCGGCAGGTACCGTGAAGTATAAGATGGATGCGACCAACCTGAGCGATAAGAGAGTCATGAAGACCCACGTGCCGCTGATTGATAAGAAGGACTCCGGTTTCTATGCCGGAAAGACAGGCTACTGGGACGATAACAACTGCTCTATCGTCCTTGGCTATGAAGAAAACGGCCTGCAGCTTTGTGTAGTCGTTCTGGATGCGACGAAGGACGAACGTGAAAAGGACGTCAAGAAGATTACCGAGTACACGACGAAAAAAGTAGAAGGTGTCAAGGTTGTCGGCAAGGACGCAGAGGAAGGCAAGGTCCGCATCAAACAGGGTGCGAAGACCAGACTGAAGACCTACACCGCAGAAGTAGGGTATGCATATCTGCCAAAAGAGGCTTCTGAGTCCCTGATTGGAACAAAGATCGTCATGTTTAACGACGTGACAGCGCCGGTAAAAGCAGGAACTGTAGTGGGTAAGTATGAAATCTACGTTGGCGAAGATCTGGTGAACCAGGTAGACCTGGTCATCAAGGAAGACGTGAAAAAGGGATGGTTCACATCCTACCTGGGCATTTCCAACAGAGCTGCCGTAATCATCGGCGTGGTTCTGATGCTTCTGCTGATCGCACGTATCTGGATCGGTGTAGAGTCTGCTAAGCGTAAGAGAAGAAAAATGATGGAACGTCAGCGCAGAATCCAGGAAATGGCGATGCAGGAACTGGAAGCTGAAAGAAGTCGTAAAGAAAGAGATTGGCGATTCTAATATGTTCAATATTCAAGAAAACCTGAAAAAACTCCCGGATTCTCCGGGAGTTTATATGCATAAGGATAAATTAGGGCAGGTTATCTATGTAGGGAAAGCGATATCACTGCGAAACCGTGTAAGACAGTATTTTCAGAAATCGGCCCAGACCAATCCAAAGGTCCGTGCCATGGTTTCCCACATCGCAGAGTTTGAATACATCACCTGCGGTACGGAGATGGAAGCGTTGATTTTGGAATGTAATCTGATTAAGAAGTACATGCCGAAGTATAACGTTTTGCTCCGCGACGACAAGACTTATCCTTACATCATGGTGACCACTACGGAAGATTTTCCACGGGTTGTGAAGACCCGTATCATCGCAAAGGACGGGAACAAGTATTTCGGTCCATACAGCGATGAAGGTGCGGTCAACCAGATTGTGGATCTTCTGTCCGATATTTATTCCCTGAAGCGATGCTCGGCAAAGGAGTTTCCGTCCGGACACCGTCCATGCCTGAACTATCACATTCAGCAGTGCAGAGGTGTCTGTGCGGGCAAGGTGACTAAAGAGGAATACGGTGCGGCCATTGAGAAAGTTCTGGAGTTTCTGGGTGGCAAAGATAAACCGCTGCTGAAGAGTCTGGAAGAGAAGATGATGGCTGCCTCTGAAAAGATGGAATATGAAGAGGCTGCAAGATATCGGGATTATATTATTTCCGTCAAAGCCCTGTCTGAAACCCAGCGGGTAACCCTGGTCAGCGACAAGGACATCGACGTGGTTCTTCCTGTGAAAGATGAGCAGAATTCTTTTATTGCACTCTTTACGGTTCGCGACGGCAAGCTGAGCGGCCGCGAGACCTTCCAGATTCAGACTGGTGACAGCGATGAGAGAGAAGAAATGGTCGGTGAGTTTATCAAGCAATACTATGGACAGTGGGCCCAGGTACCGCCGGAGATTCTGGTTTCAAAGGAACCGCCGGATAAGGCTTTGTTAGAGGAATATTTAGGACGCGAAGGTCGTAAGGTCCGCATCTTTGTTCCGCAGAAGGGCGACAAGAAGGCCCTGATGGATCTGGCGAGAAGCGACTGCCTGGAAATGGTAAAGACTTTGTCCCAGAAGGCGAAACTGCAGGACGAGAAGCAGACTGTAATCCGCGCCCAGGTGGCGGATGTTATCCGCATGGCGGGCTACGAACCGCCGGACAAGCCGGACTACCGCATCGAGTCTTACGATATTTCCAACACCAACGGCGTAGATTCTGTAGGTGCCATGGTGGTGTTTGAAGGACTGAAACCAATTCGCAAGGATTACCGCCGTTTCAAGATTAAGACGGTGGAAGGCCCTGACGATTATGCCAGCCTGCAGGAGATGCTCTACAGAAGATTCAAACGTGCCCAGGCGGGTGACGCCGGTTTTGTGAAATTGCCCGATGCCATCTTCATGGACGGCGGTCAGGGTCAGGTAAGTGCGGCGCTGAAGATTCTCAGGGCCATGGGAATCAGTCTGCCGGTTGTAGGTATGGCGAAGGATGATAAACACAGAACCCGTGCCATCGTGTGTGAAGACGGCAGAGAACTGGAGCTTGCGGACCGTCCAATGCTGTTCCGATATGCAGGGACTATCCAGGAAGAGGTACACCGCTTTGCAATCAGCTATCACCACAACCTACGTAACCGTAATGCCATCCATTCGGTGCTGGACAATATCAAAGGCGTGGGTCCGACGCGGCGAAACGCACTCCTGCAGCACTTTGGTACCGTAGAGAGGATCAAAAAAGCCAGCCTGGATGAGCTGATGGATGTACCCGGCATGACCAGACAGGTAGCGGAGAACATTCAGGAATATTTTGGTTGATTATTGGCCTTAATAATGGTATATTAATATGGATATTAGAGAATATCTCAAAATGAAAACGGAGGACGAAAGACATGACTGAAAATAAACAGCCAGTAGATCAGGAAGCTGTGATCACTTTAGAATTTGATGATGGTGTAGAACTGGAATGTGAAATCATGGGCGTTTACGAATACGCTGGTAAGGAATACATCGCTTTAATTCCATTAGATGATTCCGATGATGTTTACATCTATGGTTACAAAGAAGTTGGCGAAGACGAATTCGAATTAGTTGACATCGAAGACGATGCAGAATTCGAAGGCGCTGTTGCTGAATTCGAAGCTATCATGGCTGAAGAATAATCTGTAAACAAAGAAAGCTGCCTGCTTATGCAGACAGCTTTTTTTTATGCCGTTTTATCTTCTTGCGTTTCTTAAGAAAATGAAACTGAAGAATCCAAAGATCACTGCGCCGACAGGTGCGAAGGTGTTCTTTTCACCTGTACCACCAAAAATAAATCCGGATGTAATATGACCTCCGTCAAAGAACAGGAACGCCACAAGGCATACGATTGCGCAGACTGCAAACAGGATTCCAATCAGTAAATGTTTCATATTCCACATATGTAAAAGTCTCCTTTGGTTTTTATAATACGGCAATCATTATAGCACAAAAACGTATACAGGGATAGGGGTAAGTTTTGTACGGAAATAAAAACAAAAAAATATTAAAAAAACACTTGCATTATTTCTTCAAACGTGTATAATAAAATAGTCGCTTGAATGAAGCGAGAACAAAATATGCGGTCTTGGCGGAATTGGCAGACGCGCACGGTTCAGGTCCGTGTGGGAAACCGTGGGGGTTCGAATCCCTTAGACCGCACCAAAATGAAAACGACTGGTTCTCCAGTCGTTTTTCATTTTTTGCGTTTGGAATCATTAGGGATTCGAACCCGCAAGGGCATCGCCGTGAAGGGAGAGCTTCCGGTGGAAGGTCGAGTAGGCGATGGTGCAAGCCGCCTGGAAGGGGCGGCGCAGCACGGCGGTCCACGGAGTGGCCGCAAAATCCCTTAGACCGCACCAAAAAAATAGAACAGGTTATTGCCTGTTCTATTTTTTTATTGCGATATGATTGTTAGGGATTCGAACCCTGCAAAATTACTACTGAACAGAAAAATCGACAAAAGTGTACAGGGATTCTTGGAGAAACTATTACATTGTAAACGAAAGCGGCATTTTTTGATGCAAAGTGTATATGTGGCAGTCTCCAGCGTGTACACTTTTGTCCTTGCAACAACCCAATAGTGACTCTTTATATGAAAGCCCTTAGATTGACGCAACATCAGATAAATTGTATAATTAAGTAAATCATTTCACTATATTTGCAAGGCGTTTACAGAAACAGAGGGAACTATGGATAGAGGCAGAAGTTTTAGCATTTTAGGCTTAAGTGAAAATGCAACAAAGGCCCAGGTAGAAGCGGCTTATCAAAGAAAAGTCGCCAGATACAAGGGACCGGATTATGCGGAAGAGCCCGCATATGCAGAGCGCAAGCTGTCACAGCTTTATCAGGCCTATCAGGAGGCTTTGGAACTGGCGGAAAGCAATCCGGCTGCATATCAGAATACTTACACGACACGGGACGTAGGGCGTCCTGCAGAAACGAAGAAGAAACCTGCAAAGGCAAGTCGTCTTCTGGATGAAGAACGGGATGCGGCGGAACATAATCTAAGAGAAAAGTTCCATCAGTGGATGGAACGTCGCGATGATGAAAAGAATAAACGAAAAGACAGCAAAAGTAAATCTATTCCGAAGCTGGCTAAACCTGATTTTTCCAAGCTAAAAGATAAACTAAAGGAAATGAAAGATGAAGTCGCAACACAGCTGGATTTGAACACAGAAGAAGACGTGGAATCTACTAATGTTGAAGCTTTTGAAGTGGAAGGAGATCCGGAACGCTATGTTCCATCAAAGCAGGATTCGAAAAATGACGAAAAAATCGGCACGATCGTTTCCCTCGTTGTGGCGCTGGTCATCTTCCTGATTGGTTCCTGCGGCGACAGTGACGTGGAGGAGGACTACGAAGAACCCGCTTATTCCTATATCTATGATCAGTCCATAGAAGATATCGAAGAGTCTGACCGCGAAGTGGCAGAACTGGCAGACAGAACCTACGTGCTTCTTACGGAACAGACGGAGCGTGGCTCTGCGTACCTGGAGGACGACAGAGAAAGCTATTACCGGGACAAGGCGGATCTCTTTGCACAAAAATACTGGGACAAAGACAGCATCTCGTTGGTTTCTGATTACCTCTATCAAAATTATGGCGATTATGCGGTATCTTCGGATGACCCTGCATCCACACAGCTGGAAGCAATCTTTGCTTTTTACGGATTCGCCAGTTTGGAAACGGCCCAGTGGTATGATCAGCCGTATACCGGTGAGCGCATAGAGAGCTATGGAAATTATCTGGATTATCTGAACCAGTTTTATGAGGCACAGTAAGGGGAGGCAGAGATGAAACAGTGTTTTGAAATATTAGGCGTTGGTGAGAACGCTACGATAGAACAGATTCAAGCTGCATATGAGAGGAAGGTTACCAGATACAGCAATGACGTATACCTGGATGATCCCAAATATGCGAAGAAGAAGCTGAAGGAGCTGAAGCAGGCCTACAAGGAAGCCTGCAGGCTGGCCGGCAAAACGGAAGGTATTTCCTCCAGCGACACGCAGGCTGACTATAAAGAAAAGCCTACGGTAGATATCGACGAGGATCCGGAAGAATACATGAAGCAGCTGTATCACAAACATCTGGGAACATTTCGGCGTATGGGGGATATATCGGGAAGAGAGCGTCAAAGACAACGATACATCAATAAATACGGCCGCAGCAAAGCTAACAAGGCAGCTATCGTCGTAACGCTATTGGTTGTTGCAGTCTTTTCAGTGATGATTGGCGTTATCTCCTGCGATTTTTCAGATCTGAATGAAGCAGAATTGAAGACAATCAACGAATACCGAAACTCTGAAATTCAGGAATTAGACAGAGAAATCGCCGCCAAGGCAGATGAGATTTATCATATCTACAAAGAGAAAATGGAATTCGATACCGGCATCGTACAGGGCGGAGAAGACCGCGGTAACCCTTCTTTGCCGGAGAATGCGGACTACTTTGCCCAAACATTTTGGAAGATGGAAACCATTGGAGAGGTATCTAATTATTTGGCAGAAACCTATGAAGGATATCCGTCCGACGGCAGCGATACGACGGTAAGACAGCTGGATACCATTATGCTGTTCTATGAGTTTCCGACGTTTGACGATACCAGATACACCAATAACCCTTATACAGGGGAAGAAATCTGGGAGTACACAGAGCATATCAGTTTCCTGCTGGATGCTTACGAACATATATAAAAAGAAAAAACAGGTGAAAGCCGTGAACCGGCAATCACCTGTTTTTGGTTTTGAAATATTCTATTTTCCTTCCGCTTCCTTCATCACAGCCACGCTGGCACTGGCACCAATACGGTCTGCACCGGCTTCAATCATTTCCATAACTGTCTTGTAGTCACGGATGCCGCTGGAGGCTTTGATCTGAACGGCTTCGGATACGGATTTGCGCATCAGCGCAACGTGATGTGCGGTGGCACCGCCAGAGCCGAATCCGGTAGATGTCTTGACAAAGGCAGCACCGGCCTCTTCAGATATCTGACAGGCGCGGACGATTTCCTCATCGGTCAGCTGGCAGGTTTCCAGAATAACTTTGACGATGGCGCCATAGTGGGAGGCCGCCCATACGACTGCCGCGATGTCAGCGTAGACATAATCCCATTCACCCTCCTTGAGCTTACCCAGGTGGAGAACCATGTCGATTTCCTTCGCGCCGGTCTTGCACGCTTCTTCCGTCTCAAAAACCTTGGTAGAGGTTGTGCATGCCCCCAGAGGGAAGCCAACGACGGCAGCGATTTTCACATCGCTGTTTTTTAAGGCTTCGTAGGCGGTGGTCACCATGCTGGAGTTGACGCAGACCGCGTAGAATCCGTATTCTTTTGCCTCTTCACATAGCGTGAGAACCTGTGCCGTGGTTGCTTCCGGTTTCAACAATGTATGGTCAAAATACTGATTGAGTTTCATAAGCTGTATCCCCTTTCATCTAACAAAAATTCACAACACCATTCTATCATAAAAGGGGCCTGACGGGGGAATATAATTTTGTCATTTTTTGTTTTGACAATACAGCACTTTCCGCATATAATGGTGTGGATGCTTTGAAAGCAGAATTAGAAAGGAAGTAAATATAATATATATGGAAAGACAAGTAAGAGTTATCGGACTGGCGAAATGGCTGTGCATTCCTCTGGGCTGCATCATGTTTTACGGAACCGTGAACAGCTTCGGGCCCTTTGCTGCGCGCCTTCTTTCTCTGGCGGCAATGGCAGGGTTCTTCCTGCTGATGAGAAACGAGCAGCACAGACTGATCGGAGAGACCATCGCCGGTGACATCAGGGATGCAATTCAGGAAGTCGGAAACGTGGAAAGCTTTGTGGAAATCAGAAGAGTGAAGAGCGGTATCCTGGCCAGAGTGTATCTGGTAAACGCCAGGGAGAAAGCAGTATTTGTGCAAAGAGCGATTACCAGAAAACTGGAAGAATGCTCTATGAAGAAGTATCTGTGGGTAATGCAGCTGACTGACATGCCGGCCGGCGTGAGCCTGGAGGAGACCCAGCAGAAACTTAACGAGAAACTGATGGAAGAACTGCGTCGCAGACACAAAGGAGAATAGAAATGAATCTGATGACAAGTTTTATCGTATTTATTGTGGCAATGATCGGATGCATTATGAGCGGGCACACGATGGTCATTGCCCTTTTTATTGGGCTGATTGTATTTACGGCAACAGGCTACAAAAACGGGTTTACGGTCAGTGAACTGACAAAGATGGGAAAAGACGGGCTGAAAGATGCATTCGTGGTTGTGGAAGTGATGTTCGTCATCGGCTTTATTACAGCGGTATGGCGTGCTTCCGGAACCATCTCCTTCTTCGTATACTGGGGGATTAAAATCATCACACCGAACCTGTTTATTATCATCACCTTCGCGCTGTGCTGTCTGCTGTCTTACGCCCTGGGTACTTCTTTCGGCGTTGCAGGTACGGTAGGGGTTATCTTTATGACCCTGGCGAGAAGCGGCGGCGTCAGTGAGGTGGTAACGGCGGCGGCTATCATGAGCGGCATTTATTTCGGAGACAGAGGATCTCCGGTGTCTTCCAGTGCCATTCTGGTTGCGGCAGTCACAAAGACGGATATTCTCGACAACGTAAAACTGATGATGCGGACGGGAATCGCCGCACTGGTCTTGTGTACAGGGATTTACGGTGTCATGTCCTGGTTTAATCCGATACATAGTGTAGACCAGAGTTTCTTGAATGCACTGCAGAGTGAGTTTGTCATCTCCTGGTGGTGTGTGATTCCGGCAGTGTTTATGCTGGTGCTGCCACTGCTGAAGGTTCAGGTTCTCCATGCCATGCTGATTAGTATTGCCAGCGGCGTGGCTTTGAGCCTTTTTGTGCAGCATATGGATCTGATGACGCTGCTGAAAGCAATGGTCTTCGGCTATGAATCCGATGGAACGCTGGGTCATATCATTAATGGAGGGGGCCTGGTTTCCATGATTGAAGTGGTATTCATTGTAGCGATTTCCTGCACCTATTCCGGCATCTTTGCGGGAACCGATATGCTGGCAGGTATTCAGGATAAACTGAAACCGATGATGAAGTACATCGGTAGATTCGGTACCATGGTAGTCGTATCCTTTGTGACACTTGCGATGTTCTGTAACCAGACCATTGCATCCATGATGTGCAACGATATCATGGCGAAACCTTATCAGGAAGCGGGCGCCAGCAAATCCGAACTGGCCATGGATATTGAAAACTCTGTTATCGTACTGGCGGCGGTGGTGCCATGGGTTATTGCCTGCTCCGTACCGCTGAATTTCATGGAGGTAGGATACGAAATCGTACCACTCAGCTTCTATCTGTTCCTGATACCGATCTGTTATGCCATTCAGAAAAAGGTGGCAAATCCGTTCAAGGGAGAATAGATTAAACATATCCAGAACCAAGGGGGGATATGTATGAGATTAACGGTTACGGGAACCGGCATGATGGGCAGCCTGATTTATCAAATGGCAGAAGAAAATCCTGCAATAGAGAAGGTGACTGCAGTCGAACCGGTAAAGGGCGAGTCGCTCTTTGATGTAGAGATACCGGACGTGATCATCGATTTCAGCCATCCGGATGCACTGACAGATATCTGCAGATTCGTGCAGGAAGGGCAGGGCAGAACCGGTGTAGTCTTTGGCACTACGGGATTTACAGAAGAGCAGCTTGCAGAGATTCGGAAGCTGGCACGTATTGCACCGGTTATCCAAAGCTATAACTATTCTTATGGCATACAGACGATGAAGAAACTGCTTGCCTGTGCCAGACCGATGCTGGATGGACGGGCGGACATGGAAATCATCGAGAAACATCATAACCTGAAAACGGATGTGCCCAGCGGGACGGCTTTGATGCTGGCAGGCATCTGTGATCCAGAGCACTGCAGACGCTGGCTGACCGGGCGGAACGCCGACGGGAAGCGGGGGAAAGAACTCGGTATTCACAGCCTTCGGGGCGGTACCATCTTCGGGGAACACAGCGTAATCTATGCCATGGAGGATGAAGTGATTGAGATTACCCACACGGCTTTCTCAAAAAGAATTTTTGCAAAAGGCGCAATCGAAGCGGCTTTGTGGTTAAACGGAAGAAAGCCGGGTATCTACACAATAGAAGACGTGTTCTATTGACGTACAGCCATTTTCGTGATAAAACATAGTTTATACATAGACAAATCTTCAAACGACAAAGAACAGAAAGACAAGAGGTCCGATATGGAAATTGAACTGAAGTATATGATGGAAGACGAAGCGGTTATGGATGCGGTCTTTCAGGATCCCTATATTGAGATGATAAAGGATAAGAACACGGAAAGTTCCATCGATATGTATGCGGTGTACTTTGACACAGAAGAACGTGACCTTCTGCGGGAAGGGATCGCGTTCCGCATCAGAAGAGAAGGCTGCAGCCTGCAGGCGACGCTGAAATGGAACGGCTCCAGTGAGGAAGGTATGCACCGGAGAGAGGAGCTGAACGTCGCAGTGGATGATCCGGAGAAGCTGCATGCGCCGGACATCGACATTTTCGATCAGAGCGACATGGGCGATGTATTGGCAGATATCATAGGTGCAAAGGCGCTGGTGCCAATGATGGAGGTTGACTCCGTCCGTCATCAGGTGAGAATCGATACGGGCAAATCCATCAGTGAATTGTCGGTGGACAAAGGTGAGGTCAGAGTCGGAGAGAAAACTGCGCCGATCCTGGAACTGGAAATCGAGCTTTTCTCCGGGGAAGAGGCCGATATGGTTGCTTTGGGGGACCGTTTAGCTGAAAAATACGGACTTACAGCCTCAAATGTCAGCAAATTTAAGCGTGGACTGGACCTAATGGACTAAAAAATACAAAAAATGTGAAGAATAGAAGAAAAATGGCTGTTTTATACGGCCATTTTCTTTTATTTCCTTTACTTTAGGGCGAAAAAGATGTATAATAGATTGCATTCTATGTTTAGAATCAGCCTGTAGGCTGAAAAACTGCTATAATTTTAGGAGGATATATATCAATGAAAACAACTTTTGTTTCAAAAGAAAACAACATCGCAAAGTTCACAATGGAATTTACTGCTGAAGAATTCGAAGCTGCAGTAGTAAAGGCTTACCAGGCATCCAAGGGTCAGTTCATGATCGACGGATTCAGAAAGGGTAAGGCTCCAAGAAGCATCATCGAGAAGCACTACGGCGAAGGCGTATTCTTTGAAGATGCTATCAACACATTATTTAGCGAAAGCTACCCAGCTGCTATTTCCGAATTAGAATTAGAAGTTATCGACAGCCCTGCTGCTGACTTCAGCGAAATCGGCAAAGGCAAGCCATTAACAATCACAATCTCCGTACCTGTTTATCCGGTTGTAGAAGTAAAAGATTACTTCGGCGTTGAAGTAGAACAGGTTGAAGAAACTGTAAGCGAAGAAGACGTAAACAGAGAAATCGAAGCACTGCAGAAGAGAAACAGCAGAATGGTTGTAGCTGAAAGAGCTGTAGAAGAAGGCGACACAGTTGTATTAGACTATGCTGGTTTCGTTGGCGAAGATCAGTTCGAAGGCGGCACTGCTGAAAGACAGGAATTAAAGATCGGTTCCGGTATGTTCATTCCAGGTTTCGAAGAACAGTTAGTTGGCGTAAATGCTGGCGAAGAAAAGGACGTTGTTGTAACATTCCCAGAAGAATACCACGCTCCTGACTTAGCTGGTAAGGAAGCTGTATTCAAGTGCAAGGTTCACGAAGTGAAGTTCGAAGAACTGCCAGAACTGGATGATGAATTTGCTAAGGATGTAAGCGAATACGACACATTAGAAGAATTAAAAGCTGCAAGTGCGGAAAGACTACAGAAGTATATCGATGCACAGTCCATCAGCAGAGCGAAGGATGCAATCATCGAAAAGGTATTCGAAGCAAACCCTGTAGAAGCTCCAGCAGCTATGATCGAAGATGAAATCGACAACATGATTCAGGAATTAGACCAGCAGTTAAGATACCAGGGTCTGTCCATCGACCAGTACATGCAGTTCATGCAGAAGGAAGCAGCTGCTTTCAGAGATGAACTGAGACCAGACGCAGAAAAGAAGGTTGCTACAAGACTGGTTCTGATGTCCATCGTAGAAGCTGAAGGCATCGAAGTAACAGAAGAAGACTTAGAAGAAGAATTAAAGAACATGGCAACAACTTACAACATGTCTGTAGAAGAAGTAAAGAATGCAATCGGTGCAGAAGGCATGAAGTTCTTCAAGAAGGACATCCAGCTGAAGAAGGTAATCGACCTGATGTACGAAAAGGCTGTTGTAACAAAGGTTGCACCAAAGGAAGAAGAATAATCTAGATTTATTTTAAGGGGGAAGAAAGAATGGCTTTAGTACCATACGTAGTTGAACAGACGGGCAAAGGAGAAAGATCCTATGACATCTATTCCAGATTGTTAAAGGATAGAATTATCTTTTTAAGCGAAGAAATCGATGATCATATTGCAAGCCTGGTTGTGGCTCAATTGCTGTTCTTAGAAGCAGAGGACCCTGAGAAAGATATCTGTATTTACATCAATAGCCCCGGCGGTTCTGTAACCGCCGGCATGGCTATTTATGATACGATGCAGTATATCAAGTGCGACGTATCTACAATCTGCGTCGGACTTGCAGCAAGCATGGGAGCATTCCTGCTGTCTTCAGGGACCAAGGGAAAGAGATACGCACTGCCGAATGCAGAGATTATGATTCATCAGCCGCTGGGCGGTGCAAGAGGTCAGGCATCTGACATCAAAATCCATGCAGACTGGATCATAAAGACAAGAGAAAAGCTGAACCGAATCCTGAGCGAGAATACCGGCCAGACGTTGGCGCAAATCGAACAGGATACGGACAGAGATAACTTTATGTGTGCAGACGATGCGTGTGCATACGGTCTGGTCGACAAGGTAATCAAGTCTAAATAAGGGGGAGCTGACATGACAGACAGATATGACGACAACAAACAGCTGCGCTGTTCCTTCTGCGGCAAGCCGCAGAGCCAGGTAAAGCGCCTGGTTGCAGGTCCCGGTGTGTATATTTGCGATGAATGTGTGGAAATGTGCATGGACATCGTGAACGAAGCCATGAGGGCAGAAACAGGCAAAGGACCGAAGAACAATGTAAGATATGAACTGCCAAAACCTAGGGAAATCTTTGACACCCTGTCCGACTATGTCATCGGTCAGGATGCTGCGAAGAAGGCTCTGGCTGTGGCGGTTTACAACCACTATAAACGTATCAACGGTGCGACAGACAGTGAAAGAGATGTTGAACTGCAGAAGAGCAACATCGTCATGATGGGTCCGACCGGCTCCGGTAAGACACTTCTGGCACAGACACTGGCTAAGATTCTGAATGTACCGTTTGCAATTGCTGACGCAACAGCGCTGACAGAAGCCGGTTACGTTGGTGAAGACGTGGAAAACATTCTGCTGCGTCTGTTACAGGCGGCAGATTTCGATATAGAAAAAGCACAGAAGGGTATCATCTATGTGGACGAAATCGACAAGATTGCCAGAAAATCTGAGAATCCGTCCATTACCAGAGATGTCAGCGGTGAAGGCGTACAGCAGGCACTGCTGAAGATTCTGGAAGGTACCGTTGCCAACGTTCCGCCACAGGGTGGAAGAAAGCATCCGCATCAGGAATTCATTCAGTTTGATACAACCAACGTGTTGTTTATCTGCGGTGGTGCTTTTGACGGTATGGAAAACATCATTCAGAGAAGAAAAGGCGAGAGAGTCATCGGCTTCAACTCCGACTTCGCAGCGGCGAAGATGGACGAAGAAAACCTGCTGGCGCAGGTGCAGCCGGAAGATCTGCTGAAGTTCGGTCTGATTCCGGAATTCATCGGCAGACTGCCTGTTATCGTATCTTTGGAATCTCTGGACGAAGATGCGCTGGTCCGCATCATGAAGGAACCGAAGAATGCTTTGATCAAGCAGTACACAAAGCTCTTTGATCTGGATCATGTGGAACTGGAAATCGAAGAAGAAGCCATTTGCGCCATCGCGAAGAAGGCCATCGAAAGAAAGACCGGCGCGAGAGGTCTGCGCAGCATCTTCGAAAAAGCCATGACAGACATCATGTTCGACATTCCGTCCAGAAATGATGTGAAGAAGTGCATCATTACGAAGGAAACCATCGAAGACGGAAAGGAACCTGTGCTGGTTTTAGATGAAAAAGAAAATAACGAAGCAGATGCTTCATAAACAAAACAGGCGGCCGGGTGTCGCCTTGTTTTAAATCATAGAGAAAGAAGGAGGAAAGATTATGAGCGAAGAACGTATCGAGATCGAAGAACGTATCGAACCGATCGAAGAGATCATCGAAGAAAGCAAAACCGTTTACCCTTGTATCGCACTCAGAGGCGTTTCCATCTTTCCGAACACGGTTACTCATTTTGACATCGGCAGAGAAAAGTCTATCCGCGCATTGGAAAAGGCCATGTCCAAAGACAAGCTGCTGTTTGTTTCTACACAGAAAGATGAAAACGTTTTAATCCCGACCTTTGATGATGTTTATGAGATCGGGACTTTAGTAAAAATCAAGCAGATGCTGAAGATTCAGGGCGACGCTGTCCGCGTGCTGGTAGAGGGCCTGCACCGTGGCGCCATCGACGAAGTCATTTCCGAGGAGGATTACATGTCCTGCACCATCGAGCCTTTGATGGAGGAACTGTATGAAGAGGACTTTACCACGGAAGATAAGGCGGCAATGCGCATCCTCCACGAAAACTTCGCACAGTACGTAGCGTTATCCAGCCATGTCAACGATGACATCGTGGACAAAGTAACAGCCAGTGGAAATCCTCTGGTTATCGTAGATAAAATCGCATCTGAAATGCTGGTTTCCTGCGCCAGAAAGCAGACTATCTTGGAAGAACTGGATTTCTCTCTGAGAATCCAGAAACTGGCGGCCATCGTGGCGGAAGAAAACGAAATCGCCATGGTAGAAAAGGTGCTGGCAAAGAAGGTCAAGGAAAGCGTTGACCAGAACCAGAAGGAATACTATCTGCGTGAGAAGATGAAGGCAATCCAGGAAGAGCTGGGTGTCAACGAAGATGCCGGTGCTGAGGCCGCAGAATGGCTGAAGGATCTGGAAAACCTGCATCTGGAAGAAAAGACCGCAGAAAAAGTAAAGAAAGAAATCAATAAATTCTCCAAGATGATGGCATCTTCCGCGGAAGCTGCGGTAGTCCGCAACTACGTGGAAACCATCCTGACCCTGCCGTGGAACAAAGCGTCCAAGGTTAACGTGAACCTGAAGAAGGCTGAGAAGATTCTCAACGAAGACCACTACGGCATGGAGAAAGTGAAAGAAAGAGTGTTGGAATATCTGGCGGTGGTGCACCTGTCCAAGGCCATCAAGGGCCCGATCCTTTGTCTGGTAGGTCCTCCGGGGGTTGGTAAGACTTCCATCGCAAGATCCATCGCGAGAGCCTCCGGCAGAGAGTTCGTCAGAATGTCCTTAGGCGGCGTTCGTGACGAAGCAGAAATCAGAGGACACAGAAGAACCTATATCGGTGCGATTCCGGGCCGTGTGGTGTCCTGCCTGAAGGATGCCGGCACCAACAATCCGGTATTCCTCTTTGACGAAGTGGACAAAATCGGTGCGGATTTCAAGGGCGATCCTGCATCTGCACTGCTGGAAGTATTAGACCCGGAACAGAACAACACCTTTACCGACCACTTCCTGGAAGTGCCGTTTGATCTGTCTAAGGTGATGTTCATTACGACAGCCAACTCCATCGACACCATTCCGCGTCCGTTGCTGGACAGAATGGAAGTGGTAGAGGTGCCTGGCTACACAGAAGAAGAAAAGGTGAAGATTGCGCAGAAGTACCTGATCCCGAAGAAGGTGAAGGAACATGGCCTGAAGAAGGAAAACATCAAAATCTCCGAAAAGGCGCTTCGCGATGTCATCAATTACTATACGAGAGAATCCGGTGTGAGAAACCTGGAACGTGAAATCGCAAATCTCTGCAGAAAGACGGCCAGAAAAATCGTAACCGGCAAGGCGAAGTCTTACAGCATTACCCAGGGCAACCTGGAAAAATATCTGGGTAAGCACAGATTCCATTACGATATGGTGGAAGGCGAAAACCAGGTAGGTGTGACCACCGGTATGGCATGGACTGCTGTCGGCGGTGATACGCTGCAGATTGAAACCACGGCGGTTGCAGGTACCGGTAAGCTGGTACTGACCGGACAGCTGGGCGATGTGATGCAGGAATCCGCAAAGGCAGGCATCAGCTACATCCGTTCCGTAGCAGACAAACTGGGCATCGAAGAAGACTTCTACAAGAAGTACGATCTCCATGTACATGTTCCGGAAGGCGCGGTGCCAAAGGACGGCCCGTCTGCCGGCGTAACTATGTGCACGGCTGTCATTTCCACGCTGACAGGTATTCCTGTGAAGCGCGATGTGGCGATGACCGGAGAAATCACCCTGAGAGGCAAGGTTCTGCCTGTCGGCGGTATCAGAGAAAAGGTTCTGGCGGCGCACAGAGCAGGCATCAAGAAGATTCTGCTGCCGAAGGCAAACGAACCGGACATCGATGATATTCCGGCGGCAGTGAGAAAGCATCTGACCTTTGTGCTTCTGGACGATGTGAACCAGGCACTGGAAGAAGCTTTGGTAAAGTAAAGTAGGTAGAGTATGAGAATTGTAAAATCTGAATTAGATACCGTTGCAGTAAAACCGAGTCAGTATCCGCCTGACACCATGCCGGAAGTGGCCTTTGCCGGCAGATCCAATGTGGGAAAATCTTCCCTGCTGAATCTGCTGACAAACAGAAAAAAGCTGGCGAGAGTCAGCGGCAGTCCGGGCAAGACCAGAACCATCAACTTCTATCTGGTAAACGATGCGTTTAGAATCGTGGATTTACCGGGATACGGCTATGCGAAGCTTTCCAAGTCTGCAACAGAAAACTGGGGCGCCATGATGGAAACCTATTTCCAGAAGCGTCAGGGACTGAAGAAGGTGATTCAGCTGGTGGATATCCGTCACAAACCGTCTGCCCAGGACGTGCAGATGTATGAATATCTGCGTCACTACGGCCTGGACGGCATCGTGGTTTGCACCAAGGCGGACAAGGTTTCCAGAAACGAAGCCGCGAAGAACATCGCGATGATCCGTAAGACGCTGGACCTGTCCAAGGAGGACAAGGTGATTCCTGTTTCCGCACTGAAGCGTACAGGATATGAAGAACTGCTGGAGGTCATTGAAGGGCTGCTGGAGGACTAAATGCATTACATCGGAATACGCGTACTTTTGAAGCGAATCGGGGCAATCTTCTATCTTTTGAAGGATAAGACCGTGCCCCTGCGCAAGAAGATTCTGGTTATCTTCGGGATTGTGTATCTGCTCTGTCCCGTTGACCTGATTCCACCGGTTTTATTCCCGTTTGCAATCATCGACGACCTGATTGTCTGGACCTACATCCTGTTCCATCTGGCGGAAGAATTAGACACCTATTGGATCGGCGAAAAAAAAGAGGATTTCTCCAAAAAATTTCGTGACAAGACCTTTGTAGAGGGTGTAGAATTTAATGTAGAAGATGATGGTAAAAATGACAAGGAGTAAAGTATGGAACACACTGATACAATCGGAAAAATTTTGTTTACACAAGAGCAGATTTGGCGCAGAGCTGAAGAATTAGGACAGGAAATTTCTGAAGACTATGCCGGCGAACAGGTTGTTTTAATCGGTACCCTGAAGGGCGCGGTTCCTTTCATGGCTGATCTGATGAAGAACATTTCCCTGGATGTGGAGATTGACTTTGTTGCGGCAAGCAGCTACGGATCCGGTACAGAAAGTTCCGGAGAAGTTATCCTGAAGCACGACATTACTTTAGACCTGACAGACAAGCATGTGATTCTGGTAGAAGACATTATCGACACAGGAAATACCATCAAGGCGCTGAAAGCATATCTGCAGAAGAGAGGACCAAAGAGTGTCAGCATCTGCACACTTTTGGATAAACCGGCCAGAAGAAAGGTTGATGTGAAGGGCGACTACATCGGTTTCGTTGTAGAAGACCTGTTCATCGTAGGTTATGGTCTGGACTTCAATCAGAAGTACAGAAACCTGCCATACATCAGCTATCTGGAAGGCTAAGTTACAGCATTGTTCATATTTTAATTAACAAAGGAGATAGATAACATGGGCTACGAAGTAAAAATTGGATTATCTAACAAGCACGTACATTTAAGCCAGAAGGACTTAGATGTTTTATTTGGAGAAGGACACGAACTGACTCCAACAAAGGCATTAGTACAGCCAGGTCAGTTTGCTGCTGAAGAAAAGATCGACATCGTTGGACCTAAGAAGGCAATCAAGGGTGTAAGAGTTTTAGGACCTGTTCGTCCTGAAACACAGGTTGAATTAGCTTTAACTGATGCAAGAGGCATCGGCATCACAGCTCCAGTAAGAGAATCCGGCAAGTTAGACGGAACTCCAGGCTGCAAGCTGGTTGGTCCTTGCGGTGAAGTAGAACTGGAAAAGGGCGTTATCGCTGCACTGAGACACGTTCACTTAAACGATGAACAGGCTGCAGAAGCCGGCGTAAAGGATGGCGACTGGGTAAGCATCAAATTAGGCGGCGAAAGAGGTCTGGTATTCGAAAACGTACTGGTTAGAGCAGGCGAAAAGCACTTTGCAGAAGTACATCTGGATACTGACGAAGGTAATGCAGCAGGCTGCGGACCAAACGCAGTATGCGAAATCATCAAATAAGAAGTTTTTCTTTGGGATAGGTCCTGCGGGCCTATCCCTTCATTAAAATTTGAAGGAGACAAAATGAGACAGTTTAATTATGTATGTTCAATCGTACTGGCCATCGTGCTGCCGCTGACGATTGTCATTTTATCTTCCAATTTAATATTAAGGTCATCGGCCGCGTATACCTTCCACTTTAACGACAGTCAGGTTGTCATGGAAGTGCCATACAACGTGAAAGGCAATGAATTCGCATCGGAAATCACATCGTATTGGAATGGATTCTTTTCCGACGAACCATTTCAGGTATACGAAGATAACGGCATGTTCAAAGACGAAATCTTTGAGCAGGACGAACAGGCTGTGATGGAGAAGGCAAAGGATGTTCTTAATATTGAACTGGCGATCGGCCTCTTCTGTCTGGTCCTTTCGGTGGGCATCTATGGGTATCTGCTGAAGAGCGGATTCTATGAGGCCTTGAGAAACCGTTACAAGGTCTGCATTGGTGTAACTGCCGGACTTCTGGTCCTGCAGGCAGTCTTGTGCAGCATCAAAGGCTTCAGGGTATGGCTGTACCAGACGTTAATCGGACTCCCGCTGCACAAGGATTCCATCCTGCAGCTGATTCTGGGAGACCCGTCTTATGTCACGTATATTCTGTTTGCGAGTATTTTCGGCGGCGGTGCTTTGGCGATTGTCACCTATCTGCATCACACGCTGACAAGACCGAATCGTATCTTTTACTAGAAAGAGAGGCTGACAATGGTTTATATTTTTTTAGCACATGGATTTGAGGAAATTGAAGCATTGACAACGGTGGATCTACTGAGAAGAGCGGACATACAGGTAAAGTCTGTTTCCATTATGGAAGAAAAACTGGTTTACGGTGCCCACGGCATCGGCGTAGAAGCTGATATTCTGTTCAAAGAAGCTGATTTTAAGAGATGCGCCATGCTGGTCTTCCCAGGCGGCATGCCGGGTACTACGAACCTGTGCAACCACAGGGAACTGACAGAAGAAATCAGACAGTTTTATACATCCGGAAGACCGCTGGCGGCAATCTGTGCAGCACCGATGGTGCTGGCGAAGGCAGGCCTCTTTGACGGTCACGAAGCAACCATCTATCCCGGTATGGAAGAGGAACTTGTGGGTGCAGTACCTGCCCCTGGCAATGTGGTAAAGTCCGGTCAGCTGATTACGTCCAAAGGTCCCGGTACGGCTATGGACTTTGCGCTGGCACTGATTGCAGAACTGAAAGGTGAAGAGACAGCTGCTGAAATCAGAGAGGATCTGGTCTACAGACAGTAAAGATACAAATAGGAGAGAGAATCATATGATGGATTATAAAGTGGATTTCCACACACATACTTATCATTCTGACGGTCTGATGAAGCCGACGGAAATGGTGAGACTTTTTGCAGAGAAACAGTATGACATCGTGGCGATTACAGACCACGACGGCGTTGGTGGTGTACAGGAAGCCCAGATTGCAGGGGAAGCACTGGGGCTGCAGATCATTGCAGGCATTGAATTCGCAACGGAATACGAATTCGAAGGTGAAACCCTGGAGCTGCACATGCTGGGATACTACATCGATATCGAAAATGAGGACCTGCTGGACAGACTGAGAGACATCAGAAAGGCCCGTAAGGAAAGAAACGAGAAACTGCTGCAGAAGCTTAACGACGCGGGATATGAACTGACATGGGATGATATCCTGACAAGACCGAAGCAGACATATATCGGCAAGCCGAACTTTGCGAGAGCACTGGAAAAGAAGGGCTATGTCATCGAGAACATGTGGGACTTCTTTGCCGAAGTACCGAAGGAAAAGATTTCTGCAGAAGAAGCCATGGATCTGATCAAAGGCGCCGGCGGTATTCCGGTGCTTGCCCATCCGGCACAGATTAAGCACATCGGTGAACCGGGAAGCGAAGAATTCTGGACGAAGCTGGAGAAGCTGATCCGCGAACTGAAGAAGAAGGGCATGAAGGGCCTCGAATGTTTCCATCCTTCTGCCGATGATGATCTTGCGGGCAAGCTGGCGGTGCTGGCCGGAAAATGCTATCTACACATCCTGCAGGGCTCCGATTTCCATGGGGAACCGGAACAGATTGCAAAACTGTAGCATATAGCATATATCATAGATAAAAATTGAAACCATTTGAGAGAAAAGGAGAAACGGAATGGCGTTAGATTTTATGAAGAAACCCATCGCAGCGGCGATTCGTACGGAAAAGGATTTCAGTACAGCGCTGCGATCCGATGTAGACATGGTTTTTCTGCTGCACTCTAACATCATGACAGTACACCAGTATGTCAAGGAAATTCACAGTGCAGGCAAGAAGGCTTTTGTTCATGTTGACTTTGCGGAAGGCATCGGCAAGGACCGTTACGGTTTGGAATTCTTAGCCAAGCAGGGCGTAGACGGTATTCTGACAACAAGAACCAACATCGTAAAAGCGGCCAAGGAATACGGCCTGATTACGGTGCAGCGTTTCTTTATTGTGGATTCCCACTCTCTGGGTACCTCTGTAGACTCTATCAAAATTTCTAAACCGGATATTATCGAAATCATGCCGGGTGTCGTAACGAAGAAAATCAGAGAATTCGCGGAGAAAGCTAGCATGCCGATCATTGCCGGCGGCCTGGTGGAAACCGTGGAAGAAGTTAAGGCAGCGCTGGATGCAGGTGCCGATGTGGTATCTACCGGCGAAGCAGAGCTGTGGAGTATGAAGCTGTAGAAGACGCTTCGACACCGCAGGTGTTACAGGAGGGTAGAAGATGAAGATTCAATTTTGTGGTGCATCAAGCAGTGTAACAGGATCCTGTCACTTACTCAGCACAGAACAGCATAAGATACTTCTGGACTGCGGACAGTTTCAGGGTGGAAAGGCCATGGAGGCCCTGAATGCAGAACCGTTTCCGTTCGAACCAGCAGAGGTGGAGTGTGTGCTGCTCAGCCACGCCCACATCGACCATTGCGGCAGGCTGCCGCTGTTGGTAAAACGGGGCTTTGAAGGGAATATCTATTGTACGGATGCTACGGCAGATCTACTGCAGGTCATGCTGAAGGACAGTGCCTACATCCATGAGAAAGAAGCGGAATGGAAGAGTAAGAAGGCGCTTCGTGCAGGGAAACCGCCTGTAGAGCCGCTGTATACCCAGAAGGATGCAGAGAAGACGCTGGGCCTGGTGAAACCGGTTCTTTACGATCAGCTCTTCGAACTCAACGAGGATATGCGTATCGTTTTCAACGACGCTGGACATATCCTGGGTTCCGCAATCACGGAAATATGGGTAAAAGAAGGAGACAAAGAAGCGAAAGTTGTCTTCTCCGGAGACCTTGGCATGGTGGACAGACCAATCCTCAGAGATCCGACATTCATCAAAAAAGCCGACTACGTCATCATGGAGACGACCTACGGCAACAGAAACCATCCTGAGAATTCCACCAGCATCATGGAGCTTCTGGAAATCATCCTGAAGACAGTCAAGCGGGGCGGCAACGTGGTCATCCCGTCCTTTGCGGTAGGAAGAACCCAGGAATTAGTATACGAGCTCAATAAGTTCTATGAAGAACATGACGAATACAAGGAAGTGCTGGACAAGGTTATGGTATACGTGGACAGCCCGATGGCGACGACGGCCACCGAAGTCTTCCGGAAGAACGCCCAGGTCTTTGATGAGGAGACCAAAGGCTACATCCTGAAGGGGGACAATCCGCTGGACTTCAAGAATCTGAAGTTTACCAGAACCACCCAGGAATCCCAGGGACTGAATTTCAACAAAGAACCGAAGATTATCATTTCTGCCAGCGGCATGTGTGAAGCGGGACGTATCCGCCACCACCTGAAACATAACCTTTGGGATGCGAGAAACAGCGTTGTTTTCGTAGGCTATCAGGCGGAAGGTACGCTGGGCAAGATGCTGGTAGAAGGCGCAAAGGAAGTAACCATGTTCGGAGAAGTGATTTCCGTTGGTGCAGAGATTTACAACCTGGGCGGATTCTCCGGTCACGCAGACCAGAACAGCCTGCTTGCGTGGATCGGTGCGTTCCAGCAGAAACCGAAACAGGTATTCCTGGTTCACGGGGAAGAGGATTCCAAGAAGGACTTTGCGGCGCTGATTGCGGACAAGCTGGGCTATGAACCGGTGGTTGTCATGGGCAACTCCGCATTCGAGCTGGATATGAATACGGCACAGGTAGTGAATTATGAAGAAGCGATGAAGATGGCTGCCCACGACGATGAGGTCCAGAAGGTGAGACGTTCCATCGCGGACATTCATAACGACCTGGAAAGCATTCTGTATCATGCAGACCTTGCCATGGGCGGTGAGATTACAGAAGCGAAGCTGAACCAGATCAACAACGTCATTCAGGAATTAAAGAAAGCAACTATGGTTCTTGGCACAACAGTAACAGAAGAAGACCGCAGTATGGAGCAATAGAGACGATATGGAAAATGTAATTGTAATCGGAATCGCCGGCGGTACAGGATCCGGCAAAAGCACGCTGATTCAGCGCATCAACGAGGAGTTTGCAGACAAAATCACCATGCTCAGCCATGACTTTTATTACAAAGCCCATGACGAGATGACCTACGAGGAGCGTTGCCAGCTGAACTACGACCATCCAAATGCTATCGAGACAGACCTGATGATCGAACACGTGAAGGCATTGAAAGAATGGAAGAAAATCGAACGGCCTGTGTATGATTTTACGGTGCACAACAGAAAGCCGGATGAGACGGTAACGGTAATGCCTTCCAAAGTTGTAGTTGTAGAGGGTATTCTGATCTTCGAAAACAAGGAACTGCTGGATCTGTTCGACATCAAGGTTTATGTGGACACCGATGCCGATGTCAGAATCCTGCGCAGAATCTTAAGAGACGTGCAGGAAAGAGGCAGAACCCTGGACTCCGTGGTGAGCCAGTATCTGACTACGGTAAAACCGATGCATGAACAGTTCGTGGAACCGAGCAAGAAATATGCAGACATCATCATCCCGGAAGGCGGTTTCAATACCGTTGCCCTGGAGATGCTGAACCAGAGAATTTACGCGTTATTAGAAGAATAACGGATTGTGGAGGTGCAGGATGGGTGATTTGAAACTGGCTTTACTGGGTTTTGGAAGTGTCGGACAGGCCTTCTCCAAGATGCTGACAGAAAAGCAGGACGATATCAGAAAAACTTACGGACGCGGCGTCATCGTAACGGCCATCTCAGGCAGATCCAAGGGCACGATTGTCGACCCTGACGGCATCGACCTGATGAAGGTATGTGCCGACGTGGAGGCGACTGGCGCATTCGATCCTGAAACAAAGGGATACTGCGACAAAAATACCATGGAAGTCGTGGCAGAGGCTGATTACGACGCTATCTGTGAAATGACCGTGCTGAACATCTTTACCGGTCAGCCGGCCATCGACCACATCAAAGGCGCTTTCGCACGGGGAAAGCACGTGGTAACGGCTAACAAAGGCCCTATCGCCTGGGCTTTTGATGAACTGAAGCAGGAGGCCGACGAAAAGGGGTTGGGTTTCTTCTATGAAACCACGGTAATGGACGGCACGCCGGTATTCAATCTGGTGGAGCATACGCTGAAATTATGCAAGGTGACTGCCGTTTCCGGCATCTTAAACAGCACGACCAACTTTATCTTAGAAGGTCTGGCTGCGGGAACGGATTATGATACAATCATGGAAGAAGGCCGCAGACTCGGTTTTGTGGAAGCTGATCCTACTATGGATACCCATGGCTATGATGCGGCGGCAAAGGTAACGGCGCTGCTGAACGTTTTGATGCATGCAGGTATTACGCCGGAGGACGTGGACCGCAAGGGAATCGAAGACATCACGGTAGAGGATATCAAAGCCGCAGAAGCAAGAGGAAAGGTCATCAAGCTGCTCTGCGAAGGCCGGCTGGAAGACGAAAAGGTAATCGCATCCGTGAAGCCGGTGGAAGTGGATAAGCAGGATATGATGGCGTCTGTGGACAGCACGACTTCTGTGGTTTCCATTACGACAGATCTGATGGGTAAGGTATCTGTCATCGAACATGCACCGGAAATCGAGCAGACTGCTTACGGCGTCTTCGGTGATGTGCTCCGTGTGCTGGAGGTTTAACATGCAGAAATTTACGCAGAGTAAAATATTTCTATACGGAATGATTCCAGTATGCTCGCTATGCTGGGGTTTTTCCTTTTTGGGCACAAAGGTTGCCCTGCAGCAGCTGGAGACCATGCAGCTGCTGGCTATGCGCTGGACCGTAGGGGCATTGATTTTCCTGCTTCTGGGCCTGTTTCGGGTGATTAACCTGAATTTCAAAGGCAGACCGATGAAGTGGCTTCTGCTGACAGGGCTGCTGCAGCCGTGTATCTATTCCCCTTTTGAGACCATAGGGGTCGATTTGACGACGGCGTCGGAGTCGGCCATCCTCATCGCGACCATTCCGCTGATGGTTCTGGTTATCGGGGAACTGTTCTTTCATAGGAAGACCAGCGGCATGACCAAGCTGTCCATCGTAATGGCATTTGCCGGTGTTGTCATCTGTATTGCCTTTGCACCGGGATTCTCTCTGGGTGGAAAAGCCTTCGGATTCCTGATGCTGGGTGGTGCCATTCTGGCAGGGGGCTTTTATTCCTATGCCAGCAGTCTGGCAAGTGAGAACTACAACGCCATCGAGATTACGGCATCTATCGCAATCATGGGCTGCATCTGTTTCAATGCCATGAGCTTTGCCATGGGTTACGGATTGTCAGGCTGGCAGGCGTGTTTCGGAGACGGAAAGCTGCTCCTCAGCGTGCTGTTCCTGGGCGTATGCTGTTCCTGCCTCTGCTATCTGATCTTTAACTATGTGCTGGGCAAGCTGCCGCCGGCCATTGCCACCAATCTGGTTGCCAACGGAACGACTGCGGTAGGCGTGCTGGCAGGCTGCATGATGGGGGGAGATCCTTTCGGCTGGTATACTGTCGTGGGTCTTGCACTGACCATCACCGGCATCGTCCTTTCGTCTACGCAAAAAAGTTAAATTGGGACTTGCGCGGGAAATCGACATGTGCTAATATGGTATTGGATAAATGGAAATAAATGGTACATATACAAGAGATCTCAGATGAGGTCTCTTTTTCTGTTTGGGGGACTTTTTGTTCCCATGAGAGAAAGGAGGAATGAATTGATAAGTGGAAAAAGAGTTTTCGGTCTATTTCTGATCTGTATCAGTATCGCGGGATTTGTCTTCTGGGAACAATGGGGAAAAGAGCGGATTCTCTATGATGAAATCCTGGTGCTGAGGCAGAACGTGGAGAAGGGGACCATCATCACGGAGGATATGCTGGATGTCAGGAAACTGGATTTCGATGAGCCGTGCCTGTCCTTTGCGGAAGGGAAGGAACTTGTCGGTATGCAGGCGGCCGCGTTTATTCACAAGGGATCACCTTTGTTTGCAGCGTATTTTCAGGAACCGGACCTTTCGCCGGATGAATCAAAGAACAGATACGGGATGTGTCTTCCAACAGATTGGATCACATCCAGACCGACGGCTTTATCCAGAGGGGATAAGGTTTTTTTGTTTTTTGGAAAACGCATGGTGACGGAAGCCGATGTGGTAGAAGTGACGAAAGACGGCGCCGTGGAAATCATCGTAGGAAAAACGCAGGCTGCGGATATCTGCCAGGTAACGGAAGCCGGAGGCAGGCTTGCCCTGGTGTATCAATAGGAGGTAATGGATGGAACATGTGATTGGATTTTTTGGCGGCGACAGTCAGACCGGGACTACCATGACCGCCTGGTCCTTCGCGGAGAGACTGTCTGCGAAAGGTCGGCGCGTACTTCTGATTTTCGGAAGCGGCGGCGATGATCAGGCTGTGATTCCCATGGAAAACGGACGTTCTATTGATGATCTGAAGGCGTTTTTGCGAAGCGGCAGGGTGGAACGGGAAGAATTGTTCCAATGTCTGGAGAAGAAGAAGGAACTGTGGATGCTGCACGGGACAAAAAACAGCCTGACTGCGGAATACTTTATGGAAGATACGTTTCAGATTCTGTTGGCGGATGTGGAGTTAGATTTTGATGATGTGGTAATCGATGGAGGCAGCGATATCCGGCTTGGGCTGACCGTTTCAGCGTTAAACCTGTGCAGCGATCGCTTTTTCGTGCTCACGCAGCAGGCGAAGAGTCTGCACCGGTACATGAGACGAAAACAGTATTTTTTTGACCCGTTGGGGTTTCGTGGTCAGGTGATTGTCAACCGCTACAGGAAGGATCCGGCGCTGTTTTTGAAGAAAGACCTGTGCCGGATTCTTGGGACAGAGGATGTTTATGTCATTCCATTGGTAGAAAACGGATGGCAGGCGGAACTGGAGCAGAAGAACCTTCTGGGAGCACCCCGCTTTGCCAAAGCCATAGAGGATTTGACGGCGTACTATGTGGATGAGGAAAAGAAGGTGAAGAGATGGAAAAGACCTTTCATTTAGAGACCTATCTGCAGGGCCGAATGGCACAGACGGACGGAGATGACCGGGATCGGATGGATCGTTTTTTTCGTATTTGTGAAGTAGTAAGACGTAGTTTTGAGCAGGAATGGAAGGAGACGGATGACCTGGCAAAGAAGCGGAAACTGGAGCGGGAGAAGCGGGCCATGATGGGATATGAAGAGGAAATGCGTTTTTATAAAGAGAAGATCCGTATGCTGCTCAGCGAACAGAACCTGCTGGAACGGTGGCATCCGCCATGGTATCCTGATCTGACGGAGGCCGTTTTCGCGGAGCTGTATGGACTTGCCGGTCTGGCCCCCTGGGCCTATGATATGACGGATGCATACAGGATGTCTTCTTCGGCAAAGCTGATTGGTGACAGGCTTTACTGTCTAATCGATGGGAAGCCCCGGCTGCAGCCACAGCGTATATCCGGGAGAAGACGGGAACAGCTGAAACGGACGCTGCTTTTGGCCACGCCTCATGAACGGCTGGAATACGGTTTCCACGAGGTATATTTGAGAAACGGCATCCGCATTACCATCTATGGTGGGACCCGGACTAAGCCGGATCAGGAAATCATGGTGTTCAGAAAATACGTGCTGGAGGAACTGGATTTCGAAAGCCTGGTAGAAAGGAAGACCATACCGGCAGGTGCGGTTCCCCTGTTTCTCGCCATGATAGGAGCCGGCGTCAACGTACTGTTTGCCGGTCAGGTAAGATCCGGCAAGACTACATTCCTGCAGATCTGGCAGCGTCATGAGCGGACGGATCTGGAGGGTATGGCATTGGCAACCGATGCGGAGACTCCGTGGCACAAGATCATGCCGGAGGCACCTTTGATGCAGTTGGTTGCCGACGGAAAGGCGCTGGAGGAGATGACAAAATCCCTGCTGCGGGGTGACAACGACTATCTGCTCATGGAGGAGATGCGTGACGGGACGGCCTTCCGTATGGCCCTTGACATGACTTCTACGGGAACCAGCCGGTGCAAGGCGACCATTCACGAAAGGAACGGTGTGAACATTCCCTACCGGATGGCATCAAAAATCCGTGAACGGTACGGCGGGAACGAACAGCAGCTGATCGCACAGGTTTTTCAGAATTTCGACTATGTCATCGAGCTGTGTCAGGATCCCGTGGATAAATCAAAAAAGATCATGAAAGGAATGTTGGAATATGGGTATGACTACAAAACCAACCGTGTTTTCTGTCGTCGGGTATGTGCCTACGACTTCCAGGAAGGCATCTGGCGCTGGAATCAGGAAGGAGGGAAAGAAAAGTTGAAGAAGTATCCTGAGGAACGGGCCCATCTGGAAAAGGTGCAGGCCTTGTTTAAAAAACTGGGAGAGGCAGACCGGCTGGAGGATGATGTGATCTATCCGGCCTATTACGAAGGTAACCGGTATGAATAAGGTGTTTTATCTTGTTTTCCTGGCAGGGCTGACGATGCTGGTGCATCCGTCCGTATACTGGCTGTGGTGTGCCTGCCGTACCAGATTCCGCATGAGACGGAAGCTGGGAAGTTTTGGTGACGAGAGCAGTCTGAAGTCTTACGGGAAGGCAGGGGAGTATCTGCGTATGCTGATTCTGGCGGCGGAGGCAGAACGGTATTTTCCTACGGTGGAGCGGTTCTGCCTGATCAGCGGTCTTCTTGGAGGCATACCGGGCATCCTGTTCACACTGCTTGTTCCATGGCATACGGCCCTGCTGTGGGGCGGATTCCTGACCTGCATGCCTTACCTGATGTTGCAAGCCCTGCTTCATGAGAAACGGGTGTGCAGATCCAGGGAGGGCGATGTGTTGGTGCAGGAACTTTTGAACCAGTACCAGATCTGCGATTACAAGATGACAGAGGCCTTGGAACGGGCGGCACTGGCGCTGGAGGGAGAGCCGCTGGGGAAGCGGCTCTTCCTCCAGCTGGCAAAAGACCTGCAGAACGCGGTGACGAAAAAAGAGGTTGAGGATCTGCTTGCAGAATTCCGCTATGCCTTTGATACGGTATGGGGCAACGTACTGGCGTCTAATATTCTGTTCTCCCATCTCTATGGTGTAAGGGTGGATGGTGCAATGAAGGATCTGCTGCACTGCATGGTGCAGAGCCGCAAGGCGGTAGAATATAGCAGGAGGGAAAACCACGAGGCAAGAATGATGTTGGTATGGCTGACGCCGGTCAGTTTCCTGCTTTCCATTTTCTTTGCCTGCAGGTTCTTTGACTTTACGCTGGGGAAGTTTTTTGCCTATCAGCTGGGCACTGCCCTGGGGCTGCAATGGTTTTTTTCCATGGTGTTCTGCTACGTAGTGAGTCTGCTGGTGCATGGATTTTTGGCAAAGGAGAAGATGGATATCTGATGAAATGGAGACGATATATATTCTGGAGAAAAAAGCGGCTGGAACCGGCTGCAGCAAAGCATGACGGACACATGAGAAAACAGATACGGGAGATGGTACAGAAAAACCTGTACTTCCTCCAGCAGGACAGGATGGAAAGAGAGCTGTTTCACAGCTGTGTGTTGCTGAAGAACCTGGCGCTGATTCACCAGGAACTGCCTATGACGGCAGATTTTCTGCTGGAGCAGCTGATGGATGCAGGAAGACCGTTGCGAAACGTCTATGCAGACATCCTGTCTCTGTATCGCAGAGGTGAACAGGACGCTGCCTTCCGGATTCTGCCGCAGAGGGTGCCCGTGAAAGCTGCAACGGATTTTGCGAGAATTCTGAGCAAGCTGGACTGCATAGAGCCTTCGGAGCTGGTGATGCAGATGGATGGGTTTGAAGAAACCTTTTCTGCGGAGCGGAAGACCAAAGCCATGGCGAGAGCGGAGCGGAAGAGTCTGGTTACGACGCTGACTTCCACAGCTACGGTCTTTGTGGTGCTGCTGAATTTTACGGTTGTCGTAATCTTTCTGGATACGCTGCAGATTCTCGGACAGTTATTTTAATCAAAAAAGGAGTGTGAATGTATGAAAAACGTCATTATCATCATCGGCACCATTTTGCTGGGTGTCGTTATCGTAAACAGCATGATTCTGGGAGAGGGAGAAGCATCCCTGCAAAGCGCAGCAAAAACGGTCATTGAACGGGGCGTCTCCCAGATTGAATCGGTAAAGATCGGAGAATAGCCATGAAAGAACTCATTGTCATAATCGGCTCTCTTCTGCTGGGATGTCTGATCTTCGATATGATCGCAGGAGACGGAGAAAGTCTGAAAACTGCGGCAGGCATACAGATGGAGCAGATGCTGCAGTGGTACAGAGAGTAGGAGGACAGCGTGAAGCATTTGATTACGATGACAGCCTGTCTCCTGGTCCTGATGGCGCTGCTTTCCCAGTTTGTACATAACCAGAAACTGCTTTTGCAGCTGGAAAGCGGAAGCCATATGGTGGAACAGTTTTGTGAACACAGGGATGTGGAAAGGCTGAAATCCGGTCTGGGGCATATAATGGGCTGTGAGACGGATGAAATCAGCGTGGAGGAGCAACAGGGCGTTTTTGTAGTTACGTCACCTGTGAAGCGTATTTTGGCCGCACCGGCGTTCTGGGGGATAGATCCGAAAGAGAACAGCGGCAGATACCAGTGGGAAAGAGAGGCGGAGAATGGATAACCTGATTGTGACGGCCGCAATGATTCTTTTTTTAATGAAACTGCTGGCTTTTCAGATGGATTTGATTATGTTACAATAGGGCAAACAGGAGGTGGACCATGATTAAAGAAGTTTTAAAACTGGGCAATCCAAGTCTGTATGTGAAATCTACAGAGTATCAGAAGGAGAACATTAAAGAAATCGAAGCTGTCGTGGAAGACCTGCACGATACCCTCATGGAATACAAAAGGGTTCATGGTGCAGGCAGAGCTGTTGCTGCACCACAGATCGGCGTGCAGAAGAGACTCCTGTATATGTACATTGACCATCCGGTACCGATGATCAATCCGGTGCTGCAGTTTCCGGACGACGAGAAGATGATTGTGATGGACGACTGTATGTCCTTCCCTGGCTTCCTGGTAAAGGTGGAACGGTATAAGCGTTGTATCATCACCTTCTATGATATGCAGTGGAGAAGACAGGAACTGCATTTAGAAGGGGATCTGGCAGAACTGATCCAGCATGAATATGATCACCTGGACGGCATCACTGCCACCATGCGGGCCATCGATGAGAAATCATTCTTTTATGGTGATATCAACGAATACAGAAAATAGCAAAATAGAATAATATGAGAATTTAGTGAAGTATGAGGCTTTTTTACCTGCAGAGCGGCGGGTGAGAGGGCCTTTTTTTATGGAGGAAAAGAAATGAATTATGAGGCGTTTAAGACAGCTGTAACAGCTGAACTGACGGAATATCTGCCGGCAGAATATCGTAACTGGCAGGTATCTGTTCACGAAATCGTGAAGGTAAACGGGACGAGGGAGGCGCTGCATGTGATGCCGCCGGGCGGATACGGTGGCAGTCCGACACTTTATCTGGATGAGCTTTTTGACTATTACGAGAACTGCAGTAATTTCGCAAAAACCTGTCAGAAGGCCGCTGCCATTTTTGTAATCGGGATGGATTATCTGTCGAAGATAGACATCTGTGATGCGGGAGACCTGCCAAAAGACAATATTATCTTTGTTCTGATACCGCAGCGCGGAAATGAACGTCTTCTTGCAGGCGTGCCCCACAGGCTGATCATGGACCTTGCCCTGATCTATCGCGTGGTTCTGATATCGGAACAGGACGGCATCAACAGTGCAATCGTAACGAAAGAGATGGCGGAAGAGCTGGATTTGACAGAAGAAGATCTGTATAAACTGTCCATAAAGAATACACCGGATATGCTGCCTCTGGATCTGCGGATGTCGGAAAGCGGACTCTTTGTTCTGTCTAATCAGCTATGCATATCCGGGGCTTCTGCATTACTGTACCCTGGCGTACTTTCAGATCTGGCAGAAGATGTGGACAGCGACCTGTTCATTCTGCCCGGTTCACTCAACGAGGTATTTATCATTCCGGACGTGGGACAGGATGTCAGGGAGCTGAACCGTATCGTAGCTTCGGCTAACGAGGCCATCCTGAAAGAAGAGGATATGCTTTCGGATCACGCTTACTATTATCACCGCGCAACGGATCAGATCTGTACCCCGAAATGGGAGTAGTGCCTTAATCGTTCTTCTCGCGTTGATATTTCGTACGAAATCTTTGACAAATCGTACGAAATATCATAAAATGAAGGCAAAAAGGAGGGGAATACGATGATTATCACTGCAACAGAACTGAAGGAAAACCTGAGCATGTATCTAGAGAAATCCGAGGAGGAAGATATTTATATCACAAAGAATGGAAGGGTGGTCAGCATGTTATGCAATGCATATAAAGATAAAATTGAAAAGCTTAATTCACTGATTGGGATTCTGCCAGAAGATGCAGATTTTGAAGAGATAAGAAAGGGGCGTCTGACGGAATATGAAAATCTTGATTGATACTTGTGTTGTGTTAGATGTTTTGCAGAAAAGAGAGCCCTTTTGGGAAAGCGCCTATGAGGTGCTCTCTCTTGTCGTCAAACAGAAGGTTCAAGGTAGGATTGCAGCAAAATCAGTAACCGATATTTACTATCATATGAGGAAAGCAGTACAAAGCAGGGAGACGGCAAGTGCACAACTGTACGATTTATTGGATATTTTCCTGATAGAGGATACCCTTGCTGAAGACTGCAGAAATGCGCTGGCTAAAGGCTATCGTGATTTTGAAGACGGTGTTCTCGCGGAAACCGCAAAGAGGACAAAGGCCGCATGTATCGTGACCCGGAACCTGAAGGATTTTGAAGACACAGATGTGCAGGCAGTAACGCCGGCTGACTTTCTGCGGCTTATGAAGAATGCGTAACGTAGAAAAGTTAAAAATGAATAGTTAAATGAAAAACAGCTTATTTCATGGACGAATGTTTCCGTGGAGGTAAGCTGTTTTTTGTTTAGCATTGTATTCGGCGGGAATGCAGACCAATACATCTAAGACTGAAAGGAGAATGAAAAATGAGAAAAGCATTGAGCAGGCTGACAGCAGTAACGCTGATGTCTGCAGTTCTTGTAACCGGGTCTTTTGCCATGTCAGGTGAAGCCGCGTTTGCTGCAAGTAAATTGCCGGAAAAACCGAAGATTACCAAGGCTGCGGCTGTAAATAACAATACGGTAAATCTGAAGTGGAGCAAGGCAAAGAATGCCGAGAAATACAAAATATACAGAAAAAAAGCTGACGGCAGGTTCGTCCTGGTTAAGACAACTGCCAAGAGAGAATGTCGGAACAAGAAGCTGGCATACGGTACCAGGTATGCTTACAAAGTGACTGCCCTTTCCAAGGCAGGAAGAAAGAGCACCTCCAGGATTAAGGTAGTTTTCACCAAGCCTGAGAAACCTGTAATCACAGCAAAGGTCCAGGGCATTAACGGTGTTAAGGTAACCTGGAAGAGTACCAAGGGCGCAATCAAGTACAAGGTATACAGAAGGAAAACCGGCGGAAAATACGTTCTGGTTAAGACAACCACTGCCCTTTCCTATACAAATAAGAAAACTGCATATGACACCAAGTACACATATAAGGTAAAGGCAGTTTCCAAAGCGGGCAAGATGACAGAATCCGCAGCAAAGACAGTTGTCACAGGAAAGAAGCCTGCAGTCCCAGACGAACCATCTGTTCCTGTCACCCCGGACTGTGCAATTGTGGGCCATCATTTCCAGGTGGAAAAAGAAGCTGCTCCAACTTGCACATCCAGCGGATACACGGAATATAAGTGCGGCAGATGCCCGGTAACAAAAAAAGAAGCAGGTGCGCTGGCTTTCGGACATAGATGGCACATTACCGGCATGAAGCCTTCGACCTTTACAGAAGAAGGTTATACAAAATACGGTTGTTACAGATGTGAAGAAACTAAAGAAGAAGTCATTCCAAAAAAAGAACAGCTGGTAACGCCTTCTGCTCCGGATGAACCGATAGTAACCGTTCATGTTCCGTTATACGAAGAGAAATACCTGTTTTATATCAAAGATAAATCCGGCAAGGTCATTTATAAAACCGAAAGCGATGAGGAATTCAATAAGATTTCCAGCAAGGAGAAAAATATCGTAGATCCGGATGTAGTGGTATCCGACGAACCACCAGCACTTCCTAAGATGCCGGAAGTTGAGGCATATGAGGAACCGGAAGCAGAGGCACCATCCGTTCCGGACGAATCCCCTGCTCCTGATAATCCGAATACACCTGTAGTGCCGGAAGCGCCGGAAGAACCGGAAAAACCTGCTGAAAGGATGGTTACGGTAAAGGTTCCGGTTTATGAGACAAAAAAGGTTTACTGGATTAAGCATAAAGGTGAAATTATATTTAAGACAATTGATCCACAGGCATTCACAGATAAACAAACTGAATGTTGGAGTCAGGCAATGCAAATCAGTTACGGTTCCGGCGCTTTCGACGATAACCAGGACGGCTGCCCGGATGAGAAATATAAGATTATTGTGGGATATGATGAAGATACATTTACTGAATCTGAATATAATTATCTTCTTGAAAACTCCGATATAGGAAAAATACCTGGTATCATCGTAGTTTGGAACGACTAAGACTTCATTTTCAACCGGAAGGCACAACGCTTTCCGGTTTTTACATAGATTCAAAAAACTAGGGAAAGGAAAGAGAATATTATGCAAACGAAAAGCAAAAGACTGCAGAAAGTCTTAGCATTGATGATGGCGTTTATCCTGATCTTTACCAGCATGTCATCATCCATCGCTATGGCTTTGGACGGTATTGTGGAAGACCGTGAACAGGCTGTGATTCAGTCTGGCAGTATTAACTGGGGCTTTACGCTGAAAGATGACAACGGGAAGACGTATGATGCCACCTGCATGGAGCCGTCCAACCAGAGCATTCCTTCTGTCGGCGGCAAAGTGAATATGGCCTTCTTGTCAAGAAGCAGCACCCTTGCATGGATCGCCTATCTGGGAAAAGACCGCTTTACTGCAGATGAAAACAAGCAGCAGTACATCATTTCCCGTGCGGCAGCAAGACATACCGGTGATGTTCCAAAGAATAACTACATTCTGACCGACGATGTTAACAGCCTTTATGATGATGCCCATGCAAAGGCCAATGCCGCCGAGCCCGTACCGAACAGGTTTGTCGCATATAAGGCAACACCGGTCAATGGAGCACAGCAGATGCTGGCATGGAGAAGCGTAAGCCCTTCCATAATCACACTGAAAAAGACTGCTGAAACTCCAACATCAAAGAGTCTTGCAGGTGCAAAGTACGGCATATATACCACAAAGGCAGCCGCAAATAGCAATAATGAGGCAAAACGTGTCGGCATTCTGACCACGAAGGCAGACGGCACGACTGATTCGCTGACTGTATATTTCACGGGCAGTAAGACGTATTACGTGAAAGAAATTACAGCCCCAGACGGATTCGGTCTTGATGAAGCCGTTTACAGTAAGACCATGCAGGAAGGCGGAAGCTGGACGGTGAAATCCGAGGATCCGCTGGAAGAAGGCGGCATCAAAGTCGTCAAGACTACCAACGTTGACCCAATCCCGGCAGGATATTCCCTTGCAGGGGCTGTGTACGGGGTTTATGCGTCAAAAGCTGATGCCGGTAGTGATAAAAACAGGATAAAAACTCTGACAACCAAAGAAAGTGGCGTTTCCAATACTGCAACGGGACTGGAAGCAGGAAAAACATATTATGTGAAGGAAATATCCTGTCCTTCCTGGCTGCAGATTGATAAGACGACCCATGTTGTGACCGTTATTTCCGGTAAGACTTCCAAGGCTTACTCTGTGGATAAGGCTGCCCCTGGGACCATCCGAATCAACAAATCCGTTGACATCGGCTATGTGCCTTCCGGACAGACCATCGAAGGCATTCAGTTCGGTGTCTATACATCCATGGAAGCTGCGGACGAAGCCTCCACGGATGCAGAAGAACGCAAAGCCGTTCTGACAACCAAAGCAGACGGAACCACCGACCCGGTAACGCTGGATCCCGGGCAGTATTACGTCAAGGAAATCTGGTGCCCGGCATGGATGAGTATGGATTCTGAGGTAAAAGAGGTTGAACTGCTCCCGGGAGAAGCGGAAACCGTTTTCTCTGTCAACTACATGAAACCGGCTAAACTTTACGTGGAGAAATCGACCGATGCGAGTCCGATTCCGGACGGATTTTCCCTTGAAGGTGCCTGGTACGGCGTTTATGACAGCTATGCTGCGGCAGAAGCCAATACCGAAGCAGGAAGACTGTACGGCCTGGTTACTGACAAGTGGGGCCGGACCAATTCCGTAACCATTCTGCCGGAAGTAACCTACTATGTCCGCGAAATCTCATGCCCTTCCTGGCTGGTGCTGGATCAGACCATCTATCCGGTAAAGGCAGCCTACGGACAGGACGGTCCGGTAATCGTTAAATCCGTTGACTGGGTAAAACCGGGAAGACTGAACCTGGTGAAATCTGCCGATGCGCCGCTTCCTGCAGGGTATACCCTGGCAGGTGCTGAATACGGTGTATACCGGAGCGTGGAAGATGCCAACGCAAACGTAAACCTGCAGAGAGTCCTGACCACAACTGCAGATGGCAGCACCAATACCGTGAGTCTTTATCCCGGCACCTACTACGTGAAGGAATACTACTGTCCTTCCTGGCTGGAACTGGATACCGAAGTAAAGACCGCAGTGGTTCCTTACGGACAGACGGAGCCTCTTACCCTTTATTCTGTGGATAAGATGAAACCGGGATATGCAAAAGTAAAGAAATCCACCACCATCAGTCCGATTCCTGCAGGGTATTCCCTTGCAGGGGCAAAATACGGCATCTACGGGTCATTATCCGATGCGGAAAACGGTGCACACAGGATTAAGTCCCTGACTACCGATGCCAACGGGGACACGGAAACAGCAACCCTGGATCCCGGCACCTACTATGTAAGGGAAACATCCTGCCCAGAATGGCTGAAACTGGATAAAACCATACATAAGATAACTGTTCTGCCGACCAAAACAGTAACGGTAAAATCCACGGATGTACCGAAACCGGGATATATCACCCTGGTAAAATCAAAGGGAAGCCCTTCAGAATACACCATCGCAGGGGCGGAATACGGTGTATATCTGACTTCTGCCGATGCCGGAAGCGACAGCAACAGAAAGTGGACGCTGACAACTGCAGACAATGGCACGACGAAAACCATTGAGGTAACGGCTGGAAAAACCTACTACGTGAAGGAAACCAAAGCAGCCGCACATTACGAGCTGGATACAAAAGTTCATGAGGTTTACGTTCCTTACGGCGATTATGTGACCGTGACGGTAAAATCCACTGATATGCCGAAACCGGGCTTTGTAATGCTGAAAAAGAAAACGAAAACGGTGGCGCCGTATTCCAAAAATGATTACGGTAAGGCCGGTGCTGAGTACGGGGTATATCTGTCCGAAGCGGATGCGAAAAACAACGTCAACAAACAGAAAACACTGACGACCAAAGAAGACGGCAACACCAATACAGTATCTCTTCTGCCAGGTACATACTATGTACGCGAATACAAGGCACCTGCTAATCTGGAACTGGATGAAAAAGCATACAAAGTTGTCCTGTCCTCTGACGAAACGGAAACCGTAAACTCCGTGGAACCGATTTCCACCGGTACGGCAAAGGTCAAAAAGGTTGCTGCAAGCGAAAGCTATGTGCTGGATGAATGTCCGCAGCAGTACAGTCTGGCCGGTGCGAAATACGGTATCTATACGACCAAAACTGCGGCAACCTACAATGATACGACGAGAAGAGTTGCTCTGCTCATTACGAAAGCAACCGGAGAATCCGAAGAAGCGAAACTGACGGTTGGCGACTACTATATCAGGGAACTTGAAGCATCTCCGGGCTTTGACCTTGACTGCCAGGGCGTGCAGAAGATTACCGTTGAGAGAAATAAGGTAACAACGCATACATCCAAAGAACCGCCTCTGCTTGACCCGATTACCATCGCTTTAGATAAAGAACCGGGTAATAACAAGGCGAATAAGCCGTCCCTTGCAGGTGCTGTTTTCAAGGTGGAATATTATACCAAGATTGCAGCAGACCGGAGTGGATTAAGCGGTGAAACAGCGAAGAGAACCTGGTACTTTAACACCAAAATGGAGAATGGTGTCGGCATAATCGGTTTTCGTGATGACTATTTAGATCCGGCGAGAAATACAATACCGCTATATAAAGATGACAACGGTATACCTGTCGGTATGATCGGTTCTTACGTCATTACGGAAGTCGTTCCGCCAAAGGGCTATATCCTCGACCCGGAACCGAGATTTACAACCGTAGACCATACCGGTACCGCATCGAATCCAGAAATCACGTATACCCAAAAGACAAACATCAACGACCCGAAGGAGTTCTGCCTGAAGCTGGAAAAACAGGACAGCGAAAGCGGTAAGCGCGCCCAGGGTGATGCGACACTGAAAGGTGCAGTCTTTGGCCTTTACAGAGACGGCACTCTGGTTGAAAAATATACCACCGGAACCGACTATACCTTCACAACACCGTACTATAACATCGGCGACGGCAACCAGAAGTATATTGTAAAGGAAATCACGCCGCCGGAAGGCTATCTGCCGCATAAGACGGAGTACAGGCTGGATGAGCTGGAAGGCGATACCATTACCGTACAGTACACTCCGCTGGAACGCCTGGTGCAGAACGACGTAATTAAGAATAAGGTTGTCATTACCAAGGTGTTAAATGCCCAGTCTGAAACAGGTAGTTTAGTACCTGAATCCGGAATTCAGTTCCAGATTTACCTGAAATCCGCAGGAAGCTATGGGAATGCTCTGGACAGCGAAAAACAGACCATTACAACAAATTACCGTGGTTATGCGGAAACAAAGGCACTGCCATACGGCGTTTACACGGTACATCAGGTAAACACTACGGAAGGACATGATAAGGTTCCTGATTTTGACGTATTCATCAACGAGGACAGCAGCAGTGCTTCACCGTACTCCTTCATTTTGAACAACGACCAGATTGACAGGGATGTGCAGGTTATCAAGAAGGACAGTGAAACAGGAAAGACCATCCCAGTTGCCGGGGCGAAGTTCAAAATCAGACACGCCGGTACGACAGACGGCTGGATCAGTTTTGAAATCAAATATCCGAACAAGCATACCCTGGATGTGTTTGAAACCGATGAAACCGGTACTTTCCAGTTGCCTGGTACCCTGCCTTACGGAAGCTATGAGCTGGTGGAACAGGCACCGCCTGAAGGCTACGTTCTATCTTCTGACCCTGTCATGTTCAGAGTTGACGGCACACAGGACCCTGTTGTTGTCGTGAAGGAAAACGATCCGCAAAAGGGCGTTATCGAAATCACAAAGACCGGTGAAATCCTAAAGAGCGTGACCGCAAATGCTGACGGAAGCTGCACGCCGGTATTTGCAGACGGCAGAATCAAAGATGCAGCTTTTGATATCTTTGCGAAAGAAGATATCGTGACGCCTGAAGGAACAAAGAGATATTCCGCCGGTGAAAAAGTTGACACTGTGACCACTGACGCTGACGGCATCGCACAGTCCAAGGCACTGTACCTTGGCAAATACGAAGTCAAAGAGGTTACTGCCGGCGAGAACCATGTATTAAATACATCTGTATTCAACACAGAACTTGTTTACGACATGCAGAAGGTGCAGGTAGGCGACAGTGTCTCTGTCGATAACGAAAGACAGACTGCGTCCGTAAGCTTATCAAAGGCTCTGGAAACAGACACGCTGTTTAAATACGGAAAAGACAGACACAAAGACATCGTCTTCGGTATCTATGCTAAGAACGAAATCAAGGCCCAGGATGGTACCTCCATTCCTGCAGACGGCCTGGTGGAAGCCATCGGTGTAACAGAAGACGGTGGAATTTACAGCGGCACCTTTACGGCAGACCTGCCGCATGGCGAGTTCTACGTGAAGGAGGCTGAAACCTCTGAAGGATATATTCTGGATAATACCAAGTATCCTGTAGACTTTACTTACAAGGACCAGAATATTGCCACAGTAGAAGTTGATGTAAACGACGGTAATCTGATTGATAACGAAATCATCAGAGGCAGCATCGAAGGCTGTAAGGTCAGTGAAACAGGAGTAGAACTGAAGGATGCCCTGATGGGACTGTTCTGGCCGGATGAAATTGAGTTTATGGAAAGCAATGCAATCCTGACGGATATTTCTGATATAAACGGTGCATTTTCATTTGAAAACGTTGCTTATGGCGAATATATTGTCCGGGAAATCAAGGCGCCTGTCGGCTTTGCATTATCCGATGTATCTTATCCTGTAACGGTTGATACCGACGGTGAAGTGATTCCGGTTGAAGTGGAAAACCAGATTACAAAGTTTGATATTGCAAAGAGAGACATCGCAACAGGTGACTATGTCATCGGTGCCCAGCTTGCCATCATTCCGCTGGACAGCGAAGGAAATCCTGACGCCGGCAATACCTTTGAAACATGGCTGGCAGAAGATAAGGAACACAGGGTTGAAGGTCTGGAAGTAGGAAAAACATATATCCTGCGTGAAACCTTAACAGGCCAGGCCTGGGATTACGGTTATGTTACTGCGGAAGATATCGAGTTTACGGTTCCTGATACGGGAGACGTACAGAAACTGGAAATGAAGGATGACTACACCAAGGTGGATATCGCAAAGACGGACATTGCAACGGGTGAACCTGTTGTCGGCGCACAGCTTGCCATCTATCCGGTAAATATCTTCGGTCTGCCTAAACTGGGTGAAGCCTTTGAAACCTGGATTACAGATGATAAGGAACACCGCGTAGAAAGACTTCCTGTTGGCGATTATATCCTACGTGAAACCTTGACAGGACAGGCCTGGGATTACGGCTACGTGGCTGCGGAAGACGTAAAGTTCACTGTTTCCGATACTGCAGAAGTCCAGAAGGTTGAAATGAAGGATGACTATACAAAAGTTGAAATCATTAAAACTGACATCGAAACAGGAGAACCTGTTATCGGCGCACAGTTATCCATCATTCCTTTAGATGAAGACGGAAATCCTAACGTTGGTGCAACATTCGATACATGGATTACCGATGAAAACCCTCATTTCATCGAACGTATTCCTGTAGGCGAATATATCCTGCGCGAAGCAAAAGCTCCTGCCGGTTATGTAAAAACAGAGGATATAGCCTTTACTGTTAAAGACACCGCGGAAGTTCAGACTTTCACACTCGAAAATGATTACACAAAGGTTGAAATTCTGAAAGCCGATGCTGAATTAAAGGAATCTCTGTCAGGTGCGACTCTGCAATTAACCGATGAAAACGCTGATAGGGTTGCAACATGGGAATCTACAGAGAATGCAAAACAGTTCTGCAGACTGCCGGTTGGAACCTATACTCTGACAGAGTTAAAGGCACCTGACGGATATGAGAAGGCGGAGCCTATGATCATTGAGGTCAAAGAAACCGCAGAGTTCCAAACTTATACCATGCTGGATAAAAAAACTGTCGTAGCGGAACCTGCACCAGTTCCAAAGCCAGAGACCGAACCCACCCCGGAACCTGAACCAGAGCCCGAGCCGAATCCTGAACCTGAGCCTAAGCCACAGCCGGAACCTGCGCCTGAGCCCGTGCCGGAACCTGAACCAGAACCTGAGGCGGAACCAGAACCTGTGCCTGAGCCGGAACCAGAACCAGAACCTGAGACGGAGCCAGAACCTGCGCCTGAGCCCGTGCCGGAACCTGAACCAGAACCTGTGCCTGAGCCGAAACCTGCGCCTGAGCCGGATTCTGAGCTGCTACCAACGCCCCTGCCTGAACCTGAACCGGCACCAATCCCTGAACCGGCACCAGATACTGAACAAAAGCCTGAACCCGAACCCGAACCTGAACCCGAACCTGAAACACCTCAAACCGGGGATGCGAATCATCCTCTTGGATGGATGATGGTCGCCGTGTTAGGTGTCAGCGGTCTGATTGCAGGAACCAGACGAAAGGATGAATAGAAAAATAGAGGATTGCCCCTGTGAGACAATCCTCTTTCTTAACTATAAGTTTTCTTTTGTCCATTTTGCAAATGCAAGCCCTAGGGATTTGTGATTCTCTGGATCCAGATGGAGACCGTCGATTCTGCAGGGACGCGCGTGCTTTGCTGCATCAAAAAACAGGAAGTCGTGTAAATCCGCCTGCTGCGCAAAGGCAGGTGCGAAGTCCTTTGATGTATCGATGGTTCTCTGTCCTTCGAAATCCCAGGCGAAAGGCCCGTGTATGACTTCGGGGCCTATCTCTGGCGGTGCGATGAGCACGTACCGGCAGCTGTTGTCCGGATACTTGCTGTTTACTACCCATCGTGCTTTAGCCAGCACCTTTGCGGCGTTTTCTGCAACGGATACAGCCGTCTGATGGAACTCCGCCTTCAGGTCGTTGGAACCCAGCATGACGCAGACTGCGTCCAGAGGCAGGTGGGTGCGGATACAGGGCTCGATATAGTTAAGTCCGTTTCTAAACTCCATACCAGGCTCATCATGACAGGTAGTTCTGCCATTGAGTCCTTCTTCCAAGATTTCATACTCTTCGCCCAGTTCGTTTTGACAGACACCGGGCCAGCGGGTATTACGGTCAAATCTGAGACCGTTGTCGATACGGAAACCGTGTGTATTGGAGTCACCGTATATCAAAATTCTTTTTTTATCCATAGGTACCTGCTCCTTTGACAAGGAAGATTAGTGTCCGCAGCCGTGGCTTCCGCAACCGTGGCTTCCGCATGCATGACCTTCTTCGTGGCCATGTCCGTGGCCGTGGTGGTTACACTGCACGTTTGCATTGTATGCCAGATTTCCTGCCAGCAATGCATCTACAGCCGCATCGGCTTCTCCGATGACACCGCCGAATAATCTGATGCCTGCTTCCGCAAGGGCCATCTGTGCACCGCCGCCGATACCGCCGCAGATCAAAACTTCTACGCCTAAAGTCTTTAAGAAGCCTGCCAGCGCGCCGTGTCCGGAGCCTGCTGCATTTTCAACCTTCGCATCTACAACTTTGCCGTCTTCGACTGTGTAGATCTTGAAGTTTTCACAATGTCCAAAGTGCTGGAAAATCTGTCCGTTTTCATAAGTTACTGCAATTTTCATGATTCTGCTCTCCTTTTCTATGATACCTGTTAATTTGTTTTCGTGATAGACATCGTAATCGCCGCCTGCGATCAGAAGTCTCTTTTCGTTGAGTAAAGCATCTGCCAGCTTGAAGCGGGCAGTTTCGTAAATGTTTGTTACAGTTGGTCTGGAAATACCCATCCGCTCTGCACAAGTCTCCTGTGTCAGTTTTCCGTAGTCGATGAGTCTGATGGTTTCGTATTCATCTACTGTCATGACGACGGTTTCGATTTCCTCGCTCCGGTGATATCCCAGGGGGACGAAGCCTTCACAGGAAGGCATGGAGTAGACCAATCTGTTTTTTCTTGGTCGTGCCATCACTCTCTCCTTTGTTATTAACATATGTTATAAATATTATAATCCTATTCTTAACATATGTCAATAATAAATGGGCGACAAAAAAGACTGTCCTCTGTGCGAAGACAGTCTTCAAAGATTCGATGATCTTTACCAAAGCCCAAGTAAATGCTGCATGAGCAGGCTGACGGCACTGATGCCGATCCAGCAGCAGAATCCCATAATCAGCGGTTTTCCACCGGTTTTGATGAGCTTCACAATGTTGGTGTTGAGGCCGATTGCGGCCATTGCCAGCACGATAAAGAACTTGGACAGTTCCTTAACTGGTGCAAAGAAGGTTGGTGAAACGCCGATGGAAACAGCGACTGTAGTTATGATGGATGCACCGATAAAGTAGAGGATAAAGAACGGGAAAATGCTTTTGATGCTGACGCTTGTTCCTTCTTTATCCTGCTCTTTTCTGGTCCGCCAGAATGCAAGTGCCAGTGTAATTGGAATGATTGCAAGTGTTCTGGTCAGTTTTACCGTAACGGCTTTGTCCAGTGTTTCGCTGCCCAGATTGTACATACTGTCCCAGGTAGATGCACATGCCGTAACGGAAGAGGTGTCGTTGACAGCTGTTCCCGCAAAGATTCCAAATGCTTCCCCGGAAGCAGTATCAAAGCCAATCATGGTGCCCAAAGCAGGGAATACCAGCGCGGCAACCACGTTAAAGAAAAAGATGATGGAAATCGCCTGTGCAACTTCCTCGTCGTCTGCATCGATAACCGGCGCGGTTGCGGCAACTGCAGAACCTCCACAGATTGAGGAACCTACACCTACCAACGTAGAGATATTGCCGGGAATGTGCAGGAGTTTATGCAGTGTGTAAGCAATCACTAGCGATGTAGCGATGGTGCAGATGATGATTGGCAGGGACTGGGCGCCTGTTTCTAAAATTACGTTCAGGTTCAGTCCAAATCCCAGAAGAATCACAGCCCACTGCAGTATTTTCTTTGATGTAAATTTGATGCCTGCTTCAAAGCCAGTCTTATCTCTGATGAACAGCGTCACAATCATCCCCAGAAGAATGGAAACGACAGGTCCTCCGACAATCGGGAAGCTCTTCCCTATGAACCAGGACGGTACTGCAATCAGCAGACAAAGGAGAAGGCCTTTTCCTTGTTTGTCTATAAATTTCATGATTAGTTCTCTCTCTCCTTCAGCATATCTCTGATTTCGGTCAGCAGCTGGATATCAGCAGGAATTTCAGGTTCAGCCTCTTCTTCAGGAACCTCTTCTTCCTTCTTTCTCAGGAAACTGTTAAAGGTTTTCATGATAGAGAAAACCACGAGTGCCGTTAACAGAAAGGTAATGACAGCCTGAATGAAGTTACCGACCATCAGGTTTGCGCTGCCGACGGTAATTGCAATGCTGGTGAAGTCAAGTCCGCCTAAGATAATGCCTAACAGCGGGGTGATGACGTCGTTTACCAGAGACTGTACGATAGATGTGAACGCACCGCCAATGATGATACCGATGGCCATGCTCATGACGTTCCCACGGGTGATAAATTCCTTGAATTCGTTAAAAAAAGCTTTCATATCGAAACCTCCTGTATGCGTATTTTTGATTTATCCCTTCCATAGTATCAACCTTTTGGAATGATTGCAAGTTGTTTCAACTTTTGTTATACTTGAAAAAAGATTTGAAGTAAAACGGAGGAACAGTTATGTTAGAAATCGGTTTAAAAGGATATCAGGAAGTTATGGTGACAGAGGCGAATTCCGCAAAGACTATGGGAAGCGGTACGCTGGACGTGTTTGCAACCCCTGCGATGATCGCTTTGATGGAAGAAACTGCATGGAAGAGCGTGCAGCCTTATCTGGAAGAAGGTCAGGGCAGTGTGGGCATTCAGCTGAATGTGGATCACGTGGCAGCAACACCGCTGGGCATGAAGGTGCATTGTGAGAGTGAAGTAACTGCGGTGGAAGGTCGTAAACTGACATTCAAGGTGGAAGCTTATGACGAAGCTGGTCTGATCGGTAAGGGAACCCACGAAAGATTCGTTGTAGAAAACGAAAAATTCCAGGGTAAGGCCAATCGCAAACTTGAAAAGTAAGGGACGCTGAAGACATATGACGGGGAAGAGATTTTTTGTGATGCTCCTGGTATGCCTGCTGGCATTTTCCTGCTGCAGTTGTAAGACAGATGAAGAGAAAGCAGCAAAGCAGGCTCAGGCTAACTGGAATCAGGCGACGAACGAGCAAAGAGTCAGCATATACTGTGCGCTGATCAAAGAATATATGCTTTTGACAGATGCGCTGGGAGAGAATACGCCTTATCCGGCCATGAAGCGCAGCATCAAAGGTTCCATGATGAGTTCCGGGCTGACGCAGGAAGAGGCGATTGCCCAGGCGGTTACTTATCTTGCCGAGGAACAGGCGGTGTTCTGGAGAGCGGAGCAGGATGGGATTGCAGTGAGCGAGAAGGATGTCAATGCTTATATCCAGGACAACATTATCTCTCAGGTTGCGAAAGATGAGAACTATGATGTGGTCAGTCAGGCCTGCGAAAGGGAAGGCATTACCTTCGAAGATACCATCTGGGCGTATAAAGACAGCTACAAAGTAGATTTGATTGGAGAAAAAGCAGGGATTAAAAGCTATGAGGAGCTGGAGTCTTACAAGGAAGAATCAGTAAACCGGTTCAAAGCTTCGGAATCTTATGCTTCGTACAAGGCTGTCCTGGATGTGTGCGCACAGCTGATCCGGGACAATGTGACTGAAAAAGACGCTCTGAAGGAGGCGGACATCTATTATGAATAAAACCGGCATTATCGGTGCTATGGAAATTGAGGTAAATCTCCTGCAGGAACAGCTGGAGCAGTGCCGCATTACAGAAAAAGCAGGGATGTCCTTTTATGAGGGCCTTCTTTGCGGTGTGCCTGTTGTAATCGTAAAGAGCGGGGCAGGCAAGGTTAACAGTGCAATCTGTGCCCAGATTCTGGCGGATCTGTTTGACGTGACCCATATCATCAACACGGGTGTGGCAGGGTCGTTAGACGCGGATGTGGATTATTGCGATATCGTCATTTCCACGGAAGTCTGCTATCACGATATGCATAACGAGGCTATGGGCTACAAACCGGGCGAACAGCCGAGACCGGGCTGGCTTCTGTATACGGCAGACGAGAAGATGATTGCCTGTGCGGTAGAGGCCTGCTGTAAGGTTATCAGCAGGATGGAACAACCACCGGCTATTCACAAAGGCCGGATCGTCACCGGGGACTGGTTCATCAACAGTGCAGAACGCAAAGCGGCTGTTATTGCGAAGTTTGGCGGTCTTTGTACGGAAATGGAAGGTGCATCTATCGGCCACAGCGCTTACTTGAACGGCATTCCTTTCGTCGTTATCCGTTCTATCTCAGACAAAGCCGACGACAGCGCCGATGTGGATTTCCACAGTTTCGAATTGGAAGCCGCAAGGCGGAGCATGGAGATTGTGAAAGAAATGGTGCAGAAATTGTAAGTGTATTTTCATAGCTGCATTCTATCTGCCGGCGACTGCTCACAGATTTGACAATCATAGACAGTATATATGTATTTATTGTGAAATCTTAAAGCTGTTAAGAGCAGTTTCTCGAGGGTTTGCTGCAAGGATACAAGGTGCGAAAAAAGGACTTTGGTAGGAGTTGTGATACTGTTTTATCAAACTCCCCAAAGTCCTTGAGCGCGTTGTATATACTTGCCAAACGCGAGAGCTCTCTGCGAGTGACAGTTTTGGGATTTTTATACGTTAAACAGGAACGTGATGATATCTCCGTCTTTTACCACATACTCTTTGCCTTCAGAGCGGAGCAGGCCCTTTTCCTTTGCTGTTGCCATATTGCCGCCGCATTCGATGAACTTATCGTAAGCGATGGTTTCTGCCCTGATGAAGCCTCTTTCAAAGTCGGAGTGGATTTTACCTGCAGCCTGCGGTGCCTTTGTGCCTCTGCGGATCGTCCATGCACGGCACTCGTCTTCGCCGGCAGTCAGATAGGAAATCAGGTCTAACAGGTGATAAGATGCCTTAATCAGCTTGTCCAGACCAGATTCTTCGATACCTAAATCTTCTAAGAACAATGCTTTTTCTTCGTCTTCCAGTTCGGCGATTTCGGATTCAATTTCTGCAGAAATCACAACAACTTCAGCGTCTTCGCCGGCAGCGATCTCTCTTACTTTCTGCACATATTCGTTATCTTCACCTGCAACCAGATCTTCGTCGGATACGTTTGCTACGTAGATGATTGGCTTATAGGACAGCAGGTCCAGAGATTTTACGAAAGCAGCTTCGTCTTCGTCTAAATCCATGGATCTTGCGTTGTTGCCATCTGCAAGGAAGTCATTCACTCTGTTTAACAGGTCCAGTTCGCCCTGCAGTTTCTTGTCTGCCTTTGCCATCTTTGCTGTCTTCTGGATACGGCGTTCCAGAATTTCGATGTCAGACAGCAGCAGTTCTGTGTTAATGGTTTCGATATCGGAAGCCGGATCGATTCTGCCGTCAACGTGTACGATGTTGTCGTTTTGGAAACATCTTACCACGTGAACGATAGCAGCAACTTCTCTGATATGACCCAGGAACTTGTTGCCCAGTCCTTCACCTTTGGAAGCACCCTTTACCAGGCCCGCGATGTCACAGAATTCGATAGTTGTGTAAACCGTCTTTCTGGAGTTGTAAATTTCATGAAGTCTTGTGATTCTTTCGTCTGGAACTGTTACTACACCAACGTTTGGTTCGATGGTGCAGAAAGGGTAGTTGGCAGCTTCCGCGCCAGCTTTTGTAATTGCGTTGAATAATGTACTTTTGCCTACGTTAGGCAGACCTACAATACCTAATTTCATGTGTTATCTATCTCCTTATTTCAATTGTCATTAACGTCTAAACAAAATCCGTACTATTATACTACAAAATATAGTAAAAAGCTATCTTTTTCTTTCCTTTCTCTGCAAATACACATAAGCTGCGGCGCAGAGCACAATCACACAAAAACTCAGTACCTGTGCCTGCTTAAAAGGCCCGATCATCAGGCTGTCTGTTCGCAGCTGTTCCACGAAGATTCTTTCCAGTGAATACAGCATGCCGTAAAGCAGTGCAAGCTGTCCGGAAAAGGTTCTTCGCTTTTCCATATAGAACATCAAAAACAGGAACAGGGCGAAACACCAGATGGATTCATACAGGAAAGTCGGGTGTACGTACTGACCGTCTACATAGATAGCCCATGGAAGATCCGTCGGACCGCCGTGTGCCTCGCTGTTGAAGAAATTACCCCATCTGCCGATGGACTGGGCGAGGGCAACCGTCGGGAAGCAGAGATCCGCCAGATCCAGAATCCTGATTTTATGATATTTACATACCGCGATGGCTACCAGGATTCCTGCGATGAGGCCGCCGTGGATGGCAAGTCCGCCGCTACGGATATCCAGGATGCGCGCCATATCGCCGCCGTAATAATCCCAGTTAAAGATGACGTAATAGGCCCGGGCACCGATGATAGCGGCCGGAATCATGAACAAAGCGAAATCCAATACATGATCTTCTTTGATGCCGTACTTTGGTGCTCTTTTATAGGAAAGCAGGATGGCCAGCAGAAAGCCGGTACCGATCAGAAGACCGTACCATCTTACGTCCATACCGAATAATGTAAAAGCAATTGGATCGGGTGCTCTCATAGCCGCCCTCCTTTGTCTCAAAAATGTCCTTTTATTATAATGAAAAATTTGATACAATGCAATACGATATGAAGTACGACAAGATTTGCAGAGGAAAATTTATAGAACGTCCAAATCGTTTCATCGCGGTGGTGGAAATAGACGGAAAAACAGAGAAGGCTCACGTGAAAAACACGGGACGATGCAGGGAACTGCTGATTCCCGGCGCAACAGTATACCTTGAGGATTTTGATGGCAGAATGGGAACGCGGAAGATGCGGTATTCTTTGATTGGCGTGGAGAAAGGGGACGTCTTAATCAATATGGATTCCCAGGCGCCGAACAAAGTCTGTGAAGAGGCGCTTTTGTCCGGGCGTCTGCAGCTGCCGGGAATGGGTACTTTGACGGACGTGAAGCGGGAAAAGACATATGGTGGTTCCAGATTTGACTTCCGTGTGGAAGATGCCGACGGACAAATCGGATGGCTGGAGGTCAAAGGTGTTACTTTGGAAGAGGCTGGCGTTGCCAGATTCCCGGATGCACCTACAGAACGAGGGGTGAAGCACGTAGAAGAACTGATCGCTGCTGTGGGGGAAGGCTACCGCGGTTATGTGCTCTTCGTCATTCAGATGCCGGAAGTCTCTTACTTTGAGCCTAACGACAAAATGCACAAAGCTTTTGGCGATGCACTGAGAAAAGCCGATAAAGCAGGTGTATGTATGATGGCGTGGACCTGTGGGGTGAGGGAGGACTCCCTGAAACTGAAAGAACCGGTAAAAATTGCACTGTAATTTTCGTAAAAAAGCGCTTGACAAGATAAAGTGTATATAGTATTATAAATAACCGAGCGATATCACTGAAAGTCGCATGGAGACGGAGGTCGAAAACTTTTCTTAAAAACATGAAAAAAGTTGTTGACAAAGCCTTTGATATTTGGTAAGATATTGCTTGTCGATGATTTGAAACAAATACTTCAACTCATGTGGCGGTGTAGCTTAGTTGGCTAGAGCGTCCGGTTCATACCCGGAAGGTCGGTGGTTCGAATCCACTCGCCGCTACCATTTTTATGGGCGTATAGCTCAGCTGGGAGAGCATCTGCCTTACAAGCAGAGGGTCATAGGTTCGAGCCCTATTACGCCCACCATTTGTTTCAAATAGAAACGACAATGCGGCCTGGTAGTTCAGTTGGTTAGAATGCCAGCCTGTCACGCTGGAGGTCGACGGTTCGAGCCCGTTCCAGGTCGCCAATTTTTTAAATCATGTTTTGGTTGACAAAGTATGATGCTTATGCTAAAATATTTAAGCAAAAGCTGAGCACGATGTGTAAGTGAATTGCGTTTTAGCACCATATGGTGGGTATCGTCAAGTGGTTAAGACCCAGGGTTGTGGCTCCTGTATACGTGGGTTCGAATCCCACTACCCACCCCATAAAAACGTTGGGGTATTGCCAAGTGGTAAGGCAACGGATTCTGATTCCGTCATCCGCAGGTTCGAATCCTGCTTCCCTAGCCAACTCGTTAAGATGTCGCTACGGCATCTTAAC
>JAFWZZ010000009.1 GCA_017522185.1 Bacillota bacterium | reverse complement strand
GCTGGCGACTACATCGAAGCTTACGGTGAAATCACTAAGATTGGTAACACTTCCAGAAAGATGACTTTCGAAGCTAGAAAGGTTGTTGTTACAAGACCTGACATCAGCGCTTCCGCTGCTGACTTCTTAGAAGAACCAATCGTAGTAGCTAGAGCTACTGGTACTTGCGTTACTCCTAAAGAATGTAAGAGAAAGTAATTAAAAATTTAATATTTGTTACATAGAAAAAGCTGCCGGAACCGGCAGCTTTTTTATGTTGCGTCATTAACAGTTCTTCAGATATTCGACTTCTTCTCTGGTCAGTTTTCTGTAGTGTCCTTCTGCCAGACGACCCAGTCTGATGTCGCCAATGGCGATACGTTCCAATTCCTGCACGTTGTTTCCCACAGCCTTGAACATCTTACGAACCTGGCGGTTCTTGCCTTCGTGGATGGTGATATCCACGATGGTGGACTTCGGCAGTCCCTTCACCACATCCACTCTCGCTTTGGATGTGACAAAACCGCCAATATCCACGCCGTTACGCAACTTCCAAACCTTTTCAGTAGACAGAACACCTGCCACGCGAGCACGGTAGGTCTTTGTCAGCTCATGCTTCGGGTGGGTCAGCTTGTAGGCGAAGTCCCCGTCGTTAGTCATAATCAGCATGCCGCTGGTGTTGTAGTCCAGTCTGCCGACCGGGAAGATGCGGGCATCCACGTCCTGTACCAGGTCCATTACCGTCAGTCTCTCCTTATCATCGCTGACCGTCGTCACATAGCCCAGCGGTTTGTTCAGCAGAATGTAGACCTTCTTTTCCTCCGCTTCGATGCGGCGTCCGTTGACCTCTACCACATCGCCGTCTTCCACATTGTAACCCGGTTCTCTCAGCACGGCACCGTTGACTTTCACATTGCCTGCCGCAATCAGTTCATCTGCTTTTCTTCTGCTGGCAACCCCTGCCTGCGCAATATATTTATTAATTCTCATCGTTTGTCTCTCCGTTTTTCTCAAATTCTCTAGTGATTTTACCACAAAAGTCTCCTAAAGAAAAGCGTTATATCTTCCCGTCAGCCCGGCGTCTGCAATTCGTCGCTCGATCTGTTTTTTGTCCGTGGTATAAAGGCCGACTGCCTTCATGTGATCAAAGAAGGCATCCCCCGCAAAGGTAAACATGCCGCCACCCGGTTTTTCGTAGTGCAAAAAGGCGCCGATGGCCGTCTCTTCCGGATGCAGCGCAAGCAGTTCTTCTCCTCCCGCCATACAGCCTGCGTTAAATCCTGCCAAAGACCCCGTCACAATGGCCTCTGTATGACCGATAAAAGGCCCCGCCTTTTCCCCACCGCAGAAGAGGTTTTCCACGCCTCTTACCCGCAGGGTTTCATCCCGTTCCGTAACGGCCATGTACCGGATGGAATTTCCCTTCCCGCCAGCGTAAGGGTCCAGGTAACGGGCCTTTTCGAAGCCGGGCACCTGTCTAAGCTCTTCCAGAGGGAAAAAGGGCGTCATCATCTTGGCATGACCCGTATCAATCAGGATGATATTCTCCGCAAACTGGCGTAGCGCATATTGGCGGCACACTTTTTTCGTCAGCTTGCTTTTGTTCACCAGATGCTCCGGCAGGGGTACAATGGCGACACCCTCTTCATCCAGCTGACGCTGCAGTTCCCGGGACAGGCTGCCTTTATCCAGCTTGCAGGAGCCGCTGAAAGCCCCCGGCGTGCCGTCGTCCCGAAGACCGTAGTAGTCGCTTCCGCCGGCCTTTGCGGAGATGCTGACTCTCGGTCCAAAAGAAGGGCACCTGAGCACGCACATACTGCAGCCGTTACCGAATTCCATGCAGTTTCCCATCGGTCCTGTGGTGCCTGTACAGTCAACAAAAACGTCCGCATCAAAGTTCTCACCTTCTGCGGACGTAACGGATTCTATTCTTTTTTCTGTTTTTCGAATGTCAGTGATGCGGGTGGTCAGTTTTGTCTCAACACCCATGTCAGCGAGGAGCCCGCGCACCGCCGGTTCCACTTTCTCCGGATCGTAAAAACTGGCGTGACCGTGACCGGGAAAGTCTTTGTTCCGGTGGGTGCTGCATGCATCGGTGATTGCAAAGAGCTCCCCTGCGCCCATAGCGATGCATTCTTCTGCTGCCGTAAAACGACCGTTGTTCCGCATGATGCCGCCCACATTACCGAGACCCAGAAGAAGATCGGTCCGCTCTGTCAGAAGGACATCTGCCCCTGTCTTTTTTGCTGCGATGGCTGCACTGCATCCTGCCCAGCCGCCGCCTATAATCAAAATTTTTGCCATATGAACCTCCAAATCCCAATTCTTCTCTGTATTCATATGACGCCGGCGTACCTAATATGCCATAGGCAGCACGTAGATGGCAATACACAGATAGTGAAGCAGGCTGCCTGTCAGAACGAACAAATGCCAGATACTGTGCATGTACTTCTTCTTAATCGCATAGAACACCAGGCCGCCGGTATAAGCGATGCCGCCCAGAAGAAGCAACCAGAAGCCTGCCGCTGGCAGTGCTGCGATGACATCTTTGATGACCATAATGACGGACCATCCCATGATTACATAAAGGACAGTACCCAGTTTTTCCGTCTTCTTCAGGCTGATGGCGTTGAGCACAATACCCAGGATTGCGCAGATCCAGACAGCCGCCGCGACAGCCACACCCTTCGGATTACCTTCCAGGGCCACCAGACAAAACGGCGTATAGGTCCCCGCAATCAGAAGGAAAATAGAAGTGTGGTCGAAGATGCGGAGTACTTCTTTGGCTTTCTGCGCCGCGATGGCATGGTACAGCGTGGACATGGTGTAGAGCATAATCAGGGAAATGCCATATACGATGCTGGTTCCCAAAGCCAGGCTGCTGCCATGCACCGCGGAAAGCACGATGAGGACCACCGTGCCTACCACGCCGAGCAAGGCGCCGACACCGTGGGTCACGCTGTTAAAAATCTCTTCTCCCAAAGTATACCGCTTCAGCGGTTTCATTGCTGCTGTCATGTTTTCCATAAATATCCCCTTTCATTTCCGTTCTTGATTATATCCAACTCTAGTTTACATAGTTTTAATTACTACTTCATGTTACATTAGCATTTACATTTTGTCAAGGGATATCCTGCGCAGTTCCGACAGTTTCTATGCGCGGCTCTTACACCGGCGGATGACATTTCCATTTTTGTCGTTGTATGTACAGGCACCGCAGATGCCTTCGCCACAGCACATGTTGCCCTCGGTAGGACGGAGAATTGTTTTTTCCTCGCCCACGGCCCGCTGAATCTGGTCGGCATAATAAGGAGAAGTCAGGGCAAACACGTTGATACGCGACCGGCCGAGACACTGGGCCTCCAGGTGATCAAGCCGGTCCAGAGAACAAAGCCCTTCCCGTGCAAAGTCACGAACTTCTAAAGATCCGGCCTCCAGATCGCCGAAATAGTCCCGAAAAAAGTCCATGCCGGTTTTCGCCAGATCCGCAAAGAGGTGCAGATTGCGGAGCTGCCTCCGGTAACGGCTGCCTCCGTCCAGGTAGTTTCTTAAGGGCGCGATGGCAACGCCTTTTGCGAAGACAAAAGTTTCCTCCGGATCTGTCAGCAGGCCGCCCTGACCGGAAAGGGCGCTATAATAGACCCCCCGGACAGACAAGCTTTCGGATTCCTGCAGAATCCGGCGGGTCTTTGGACCGCAGGCGCAGACTGCCAGGTGCACCAGCCCCCGTTCCGGTTCGGATTTCAGCACGGAAACGGGTGCGCCGAACCAATCATGATCTTCCGGCGGTTTCACAAAGACAAAAGCACCTGCTGTCCGGGCCTTTTGGCAGAATCCTTTGTCCGCCTTCAGTACAAAGACACTGAAATCCGGTCCGTAGGCACGGATTTCGTGGATGGGAAGCAGACGGTTTTGTCGCTCCCGGATGATGCGGCGTCCGTTTTGCTCGAACAAGGTGTAAATACAGGTTCCCTGCCAGCTGCAGTCGTCGCAGGTTCCTCCCGACAGGCGGCTGCAGACCAGGCAGTTCCCCGCTTCCGCTAAAGCGCAGGGACAGCCTTCCCGCCCTGCGTCGATACATCTATTCATCTTTCTCTACCCCCTTTATCATAAAGCCGTAATCCATCAAGGCATAGGCATCGGCGAACCAGTTCCCGTCGTCGAGGACAACGGCGATGAGTTCCGTGTCCCCCCGCCTGGCAGAGGCGACCAGGGTCCGGCCACTCTTCTCGGTGAAGCCGATTTTGATGCCCGTCCCGCCTTCATATTGGAATACGGTTTTGTTCTTGTTTGTATAGGTGCCCCAGGTCTTGGCTGTCGCAATTTGTCGAAAAGTGTCGATTTCCATGGCCATACGGGCAATACAGGCCAGATCCTTCGCCGTAGTATAGTGGGCCTCATCGAAAAGCCCGGTAGGATTTACAAACTGCGTCCTATGGCATCCCAGTTCCCGGGCTTTGTCGTTCATCATCTTCACAAAGTTTTTCTCGTTGCCTCCCAGACAGACGGCAAGAGCTGTGGCTGCATCGTTGCCGGAGCGAAGCATGGCCCCGTAAAGCAGCTCCTCAATGGTCCGACTTTCACCGGCTTTCAGATAAACAGAGGATCCTTCGACGCCAACGGCTTCCTTGGGCACGGTGACCTCGGTGTCGATGCCGATGTCATACCGTCTGCACAGTTCCAGGGCCATGAGAGCCGTCATGATTTTGGTGGTACTGGCAGGATATGCCCGTTCTTCAGCCGCCTTCTCGAACAGTGTTTCTCCGCTTTTTCCATCTATGAGTATGGCCTGTCTGGCGCTGACTTCCGGTGCCGCCGGCAGGTCTTCGGAAACGGCTTTTCCCGTCGGTTCAGCGAAGTAGAACCAGATCATGACGCCCAGGATAAACGCCAGGATGCAGCCCGCGATATACAGAATTTTTCTCATATAAAAATCTCCCCTAACAGCCTATGCCGTCAGGGGAGAGATATGTTTTTTTGTTTTCTATTTTGTTTCGGATTCGATTTTATCGATGAGGGCCGTCACGCCTTCGATGATGTCATCGTAGGTCTCGTCGAAGTTTCCGGTATACCACGGATCCGCGATATCACGGCTGCTGCCAGCAAACTCCAGCAGCTTATACACCTTGTGTTCCGGATCGCTGCCGATGATGCGGTGCAGGTTGCGCACGTTCATCTGGTCCATGACAATGAGATAATCGTAGGTCTCATAGTCCACGCGGGTCACCTGGCGGGCCGCACGGCGTGGGCAGGCGATACCAACCTCTCTCAGTTTACGCTTGGTGCCATGGTGGACATCGTTGCCGATTTCCTCACGGCTGGTCGCCGCAGACTCGATATGGTACTTATGTTCTAAGTGGCGCTCACGCACCATATGCTGCATGACGTACTCGGCCATGGGTGAGCGACAGATATTGCCGTGGCAGATCATTAGGATTTTTATCATGTCTCCATCCTTCCTTTTTCTAATACTTAATTCTGAAGTAGTCTAAAATTGACTTATATTTATCTTGTGCAGTTAAACAGGTATCTCGCAAATATCCCCTTTCGCGCTCCCATTCACTTAGCCCACGATAATAAAACATCTTCAAATCATCTTCGATAATAAATGGCACAATATTATGTTTCAGGCATTCCTTAAACATAATCAGTCTGCCCACACGTCCATTACCATCTTGAAATGGGTGGATATTCTCAAAATTCACATGAAAGTCCAGTATATCTTCCAAAGTTACCTCTTCCAGGGAATGATACGCATCAAGCATCTTTTTCATTTCATGACCAACATTTTCAGGCAACGCAGTATCTTTTCCGGCAACTTCATTAGGTCTGCGTTTATAGTCACCTACTGCAAACCATGGCATCTTTGCATCGCTGGTTCCGGTTTTTAGAATCGAATGCAGTTCTTTGATAAGCTTCTCTGTCAGTTTCGCATCTGCTTTTCCTATAATCAAATCAATGCAGCGGAAGTGATTGGAAGTTTCAATAATGTCATCGACATGCAGCACCCCATTTTCTACGCCAATCGTGTTTGTCTCAAAGATATATCTTGTCTGATCATGAGTCAGTCTGCTGCCTTCCATATGGTTGGAATTGTAGGTCAGATCAATTTGTGTCCTGTGATACAGGCCTCCCGAAACTTTGTGATTCATTTCTTCTTTTAACACTTCCAAAACCGTTTCCGGCTCTTTGTACTTCTGATTTATACGTGCAGGCTTTACTGCATCATCCGGAACATTCCAGGTTTTTCCTGTAAGAAATGCACCCGGAACACGCCCATTTGCACAATAGTTCCTGACACTTCTTTCCGAGACACCCCATTTCTTCGCAGTGTCTGCAACAGACAAATACCTCATAATTCTTCCTCCAACTACTTTATAGTCTATATTATATACCGATATCGGCAAAAAACAATATATCATTGCACAAATAAAAATATTTCTTGCCGATACATGGCAAAAAAGGAACCCGGTCCGGGCTCCTACGTGCTCTTTATTTATTACTGTCTGCCAGCGAACAGGCCATATCAAAACGCGCATCGTCCACGTGCATGCCCATGGGCTGCACAACCACCTTGCCGAAAATGCGGTTGAAAATCAGCTCAGGATGATTCTCCAATACGATTTTCTCCATGTCATAGTAAATCTTTCCCAGCTCACTCTCCACTGCAACGTAGCCTTTTTCTGTCAGGTTCTCGTCACCCTCTTTAGCAAAGCGGGCCTGTACCATTCTAAGAGATGCTGAACAGCAGCCCTCACCTTTCTTCACATAGAGGACCAGGTCCTTGTGACCATGCTTCTTCATATATTCCTGTAATTTATCATCCAATTTGATTTTCATCGTCCTCACCTTTTCTGTAGGGATTTCACCACTACAGCCTTTCCATTCCGTCGCCGACTCCGTGCTTCACACGATCTGCTTCTTCTGCAGTCTTGGCGTCGTTCCAATGATCCATGGTGCCTACCAGGTATCCGGTGATTCTTCTGATTCTTTCAAAAGGAACCGGTTCCCACTCGTAGGTCAGGTTTGCATACTCTCCATCGATTTCGATTTCCAGAGACTTCAGCTTTCTATTATGTTTCTTCTCCAGGTATTCTACATATGCCTGGCGTTCCTTCTCCTCAATCTGTGCCCCTTTTACGGTTACTACTGCGCCCATTTCGCTACCTCCTCTTTTGTTTCAAAACTCTTTAAAACATATATGCCCCGAAAGCCGGCAGTTCTAACATATTCCCATCATTTACATCTGTCTTTTTTGATTATATCAAAAAGCCTCCCGCTCGTCAAAACAGGAGGCCTTTGAAATCCGATGTCATATTTACCTTTAACGTTTATGTATTTTCCTACCTTAACACATGATGAAGCCTGCAACCAGGTATGCGATAGCACCCAGTGCGAACGGATAAGCCAGCGTAATTGGCAGGGATGTCTTGAAGTAGTCTGCACAAGTTGCCTGTGTAGAAGCACTTGTTAAGATTACGGTATCTGCATACATACAGATATGTCCGCCAAAAGCAACCGCGGAGATGGTTGCACCTGCGCACAGGAATGGATTCAGACCCATTGCTGCGGATACAGGACCTACGATTGGGAACGCAATTGCAGCCAGACCCCAAACGGAACCAGAAGCGAAGGATAACAGACCAACGCCTACGAATACGATGCATGGGAACAATGCAGGGCTTACGTTCGCTTCACAAATCTTTACTACAAAGTCTGTCAGGCCCAACATGGTATTTACATCGATTAACATGTAAGACAGGATGATGATAACCAGCACAGGGAACATATCAACCAGACCCTTCATGATTGCGCTGCAGAACTCGCGTACGCTCATGAGTCTCTGTGGGATGTACATTACGAAGCACAGGATGATTGCGAAGAACAATGCAACTACCATGTCTTCTGTGTAAATTGTGATACCTGCTACCACCAGAATCGGCAGAATGAAGTTGATTGCACGGCACTTCTTTCCTTCGAAACGTGTTTCGTCTTCCAGGCCTTCTGTCAGAGTCGCCTTGGATTCAGGAGATAACACTTCACCGGTTTCGATGGCTCTTGTTTCAGCAGCCTTCATGTTCTTGAACATCGGCAGAATGCCTAATGCTACCAGAGGAACTACAACCAGTGCGATAATTGCATAGAACATATAAGGCACCGCATGGGTGTAGCCGCCGATTGCAGACAGGCCGCCTGTCATACCCGCTTCTTCCATCAGGCCGCCGAAAAATGCGCCCCATGTGGAGAACGGAATAATTGCGCAAACGATAACACCTGTGGAGTTGATGATGAACGCCAGCATTTCACGGGAAATCTTGTACTTGTCAGCCAACGGACGGATTGCCGCACCAACAGCCAGACAGTTCAGATAGTCATCAACGAACACGATGATACCTAAGATCCAGGTACCGATCAAAGTCTTTTTTCTGGAATTCAGCAGTTTTCTTGCCCAGCTGGAGAAACCTAAGACCCCGCCGGATTCTGTCATCAGCGCGATCAAAGCACCGAATAACGCGCAAACCAGCAGAACCCACATGTTTCCGTCATCACAGGCAGTTACATAGAATTCATCCATAAACAGGCCTAAGGCCACCAGAGGGTTAAACTTTGCAGCCATGAACATGGCAACGATTAAACCCGCTACGATTGACATAAAAGTATCTTTTTTCCACAACGCAATACCCAGAATTACAAAGATTGGAACCAGGCAGAAAATGCCGTAGTTCAGTTCCACGCTTGCACCCCAGTCTTCCATGGTTGTCCAAACAGCATCCATTTTATGTCCTCCTTTCTTAAATTAATAAAAATGATAATGAAATTATAAAAAACGATACTATTTCAGGCTTTCCTCCGTAAGAACAATGCCTGCCACGGACTGTGCAAAGATTTTCGCACTATCCATCATGCTCTTGATGTCGATGTATTCATTGACTTCATGACAGGTGTCCTCTTCACCCGGGAACAAAGGGCCCCAGGAAACCACGTTCGGCATCGCCTTTGCATAGGAGCCTCCGTATGCCAGCGTAAATTCGTTCTTCAGGCCGGATACGTTTTCGTAAGCTTCTGCCAGAATCTTCAGGAACGGACTCTCCGCACTGACAAAAACCGCAGGCATCGCATGCCATTCCGTCACGCGTCCGCCGTGGCCTTCCGCGTATCTGCACATGCCGTCGTAAAGTTCCTGTTCGCTGGCACCGTAAGCGAAACGGTTGTTAACGTTCATCACGGCAGTGCCGTCTTCCGCATGAAACATGGTCGGTGAGAATGCGTTTCTGTGAACGAATTCCCCCTGATAATATTCGCTTTCGCTGTACATGCCAATCGCTTTGCCGTAAACATCAGCAAAAGAAGCAGTTACGTCTTCGATGAGCTCCATCAGTTTGTTCTTTGCAACACCCTTTTCCTGCAGCATTTCACAAAGAACGAACAGTGCATTGACGCCTCTTTCCGGCTGACAGGAATGCACGGCCTTTCCTACGGCAGTTACAGTTTCGCCGTTGGATAACGTCGCAATCGCCTTACCCGGCACCGCATTTTTGGCAACACCGCAATCCACCGCCGTTACATAAATAGCGCCTTCTTCTACAGCCTCGTCTGTCACGTCAAACTCCAGTGTGAAGTCGGCAGTACCCTTTTCCACATTGCAGATCGGGTATTCCCCGTCCGGTGAAAATCCGTAGTCAGGCAGCGGATAATTCGCCACATAAGCATCCATGTCGGTCCATTCCACTTCTTCCTGGGTTCCCAGAATCAGCTGGACCTTCTTGTGAACAGGGAGACCCTTTTCTTTCGCATAATCTGCAGCCGCCTTCATCCCGTAGAGAGAAGCAACGATCATGCCTTTGTCGTCCACCGTTCCGCGGCCATAGATTCTACCGTCTTTGATGACAGTCTCATAAGGATCGGAATCCCAGTCTTCTCTGTCGCCGGCAGGCACCACGTCAACATGGGACAAAATGCCCAGCGTTTCTTCGCCATCACCCATCTCGATGACACCTACCTGACCGTCCAGGCAGTTTTCTGTACGGAAGCCCATCTGATCGCCTAACGCCAAAGCGAATTCCAGCGCTTCCTTCACTTTTTCCTTATCGCTGGAGACACTGGGGATTGCAACGAAGTCAGACAATACATGCAGTATCTCTTCTTTGTGGTCTTCTAAATAAGCATTCAAATAAGTTTTCATGTCGACCTCCTTTTTTCTACAAAAAAATATAAACCCCGGAGTAACTCCGGGGTCAAGGATTTTTTATTCAGTTACGATTGGTGCGTAGATAGAGCACACCCAGTGGCGCTTTTTGTCCACGTAGAAATTGGTTCGTTCTCTGCCGTAGATCTCACCGGTCAGGGTAATACCGTGGTCTTCTGCATACTGGATCAGCGGTGCCACCAGTTTCGGGATATCGTCCGTATAGATGGCGTGTGTCATGATGCACGGACAGGCCTTTTCCTCCACCACATCGTAGTCCCGGTTTCGTTTCGTCGTCCTGTCGTTCTTCTCCAGTGAGATATACTGGTGAATCTTCGCCGGCTCTTCCTTGAAATCGTAGAGGAAAGAGATGCTCAGACGTTCCCAGTCGTCTTTGTTGACGCAGATGCTGTCCTTGAGATAGCTTGCCATATGCTCCGACTGATCGTAAAACCGGCTGATGCGGTAATTGGCAGGCATTTCGCCTATGGTGATTTTCCCGATGCTTTCCAGTTCCTCCCGGTAAAAGGATGCCCAGCTCTGCACCTTCTGGAGCATAGCCGTGTATTCTACCAGTTTCTCGTTGATTTCGTCCTTGGTGCGTGCGATGACCGTGCCGATTTCCTCCAGCGGCAGGCCGTCAAAGATCTCATGAATGCTGTGAATGGACAGGCCCATGTCGCGATAGAACATGATGTCCGTAATCAGCAGCAGGTCCTCGGAAGAATACTCCCAATAGTTATTCTCCGCGTTTTTCTCCGGCTGAATGAGACCTTCCCTCACATAGTAGCGGATGCTTTCGCTTGGAAGCCCTAATACTTTTGAAATTTCACCAACTGTTAATCTCATCTTTTCACCTTCAAACGTCCAAGTATTTTCTTTATTATAAACCTTGGAGTTGGTCCAATGTCAAGAATAAGGTGATTTTGTCGGTCTAATACTTTCTCTGCAGAATCATGTACGCGCCCCAGTACAGCACCAGCATCAGGCACACTGTCATGGATGCGAAGAAGGATAACTGGTCGTATCCCATCAGTCTGAACACGATGACCGCCACTGCCATAGTGAGGACAAAGATGTATCCTGCCCATGCCCAGGCTTTGTTTCTAATAAAATGATTGCGTTCGTCTGACTCTGCGATTTCCATCTTCTCACGATACGCCGGGTTTTTCTGGAATCTGTGGAATCTCAGCAGCTGCAGTGCACCGACGATGGCCAGGGCAAAGCCGAAACTGTTCCAGAATTCATCTACTTTTCCTGCGAAGGCAAGTGCGATCAGTGCCGCCCCTGCAATCAGCCAAATGATACTGAAAATCATTCTCTTATCTCTTTTCATTTTCTTTTCCCCCTATTTTAAATCTTCCTCTTCAAAAATAAATACTTCCTCGATGCTCATACCAAAATACTTGGCGATTTTGTATGCCAGCGTGATGGACGGGTTGTATCGTCCGTTTTCCAGGGAACTGATGGTCTGCCTGGAAACACCCATGGATTTCGCAAAATCCTCCTGACGGATACCCCGTTCCTTTCTGATTTCTTCGATTCTATTATTCAAAACTACCCCCTCCTTGTCTTTCCGTTTTGACGTAAAGTTCACTTTACATTTTTAATATAGCACTTCGCACGAGGTATGTCAAGCAAACTTTACATTTTACAAAAAAACAAGAACCCGTATTTCAGGGTTCCTGTTTCCATATATGATTATGATTTTCTCTTTCTGTACAGTAAAGCACCATTGATACCTGCAACGCCTGCCAGAAGCAGCGCTACCCAAATCCATAACATAGTATGGTCGCCGGTATCTGCCTGGCTGCCTCCGTCGGTATCGTCAACGACAGGGGTTACGACAGGTTTGTCCGGAAGCTCTGTATCCTCCTCAACGCCGGTATCCTGTTCAGTTCTTGTAACCTGCACGTCGACCTTCTTCGATACACCGCTTGCTGCCGTTACCGTCACTTCGCAGGTGCCCTTCTCCACGCCGGTGATGACACCGTGTTCATCTACGGTCGCAACTTCAGGGTCAGAAGTTTCGAACTGCAAGTCTTCAAACTGCGCCGCTGCGACAGGCTGTACCTGTGCATGAAGCACGCGGCTCTGGCGCACGCCTAAGCGGAATGTGCCTTCCACCATCAGGTCAGAGGCTTCCTCTTCCTGCATCGCCTGCACGCCGTCCATGGCTGCCAGGGTCATGGTTTGATCGTCAGTACCGTAGTTTTCGTACAGTGCAATGTTCACCGGTACCATCTTGAAGTATGCCTTGGAATACAGGGCAGGATCTACGGTTATTTCGAATTCTGCAACGGTTTCTTCTCCCGCTTCCAGAGCTGGTACGCTGCATTCACCGAGGATGGTTTCCTTCATTTCTTCGTCCCCGGTTACCAGATAAGATACGACCATCTGGGATTTTTCTGCTGCTGCATCACCTGTGTTGACAAGTTTTGCAGTTACTTTATATTTGTCAGAATTTACGCCGTCATATACGGTAAGCGGTTCAAAGTTGATATCGCTCAGCTGCACGTCTGCAGAAGCGTAGATGCCCTGCAGATTTGGCGTGCTGTAATACGGTTCTTCCTCCGCCGCCGCATTCAGCTGCTGCGCCTGCTTCACATTGAGATCAAAGCCCTTCATGCAGATTTCACTCTTTCCGTCTTCCTTGGAGAGATCCGTCTGACGATAGATGGTTCTCAGATAGCCTGTTTCATCAATTACCGCACAGATGGACTGCACATAGGTGCCGTCTTCTGTTGCAAAGAGCATCTGGCTGTCGGACCACACAGCGGTACCTTCCTGTTCAATTAACTTGGAGTACTTCACCTCGCTGCCCTGACCGTTTCCTTCTGTCCAGAAACAGTACAGACTGCCGTCTTCTCCCGCAATCAGCCTGAAGTCGTCGTTATTGCCCGCATAGCTTTCGTGAATCGCTGCCAGACCGATAACTTCTCCGTCGTCGCTGCTCTTTTCTTCTCCGGATACAGGCTTTAATGTATCATAGAGAATCGCGATTGGATCTGCAACTGCAATACGGTCAGCCTGCTTCCACATCAGCATATTTCTTTCTTTCAGGCTTCCGGCCTTTCCTACGGCCAGCTGAGGTGCTGCATGATAAGCAGAAGTATCTGCCGGCACTTCTTTTTCTTTGTCAATCTGATAGCCACCACCGGCTTTGTGGGCCAGGCTGGTCAGGAAGATATGATTATCGGTGCCTTCTTCCGCCTCATTGAGGATGCCTGCAAGTTCTCCCTTGACTCTGTGATAAACGATAACAGGAACTTTGGCGTCACCGTCAGGTGCCTGCATCATCTCAAGGTCTGCAGTCTTCAGGATGTTCTGTTTACCGCCTTCTGCGACGATGATGCCCGGCGTCCACAGATTATCCTCATCTGCAATGGATGCCCCATCTGCCTTTAAACTGGATACCTGCAGCATGCCGTGAACCTTATCGAGATCCTTTATGGTGCTGTCTTTCGTCAGACCAGAAAGATCCAGCGTGCGGTACAGCAGAAGGACTTCCTGATTCTGTTCATCATAGACAGCGTCCAGGATGATGCTCTGCAGTGTTTCTTGATTCTGGTTTTCCACGACGATTGCCTTATGCTGAACGGCCTTGGCATTGCCTTCGCCGTCGCATTCGATGATGGCGGACCTAATCGTCGTATCCATATCTCTCAGTTTCAGTTTTCCGCCTTCTTCGCCGTCATAAGCCGTGCTGTTCCAAATCAGGACATATCGGTTATCGCCGACGCCCACAACCTTCGGATTATAATTCAACGTCTTGCCAATTTCTGTCGTTGGCTCTACGCTGTTGAAGATTCTGCCCTCTGCATTCTTCACAAAAGAACCTCCGTCCAGGTTCGGATCAAAGATTGCATAGCCCATGACAGCCTTCTTGCTGCCGTTGTAGTCTTTGATGTATTTCGCATCGATGGTTGCCACCACCACGTATCTGCCGTCTTCCATGGAAACCACGGTCGGTCTTGAGAAGTCATATGCATCTTTCAATCTCAATCCTCCGGAAATTTCCTTCAGATTCTGCTGATAGGACTTGATGTCTTCCATAACCATTTCATCTACCCCGGTGTTCATAACGTTGGAAGTCATAACATTCAGGTTTGGATCCACACCCTCTTCCGTATATGGATTGGTGTTGAAGAATTCCCTGCTGTCAATTTTGTACGAGAAGGTTCGTCCTGCAAACAGCAGTTCCAGACGGATGTCTATGTTAGTTGACATAGTTCCGTTTCCGTAGTGGAAGTCCACCCAGTTTACATTGAATGCCCCTGTGCCGCCGCCGGATACGCTGGCAACGCAGTATACACCGGCACCAACCGACAAGGAAACCGCAAACTTCAGGTTAAACTTATTGTCCGGCATGTATGCCAGTTTCGACGGATCGCTCATAACGTTGATTTCCACGAGCCCGCTGTCCGTGGTTTCTTTGATCTGAATCGAATCGGAAACACCCAGCTGTATGGTCACATTTCCGAACATCGGAATACCGCTGACCACAAACGGATAACAGAAGGTATAGGTTCCCATAAGACCTATCGTAAAGAATGCCGAAACAAAATAACTCTCAGATACCAACGTTTCCGGATTCTGTCCGATATAGAATGCCAACTGGAAGGTAACCGGAATGCTTAAGTTAAATGCATTCAGTTTCATGGACTGGGATGCCGCACGGATGCCTTCGCTGTCGCCCAGATTATCAAAGATCGCCATGCCGGCCCGCTGGGTCTGCATGAACTGGGTCCAGTTCGGTACTTTCCACTGTTTGCTGGAGATATTATATATCGCGTTAGGTGCCAACCCGATATTGAGGAAATACATGTTGCCGCTTCTGCTGGTAGTAAGAACCGGCTTCACCCCTTTGATGCTGAAGTTAAAGAAAACATTTCCCCAGAAAGGAACCTTGATTTCTCCCGTATTTCCCGTGTCCGGTATGTAAGATACGTTGGCATATTCTGCAATCACGATATTGTAGCCTGTATTCACTTCGCCATAGGAAGTCACTGCGGTCAGGTTTCCCGATGCATCGTATTCACGATGCTGCAGTTCTACCCAGATCTGGTCGCCTTCCTGGGCGATGGTGCCGAACGGTGCAGACCAGATGTATTCATTTCCATTGATTTCGCCTTTGACGTCTTCCATCTTGGCATTGCCTTCCGCATCTTTCAGCGTAAAGAGCACATCGGTAACATCCTTATTATTGGTTTCGATGGTTGCCGAAACGATAGCACTGTCGGTCTGGTCACGAAGGAAGATGGTATCGCCGTTCTGCACGATGCCTTTTTTGTCGTAGTAGCGTACAGATGTGACACGCGGGCCTTCGTAATAGTAGGACAGTTTGATTTCTTCCTTCAGGCTGTCTCCGCTTTCAGGCAGGGTAAAGTCGTGAATGTATCTGCGGTTATTGCCGAAGATCAATGCACGGTGCACTTCACCGGCATTACCTGTTACCGCGATGACTTCTCCGGTTCCGTCTTCACCGGTCTTGCAGTCTTTGCCGTCTACGGTAACCTGCGCCTCACTGAGCGGTGCATAGGCCGGACTGTCTTCGTCAGGCTGATGGAGTACGTCGCCGCCCTGCATGAAAACCTGAGGAACAAAGTTGAACGTTTTCTGGTCCTCTGTCTTTTCGAATTCCAGCGTTACCGTGTTGTCCGTAGACAGCACCGGGAACTGTACCTGGAAGAAGAAAGTGTTGCCGTAATAGGTCTTCACTTTGTTAGATCCCACATCGCGAAAACTCCACTTTGCGCGGTATCCGTCATCTGGCTTAGCCGCAAAGGTTACGATATCGGAAGTCTCATATTCCCCATCATACTGCGTTACCGTATAGGTATCGCCTGTAAATCCATCGGGTTTTCCGACAAAATCCCCATGACTGGCACCCTTTACTTCCAAATGCAGGGGTGCTTTCTCATTGGATATGATCGGTGTAATTTCGTAATAGCTGGCCGTCAGGTTCAGCGTCCACGTCTGGCTGGTGTAATAAATCGGGTTCACGTTGGACAGATTCTGACTTTCGCCCGACCGCATCATAAAGGAATCAAAATGATAATCCCCATCATAACCACCGTTTTCGTTTACTGTGAAAGTCAGCTTATCGCCCTTCTGGAAGACGCTGTGGTCCCATGTAACGTTGGCGATTTCTGTATCTCCGTCTTTATAAACGGCTCTTCTGTTTTTCGCATCGATGGTCGCAGTCACCGTGTCCATACCTGCCGCAGCAAAATCCTGAGCAAGCACTTTCACTTCGGCCTGTTCTCTTTCAAAGGTTGGACGGATACGAACGGTCTTGCCGTCACTGTATTGTTCGATATAGCGCAGAACCTCTGAGTCTATGCAGAAGGTCGTGCTGCCTGTCACTCTCTTAAAGAGCACTTCCTCATCGGAATCCAGGATTTCATAGCCTGTGAAGAAAGCATTGTCCACCAGCATGGTGTATGTGAAAGAGAAAGTATCATCACGATACACCTTGTCGATGGTCCTGCCGTTGACATTGGTATCAGACATCAGTGTGAACTTCAGATCGCCGGCAGGTGCGCTCGTCTGACCCAGTGCACTGATTTCACGAGGCTGTACCAGTTCCAGCTTATATGGTTTCTTCATCAGGGCAAAGTGGCCGTTATCACCGCCAAAGTCCTGATTATACAGGTTATACCCGATATATCCCATGCCGCCGTGCTGGTCTGCTGTGACATACAGGTTGTATTCACCGATACGGTCTACGTTGACGTCATGCACGCCCTGGCCTGTCAGCGTCACGGTATCGATACGGTTGCCGTATTCCTTGGTACCAATGCTGGCCAGGTTGCTGGGACTGTTATAGTAGTCCGTATTGGACGCATATACACACATATGGTCACCGATGACGGTTCCCACTCTGTAACTTGCGGAGAATCTGATTTTATGAATTCCCGTAAAGTCATACTTATCTTTGGTATGAATGGAGGCTGTTCTGAAGTCTCCGTCTCCAGGCCAGGAGTTGAAACTAAAGGTATAGCGCTCACTATTGTCTTCATCCTGACCAAAGTTTACCTCGCTACTGGATACAGTTTGACCTCCTCTGACAAAGTTGGCCATGTCGATGTCGACTCTGTCACGAGCCGCCTTAAACGTTGCCCCACGGAGCGGCTGGGTATAGGTAATGGTTTCTGCCTGGTCATTGACACGAAGGGTAAATTCTTTTGTTTCTTCACTGCCGGAAGACATCAGCGGAATGTGCACTCTCTGCTTTGTCACGCCCGGCGTAAAGGTCAGTTGGGAAGGATTCAGTTTGAAATCTTCTCCGTTCTTTGCCGTGCCGTCTTCTGCAGTGACAGAATACATGGTATTGCCTACGGTGTTGCCTTTTCGCTCAACTTCAACAGACAGATATCCGTCTTCTACCTTTGCAGAGTCCGGATCAAAGCTGATTTCAGCGCTTTCCGGCGTTCTCTCGTCGCACAGGGTTACGGCCACAGCACGGTTTTCGCCCATATCCATCTCAGGGCATTCCAAAATCGCCAGCTGGAACTCTCTGTTCCCCATGGCTTTTGCCGGAACGTAAGCACGAATACGGATTTCCTTTTCCGTCTCACCAGGCGCAAAAGCAACATCAAAAGTGCTGGATGCCATGCCCTTAATTTCTTCCATCTGCCGGTTAATTTCGGCTTCGTCCAGATTCTCAGACTGCTGGTCTTCCAGAACGTTTTCTCCCAGGAATACGTTATATACGGTGCCTGCTCCGTCCAGCAAAGGGTTTGCCTTACCATCTACAGGCTTTCCGTCTACAACGATTTCATAATGGTTTTCGTATTCTCCTGTGATATCAAAGGTTCCCAGGGTCACGGTCTGCGCAGCCTCAGCATTCCCCTGGCGGAACAGGTGGAAGATCATCTCTGTCCCCACACCTGCCATGGCTGCATTTACCGGGAATGTCGCAGTTGCCTTTTCTATCTTTTTCGCTTCTTCAGACTCCAGAAGTTCTTTCTTCATTTCGTCCAGTTCATATACTGCTACTTCTTTGTACACTGACTCAGCAAATATGCTGGCCGGCAGCAGCATCGGCAGAACCAATGACAAAATCAAAATGACTGCTGTACATTTTCTTCTCATCTGTTCTACCTCCTATCTTTCTGTTTTTCTGCTTTTCATCATTACGACCCATGCCGTCAACGCACCGACTGCCAGCATCAGGTATAATTCAAACGGATTTCGATCACCGGTATCCGGATAGGTTTCATCATCTGGGACAGACTCTTCGGGCTCACCCTGTTCTTCATCCTGATGATTGCCCTGCTTATCATCGTCTTCTCCGTCGCCGTCAGTTTCGGATTCACTGCCTTCCGGACGTTCTTCTTCCGCCTCATTTCCGGCGTTACTGCCGTCTGCATCGTCGCCGCCGGAGCCGTCTCCGCTTTCACCGTCAGGACCTTTGTCGCCGTCAGGATTCTTGTCACCGTCAGGATCTTTGTTGCTGTCAGGGTCCTTGTCACCGTCAGGGTCTGGATTTGGATTTGGGTCAGGGTCCTTGCCGTCGTCAGGATCTTTGTCACCGTCAGGATCTGGATTTGGATTTGGGTCAGGGTCCTTGCCGTCGTCCGGTTCTTTGTCGCCGTCAGGGTCTGGATTTGGATTTGGATCTGGTTCCTTGCCGTCGTCCGGTTCTTTGTCGCCGTCAGGGTCTGGATTTGGATTTGGGTCAGGGTCCTTACCGTCGTCAGGATCTTTGTCACCGTCAGGATCTGGATTTGGATTTGGGTCAGGGTCCTTGTCGCCGTCAGGATCGTTGTCATCATCAGGATCATCGGCCGGAACGACAGTATATGGCGCAAATCCGGTCTCTCCAAAATAGATTCTGGATGCTTCTGTATCCGGTACAAATTCTACCTGTACATCATGTGTACCCTCTGGCAACAGCCAGAAGCTTTCAGTATCCACAATGTGGAAGGTACCTGGAACGAGGACGCCTTCCCTGTTCTTTGCCTTACCGGTTACTTTATCTGCAGAATGAATCTTCAGTTCGGACAGATAAACCGGACGCTTTTTGATGACAATCTTTTTCATTTCGCTCTCACCAGGCTTGTAGTTTCTTGTGCTCTTGGAGAACGCTTTTGCGTAATAGGTTCCCGGATACTCTGGCGGATCTATGATTTCCTTACCGTCTGCATCGCCGTAGTATTCGTAAGTAATGGTTACTTCTTCCGTAATATCTCTGCTGAGGGAAACGGCTTTGGCATTGTCGCAGACAACCGGCGCACCGGAATATTCTGCTTCGTAATCAGCGCCCAGGTCAAGTTCTACCTCTGCTCTGTGAATAATCACTTCGCCTAGTTCGCTGAAGGTGCCCCAGTAGTTTCCTCTGTCGATAGACGCACGGGTATAGTAGTTACCCGCCTGTACCGGGAAGCCCTGCTTCACATTGTTACCGGCCAGGATTTTCAGGCCATATTCCACGTACACTTCTTCCGGAACCGGAACAGAAGTTCCGTCTACCTCAAAGGTAATTTCTGGTTCTGCAGGCAGACCGTCGTAGACTTTTTCTACATTGCCGATGGTCAGTTTTGCAAATTCCGGAACAATCAGCAGGTACGCAGGTTTAGAAGACGCATCCTTGTAGATTGGATCATCGGTTAAGGATGCTGTTACCGTATAGAGTCCTGCTTCTGTAATCTGATCGATATCAGCAACTTTGTTTCCGTCTTTGTCTGTATAAACGTAAGCTACTTCTTTGGATGCCGGCATGAATGCGTTCTTCTGATCGATATCGTTATTCGGATTTTTTCCTTCCTCCAGAATGACAGATACGCTGCCCTGGACAACGGCAGGATCTAGCTTGTGCGGCTTGCCGTCGTATTTTACCATCTTGCTCTTCATGGAAATGTCGGCCGTCGCCTTCTCGATAGTCAGTGTAACCGCCTGACTTTCTCCAGCCTTATAGTTTCTGGTTTCATTGGTTTCTGCTTTCACATAGTATGTGCCCGGATCTGTCGGCGGTTCGGCCAGCAGGTTTTCGCATGCCGCATCACTATAGTAGTAATAGCTGACATGCATATCCTCAGGCAGCGGTGTGCCTTCTGTAAGATTCACACCGGAAACAGCCGCTTCATTGATTGTCACAGGATAGCCGTTGTAGGTTACGGTCTTATTCTGTAATGCAACGGATACAGCTGCCTTTTCCACGATGATTTCATACATCAGGAAATCGTCATCGGTTCCCTGTATACCGTTCTCCTGGGCAAATCCTGTTAAGACATAGGTAGCTCCTGCATTCTTCGGTTTCACAGAGACTGTCTCATAAAATTTGCCTTCGTCGCTCAATGTTATATCTGCTACTTCAGAGTTTGCTGGGAAAACAGTGTTAAATTCAAGCGTATCGTCGAACTTCAGTCCTGTGGAAGCAAACGTTTCTTCATTTTTCCACTGATATTGATAGGTTTTATTGTCGCCATACTGATAGGTTTTCGTACAGGTTGCAACCAGTGCTCCGTCATGAAACTCCTGGACGGATGGATTCGCTCTATAATCCTTATACCCGATGCTGCCGACGTAGTTGGCTTTTACCTCTGCTGTCACGCCGGACGATATATCCGTCTTCACTTCATCGATATCAAAAGCTGCATAGAATCTGCCTTGTGCATCTTCTTTGATGTCTGAAGATGACAAGTGACGGGTAACGCCGTCGCAACTCACATCCAATGTTATTGTGCCATGTGGTTTCACCTTTGCACCCTGCATATATACACGGTACTCAGCCTTCGTCATCTCGCCATCTTTGAACGGAACCTGTACCAAATCTACATATGCTTCTACGATACGACTGCTGCCTTTTCCGGAACCTCCATTATAGTTCCCTGAGGCAGAAACGCTGGCCTGTATATAGTATGCCCCTGCAAATACAGGGAGTTTCTGCATTTCTACTTTGTATTCTGCATCTTCGAAATATGACACGTTCGCAGTCTGGCCTGTAGGCTGGCCAGTGGTCACTCCAGTTACAGTCACCTTATTTGGTCTCGGTGGCTGGCCGTCATAGGTGTGAATACGCTCTTCTACAGAAACAGTGACATTATCAGCTTTGACCGTAACCAGTCCGGTTCCTTCCGCCTCTGTATAATTGGTTTTATAGGCACCGGTCGGCGTAAACTTTACCTTGGCCCTTCTGTAGCCGGCATCTGGCGTTTCACTTTCATCTACCCAAGCAAATTCTCCGGTTATCGAATACCCTTCCACGCCTATGGCCGTGCCGGTTACCCCTGCCGTATTTGTCAGGTCCTGGCCATAGGTAATGGCCTGTCTGCCGCGAACGTTTTCCAAGGTCGGTACTGCCTTTTTGATAACCAGCTTTGCCTTGTTGCTGACAGCCTTTGCGTAGTAATCGGTGTCGCCCGGCATGGTTGCAATGACATAGTAAGTACCTGCATTCATCGGATAGTCTTCCATGATGTTCTTGCAGTTTTCGTCAACATAGTACTGATATGTAATCTTGTTTGCACCCGGAGGTCTTATTGCGTTTGGAGGATAAGTCACTTCTGCCGGATCAATCTGCACCTTGGAGTTGCTGAAGGTAACCGTCTTGTCCTTCAGTTTTACCTCCGCATTGAGTTTAATCCTAGGCAGGATGCGGATATATTTGTTCTGAATCTGCTGGTTATAGTCTACAGCGGTCGTACTTGGTTCAAAATACGCCGTATTGGTTGTGGTATTTACCTGTTCTGCAGTCTCGCACAGCGCCAGCAGGAAGGAGCTGATGGCGTAGCCTCCGTGGTAGTCTGCATTTCTCTCGTAATCGATACGCAGGTAGTCGCCTACGTACTTGGCTTTGTTCAGGTGAATGGTTCCCACCGTTGCGTTGCTCGCGGTCTTGTCGATGATCACGTAGTCATAGCCATTGGATGCTGACTTCTTGATTTCCAGGTTATCCGTTTCTGCAACGCTGTCGCTGACTTTGATGGTCGCCTGGTCATACTGGAAAATTGGTTCCAGGTAGAAATCTCCCAGATCCTTTCCGGAGGTTGTTTCGATTTCCTGAATCAGCGAGGAGTTAAACTTGATGTTTCCGGATGTGGTATCCAACTGGTAAAGTTTCGTCTTCTTCTCTGCATCGGCATAGAAGTTATATCCTACGACTTTGCCGCTTACGCCTGCACCCCATTTGTAGGACAGAACGATTTCTTCGTCACGGTAGAGGCTGGCCTTCTTGCCGAGTGCATAGGCCTCTCCATCGTTCATCTTCATTTCCAAATCGGAATAGGCTGTAGAATTAGTTACTTCATTGTTGTCGTAGTCAATGCGCTTTGGTTTTTCCGGCGCCAGCAGCTGGACCTTGTGCTCTTTTAGCTTCAGGGCAATGCCGCCGGAAATCTGTTCACCATTGCTGTTTATCGCATAGGTGTTGTTCTGCAGCATGATGCCCTGCTTCGCCCAGTCAAAGGCCTTGGACATGCCAATATACACATAACGGTTCTCGTATGTGTTGTCTGTGTTAAAGTTCTTGTAATGAAAATTACTGCTATATACATTATTTGAGATTTGTGTAGAAAGAGAACTGAAGGAATAGACCTTCCCGTTTGCAGCCGGATCCTGGCCGCTGTACATGGAATCTTTGATGTCGTCTCTGTCTTTTCCATGGAAGGTCTTGTAGTCGGAAGATGTGGTATAAATCATGAATTTATCGCTGTCGTCGGTCTGAGTATAGGCCGAGAACTCCAGATTCACCACATCGGTCATATCGTAGGTATTCTTGGAACGATAAGTAACCCCATCATTGTCATGATTGGAGATCATATAGTTCTCGTAATACAGTTTATATTTTTTGCCGCTTCCTTCGTCTGACAGTCCGCGGGAACGTCCGCCGTCGTGATCAACATAGACGAAGTCACCGATATTCACGGCCACACGGCCTCTGGTGTTAGACGGTGCCGCATAGGCAAAGATTGCACCTGCCACCAAGGCGATGCACAGCCCTGTCACAATCAATAATATCTTTCTCTTTCTCATACAAAACCCTCCTGTCTTCGGTTGAAAATAGTATACCGTAAGTTGTCAGAACATTCAATATTTTCTTCCACTGGCAAAGGTTTATATTTTGTTTGTTTTGAGTTTCCCCACTTTTTATTTCTTTTTTATACGCGTTTTTTTGGTTTGTTACACAAAAATAGCCGCCGGCATGAAATACCGGCGGCGTTCTGATCCGCGTTATATCTGTTTTCTGTTAAAGACCGGAATGGCAATGATGACAGCCGCCAAAAGTGTCACGACTGTGATGATGCAGGTCGCCGCCTCGATGCCGCTGTCTGCGTTGACGAAGGCCATGCCTCCTGTCAGCGCAGTTGGGCAGTAGTCTGCTGCCTTTGGAATGAGACCGGCAAGATAAGATACTGCTATGGTCATGCCGGTACCCAGATAAGCTCCCGTGGCTGTCCCTGCGATGACCGAGAACAGGTACATCACGGCGATAACCCAAAGGCCGAAAAGCCACCAGGCAGCCGTCGCTTCTGCAATCCCCCCAGCGATGCCGTTATCCCAGTAATACGCATTATATCCATAGGTGATGCCGTAACAGTACCAGATGCCTGCCGTCCAGGTCAGAATCGACAGGCTCAGCTTGGCAGTAAAGATTTTCCATCTCTGCAGACCCTTGGTCACAATCAGCGTCAAGGTACCGCTCTGCAGTTCTCCTACCAGGCTTCCGCCCCAAAGGACTACGAAAGCCAGAAGTGCCATCGGTATGTTCTTAAAAAACTGGGTCCAAGATGTAAGCGCGTCCACTTCCACGGATGTGATAACCATGCCGCTTGCCGCCATTTCTTCTGCCATCATCTCCATGAGCCATGGTGTCAGCTTGGCAATTCCTGGATTCATTACGCCGAATACGGTAAACAGGACAACCAGGCTGAACAGTCTGCCGCTTCTGACCAGCTCCATCCATTCTTTCTGTAACATGGCTAACATTGTATCACCTCCAGGAACAAATCTTCCAAAGAGGCTTCCTGTCTCTGGATGGTCTGAATCGGACGATTCGCTTCTGCAAGGGCTGCAATTGTCCCCGCAAGTTCCGCTTCTTTTACCTGTAGTTCTCCGCCGTCGGAGAACTGGATGCGGAAGGTGTCTGCCGCCTTCTTCTGCTGCAGTTCGTGGAGCTTGCCGCTCATGGCGATTTCACCCTGGTGGAGCAACGCCACATCGGTACAGATTCTCTCTACATCGGATAAGATGTGGGTAGAAAAGAGCACCGTGGTTTCACTGCAGACGGACTGGAGGATATCCAGGATTTCTTTTCTTCCTGCCGGATCCAGTGCCGATGTCGGCTCGTCGCAGATGAGCAGTTTCGGCCTGTTATACAGAGCCTGGGCGATCCCTAGACGCTGCTTCTGTCCGCGGGAAAAGCCTTTGATACGGTGTTTTTCTTCCGAGAGTCCGACTAAGGTCAGCAACTCTTCTGTTCTGTTCCTGCGGGTTTCCCTATCTGTTCCCCCGATTTTCCCGCAGAAATCCAGGTATTCCTTGGCAGTCATAAAATCATAGAATGCCGGTACGTCAGGCAGATAACCGATATGGCGGTTTGTCTTGGTCTGCCCGCAAACGACCTTTTCTCCGTTTACGAAGATATCGCCTTTGTCAGCCTGCAGCAGGCCGAGAACTGCCTTCATCGTCGTGGTCTTTCCTGCTCCGTTGGCGCCGATGAAACCAAAAATACTGTGTTCCGGCACCTCTAGATGGATACCGCGAAGCACCTCTTTGCTCCCGAAGCGCTTGTGCAGGTCTTTGATTTCCAAGATGTTCATGGCCTATGCGTCCTCTCTGCCCAGGATTAGATACAGGATTGGCCCCACGAAGTTACACATAATGATGGTCACTGCCAGCCACAGGACACGACTTCCCCTCTTGTAATGGTCATGGGTCAGAATGTGGTGCAGTGTATAGCCCAGCAGTGCCAGCTGTACGACAACCAATGGGATTAAAAATGGTAAAAATTCTTTCAGTTCCGTCATTTTGCTTCCTCCCTATGCACCTCTACGCAATAACCTTTGCGGCCGCAATGGGTGCAGGTCACGTTGCGCAGGGTCGGTGTGTGTTTTGCGAATAAAGATTCTTTCAGTCCGGGTACGAAAACCTTATGGCAGGACGGGCAGATATATGCAACCCGCTTGAAATAGAATCTGGTAACCCACCAGCTGGCGATGATGATAACGGGCAGCGCACAGACAAAGGGTCTCCAGTCACCGGCAAAAACCCAGTAGAGGATGGTGCCCCATTCCAAAACGTCTATGAGCAGGCCCACTATAATCATTTTGATGCGGGTTCCCCGCAGCTTCCTGCTACTTTCAATCTTATAGGCCGCATCGCCGATGGAACTGACAGACAGCGGTCCCGCTTCCTTCAGGGTGTGCAGTTCCTTCTTCAGGCGCCCCAGGTTCTCCAGCTTTTCCTGTTGCTGTGACAGCTCTGTCCTCAGTTCGGCTTCCTGCTCCTCCAACAGCATGGTCAGTACCTCGTCGGCGTCCCGCTCCTCGAAAAGCTGACCGATGTTGTTGATGGACAGTCCCAGGTCACGAAGGTAGCAGATAATTTTCAATTTCTGCAGGTCGCTGTCATTATAGAGTCTGCGCCCACCCTCACTGAAGTCGCTGGGACAAAGTATGCCCCTGGTATCGTAATACTGCACTGTCCGCACGGAAACACCGGCCTGTTTTGCAATTTCTCCTGTCGTATAAGATGCCATAAAGTCTTCCTCCTGATCTTTCTTGGGCTAGTATAACATGTGACGCAAGGTCATATGCAAGAGGAAGTTTTATTTATGACTACGCTCATTCCGCTTTCGTCTCCCCATCCCACGCGCCGAAGACCTTTTCATACAGTTTCTCCCGCTGCCAGTTCTCAAAATCTTCTTCCGAAGCATAGAACCCTTCCCTACATTCTGTCAGCATCAAAGGCGCTCCAAAGGGTCTGCACAGCTGCACAAAGCCATCTGCATCCTTGTTGAACCAATATAACGGATGGTACTTCTGTGCTACCTCTTCGCGAAAATGACATCTCACTTCAAAATCTGCCAGCACTGCGTTCAGCTCCTGATCCAAATAGTTGTATGCTTCCCGTTTCAGTTCCGCCGGAATTCCATAAAAAGCCTCTGCAATACTGCCTGCAATGGCGGTCAGCGTATCGCAGTCCCCGCCCAGGGATACCGCCGTGCGAATGACATCTTCAAAATTTTCCCCTTCCAAAAACGCGGTCATTGCTTCCGGCACGGTCTGCTGGCAGGATTCCACATGATGATATCCAGGTCTGATTTCGTCGCAGGTTCTAGAAAGGTCGTAATCGAACTCGCTGATGATATAGTCTTTGATTTCCTTCTTGCTGTAGCCGTGTCTTGCCATCCAGATGGCACTGGCCGTAGCTTCGGCGCCTTTGATGCCTTCCGGGTGATTGTGGGTCACTTCTGCGGAGAGGCGTGCCAGCCTGCGGGCATCTTCCAGTGTTTCGGCCAGCCAGCCTGCTGCCGATACGCGCATGGCAGAACCATTGCCGAAGCTGTTGTAGGGCTCGCGGCTCTTTTCATATAACCAGTTGGAGAAGCGGACGCCGTAACCGGCGTCCGGGTACTTTGCACCCCAATGATGCATGGCATCGATGATGGCGTCTTTGATGTCGGCGTCGCCTGCGTCGACACCTGTTTTCATCAAAGCGTCTGCCACGGCGATCGTCATGACGGTGTCATCGGTGAATTCGCTGCCCGGGCTGAACAGCGGAAAGTTTTTTGTCTTGTCTCCCATGTCAAATTCGTATGGACTTCCAATAATATCTCCTAAAATTGCTCCAAACATATGGCATTCCTCCTTCTATCTGCCTCTTTGGGCTTCGTCTCTTTCGATTTCTCTCTTCCAGCTTCCCGGCACGGCCATGTTCTTTCTCAGACAGCTGGCAACTTTACCGATGGCATCGTAGTTGAGCGCGGTACCCTGCTCGTCACAGCAGTACTTCACGGCTCTGTCTTCATCGATGCCCAGTCCCCGCGCGGTGGAAACTGCGTCGATGTTGGCACCCAGGAAGAGGAATTCCCATCCGTACTTTTCTTTTTCCTTCTCGATCATCTTCTTTATCTTTGATAAGGAGTACTTATGACTAGCGTTTTCCATGCCGTCTGTGATGATGACAAAGAGCGTCTTATCCGGCACGTCTTCCTTTCTCGCATATTTGTGAATGTTGCCAATGTGATGGATGGCGCCGCCTACCGCATCCAGAAGGGCCGTGCAGCCCCAGGCCTGGTACTGTTCCTTTGTCATCGGTTCGACCCTCTGGATTTCCACACGGTCGTGGATGACTACACTGTGGTCGTTGAATAATACAGTGGATACAAAGGCATCGCCTTCTTCGTTTTTCTGCTTTTCCAGCATGGAATTGAAACCGCCCAGGGTATCGTCTTCCAGTCCGTGCATGGACCCGCTGCGGTCCAGGATAAATACTAATTCTGTTACATGCTTCTTCATACTCTAAAACCTCCCATAATCATTGATTTCTATCTGATGGTTAGATTATAGAAGGTTTGAAAACCAAAAAGGTCGCCTGAAAAGCGACCTTTTAAAAATATTTTACTTTTTTTACGCGAGTGATCCGCCCAGCAGCGGCTGATCGTGATGGAACAGCATCTCGTTGATCTCAAAGATATCATATCGTCCATGCAGGATAAAATACTCCACGATCAGATCGAATTTGTCACTGTGGGACAGGGCCAGTCCGGCCTTCATCAAAAGTTCCTTCGTCTCGTCCAGTGTCAGCTCCAGCGCAACGGCGATGGCCAGCACGTTGGCTTTCTTCGGCTTGTACTGTGGATTGGCTTTGATCTTGGAAAATAACTTCTTATCTATATTGGCCTTCTTGTAGCAGTCCGCGTTGGTCATGCCCTTTTCTTTGATCTTGCGTATCATCATTTCCGAGAAGCTTTCGTCGATCTGATCCAGCCAGTCGTCGAGGCTGCCCTCCGGCGCCTCATCTTCCACGGCAAGGAATTCCGCCCGGGCCTCTGACACCTTTGATGCCTGGGATTTTTGTTTCTCCAGAAATTGGGGCAGTGCAAAGCCGGCCATTGCCGTCCGTTCTCTCTGCAGCGCCCTGCTCAGGTACGGATCCTGTTCGCAGGTCTCCACGTAATGCTCGTCGATGTACTCTTTGACGTCGGCAAAGAGAGACTTGCTGACATTGAGGCACTCTTTATTGAAGACGATCAGATAGACCGTCATGTCGTTGTCCAGAAGGAAGTCTCCGATGACGTCCATGGCAGTCTTGAGGGCCTTCTTTTTCGGATAACCGAAGGTTCCCGCCGAAATCAAAGGAAAGGCAACAGTTTCGCAGCCTTTGTCACGGGCCAGCTCCAGGGCATTTCTATAGCAGGATGCCAAAGTCTCCTGCTCTCCGTGAATCCCTCCATGCCACACCGGGCCGACAGTATGAATCACGAATTTTGCGGGCAGGTTGTAGCCATGGGTTATCTTTGCCTCTCCGGGTTTGCAGCCGCCCAGCAGTCTGCACTCTCCCGCAAGCTGAGGTCCTGCCGCCTTGTGGATGGCGCCGTTGACTCCGCCACTTGGCTCCAGGTCGGGATTGGATGTATTGACGATGGCGTCCACTGCCATCTTTGTGATGTCGTTTCGAATGATTTGGATAGGCATGTAATTCTCCTCCCCTTCTTCTCTTATTATGATGATAACATTATCAGCAGCGGAAGGTCAAACTTTAGATTTGAGGTTTATTGAAAATCACTACTCGCCCTGAAAATCACAAAAAGTGTATACGTCAACTCGTGAAAAGTTAACACTTTTTTCCTGATTTCACTCCCACTAGTAATAAGTCACGTCGACATGGTGAAATCCGTATACACTTTTTAAAAAAATCCCGCTATTAGTAAAACGCACAAGATAATAATCCGGTATCTTCAGAATTCTTTAGAATTTCCTGCATATTTTCTTTAGAACCTGTTGGTAATATAGGGCCATAAGATAAAACAAATCAAAAACAAAATTCAGATATGAAAGTTATGAAAGAGAGGAAAATAAAATGTTAAACAGCTTAGATTTATTAATTTACTTATTCATCGGATTCGCAGCAGTTGGCCTGATTGGCGCAGTGCTTCCATTCATCACAAAGAACAAGATCGCACAGAGAGCCGGCCTCATCGGTTCCGCCCTCCTGACAACAGTCCTGGGATTTGCAAATCTGGAAAGTACACCGTTAAGCTACGGCAGCGACATCTTCGCAGGATTCCTGTTCGCGGTACTTGCAATCGCAGCAGTGGTTCTCCAGTTCGTGAAGAAGGACGACAAAACCTTCAAGATTGCAAGAATCTTATCCGCAGTTTCCGTACTGGGCGGTATGTACTGCACATTCATGATCTAACAAAAATAGCCCCGGCAAGGGTCCTTTGGACCGCCGGGGTGTTTCTATTGTAAGGGTTTTCTTCCGCACCTGTCTTGCACACTTAGTTAAAAATGATATTCCAAATGAAGAAAACAAGAACAAACATGATAACAGGCGACAGACATCCACAGCCGGCGCCATCACCACCGCTTGGCTGGTTTCCACCTGACTCCTCCTCATCACCATGATAGATATCGTTATAAATCTGATAGTCGATATAACGGTCTCCCCAGTCTTCGCGCCCATTTCCGTTCCAATCAAACATATCCTTATCTCCTCTCTTTTGTAAACAGTTCCCACCGAAACTCCTGCTTCCAGTATCGCAATTCATATCGCTGCACCACGTCTCCATAATAGGTTTCACACTCGTAAGATGCAAACAAAACTGCATTGGCATCCATCGATGTAATCTTGTGAATCGCGACGGTTTCCTCCTGCCCGTAGCGGTCTTTGATCTTGTATTTACATGGAACCGGAGGTTTTCCCTCTTCAAACACCGCAAGTACTTTTGTCGGTCTCCTTCCCTGCATTAGCATCGGGTTCACCTCCTTACAGATTTGCATTGGTAAGCATGAGAGTAGTATAGCAGGGTTTTGGAAAATAGAGAGACAAATATTTGTATGTTGACAGACCGACCTCCAGAGTATTCCTATTTTACATAGAAAAAAACAGACACGAAAACACATGCCTGCTCTGCTGTTATAAATCATATTCTTTCAATAGCGTTTCCATAAATGCGTCATCTTTTAACGCTTTCTTCATGTCCGTGATACGATTATCCTCCATGAGTTTTTCCATCAAGGTCTTCACTCGTGCCTCGCCTTCTTTTCTTCCGCGTTCTTCCGCATTTTCCATGAGATGTGCCAGTGTCATTTGTTTACTCCTCCACTCTCGACTGTTAAACTTCTGCACCCTCTCCTCAATGGCCTGAACAAACTCATCCTCAATTCTGTCCGGATCATTGATGTACGCAAACAGCGGTCGAAGCTGCTCTGGTACCTTTGATGGGGCACAGCTTGTGTTCAGTACTATTGTATAACGGGAATCGTCAAAATACAATCCGTTCTTCACATCAAAACTTTGGAAAAAATATACGGCCTCGCCTGCACCTACATAATCAAAAGTGCAAATGAAAATGACATAGGTAGGCTTCAAATTACGATATGGCTTTCCCGCCTCCAGGTAGTCCATGTCCATATTGGCGTGGTAGTATCTGGAGCGCTTCCCAATCTGATCATCGGTGTAAGTTTGCATTTCGATTTCCGCCCACATTTGCTCCGACTTGGCATAGGCATCAAAACGGACACCGTGGGCATCCAAATCAAACTTCAGGCTTTTCTGTTGTTCTATCGTCAAAGGTTCGTCTGAGAACAAAGGATGCTCCTTTGTGGTTAATCTGATTTCGCCAAATTCCGTCTCCGGTAAAATGCGTTCCAGAAGGCCTTTACAAATAGCCTCATCACGCATGACCAATGCAAAAGTTAAATCGTCCGTAAACAGATTCCGCCGCTCTTCCCCTCTATGATTCTCTTTCATGGTATCTCCTTTCGTTTTGCCTTAACTTGTATTGTTATATTAAGGATAGCAAAAGGTGCTGGCAAAAAGGTCGCCTGAAAAGCGACCTTTCCATATTTCTTCAGAATTCTTTAGAATTTCCTGCGGATTTTCTTTAGAATCTGTTGGTATGATTAGACCATCAAAAGGAACAAAACAAAATTCAAACCCATATAAACCAAATGAAATTATGAAAGTTATGAAAGAGAGGAAAATAAAATGTTAAACAGCTTAGATTTATTAATTTACGTATTCATCGCAATGACCGTATTATCCATCATCGGCGTGATCCTACAGTTCGCAGTGAAAAACGAAAAAGTTAAGAAGGTTTCCTTCTACTTCGCGGCAGCCTTAGGCGCAGTCCTCAGCGTATTCAAATACCTGAGTACACCGCACACCGGTCTTTACACAGGCCAGATCGTCATCGGTTTCGGATTAGCAGCTCTGGCAATCGCAGCAGTAGTTCTCCAGCTGGTTAAGAAAGACGAAAAGTCCTTCAAGCTGGCAAGAATCCTGACAACCGTTTCCGTCATCGGCGGCATGATCAGCACATTCCTGATCTAACAGAACCGCAGGATAGAAACAAAAATCAAAAGGGAATAACGATATAAAGTAAAAGCCCCTGCGGCGGGCAAAAGCCGCAAAATCCATAATAAAACTACAAACTCCTAAATAAGTAATAAATGCAAAATAGCCCCGGCGAGGGTTCCAGTAGGGCCGCCGGGGTGTTCCTATTTTTGAAGTCATTTAGGCGAACGCCATATGCGTCGATACGTAGTTTTATTTGTGCTGCCTTCTTGTTCTAAAACCCCAGCATCACACAATTTCTGCAGATAGCGCCAGACAGTTGGCTGTGTTTTCCCCGTCAAATGCATCGCTGTCTCTGGTGTTATTTCATCATGCGTTTCCAAATACTTGATGATCGGCAAAAGTTTTTTATAATCACTTTGCTTCAAAACTTCATTCAAAAATTCATTCAAAACTTCATTCATTGTTTCATTATCTTTATCTTTGCATCTCCTTTCGTAACAGGAGTATAGCAAAACGGGCATGCAAAAAGGTCGCCTGGAAAGCGACCTTTGAAGAAAATTTTGTTTTTTATTCTCTTGTAAACTCCACCACATAGGCGCCCAGCACCTGGCGGCATGGGATCTTTGCGGCGTTGTCCAGGTCAAAGTACTCCCGTGGGTATGCTTTGACCGCGAGCTCCGGAATGGCGGGCAGGGTTTCCCCCACGCTTTCGCCGGAAGTGCCTTTGTACGTGAGAAAACGGAATCTGCAATCGCAGAACTCCTTTGGCACGTCGACTTTCTCCGCAGGAACAAAGCGTTTCTCGTCCCGGCCGATATAGAAACAGCCGTCGTTGTCTTTCTCCGCCGGGCAGCCGCCCTGGATGCCGATCCTGGTAAAGGAAATCTCCAGCTGGTCGTTCCTGAAGGTGGTGGTGCTGCCGTCTTTGTCAAAGCTGAGGCCGTCCAGGACCGCGATGTTGAGCCAGCCCTTCCTGCCGGCAGAAGAAACCGCTGTGTTAACTTCCAGGTAAGCCCTTTTGCCCTCCGCGATTTCCGCGTTGATGCGAATCACCGGGCGCAAGGACATAAAGCCCTCCGGCAAAATCGCCCGCAGACGGTCCTGCTCCACGCCGTAAGCCATGACGAACTGCTCGATGTGGGCGGGTGGGTGGTTTTGTTGAAATGTAGTCATAAGCAGAAGCCTCCTGTTCTTCAGGCGCAAAGCCCTTGCAATTACATAAAAATCATCACAGATAGTTAAAGTATCTTTTTCCTCCCCTATGCCACCCAGTTATAGCCGGTCATCGCCTGATCAACGATATGATCAAATACCAGCGTACTCTTTCTCAAGAATATTTCTCTGTCGTAGCTCTCTGGCAAAAACTTATTCAGAATATGGACAATCTCACCCTTCACTCGTTCCTTCGGCTGAGGATCGTTTTGCCATCCAATAATAAACAACTCATTACGTTTTTCGGTAAGCGTGTTGTACAGTTCTTTAGCTGCCAGCTTTACACGCTTTTCTTCATCAGCAGTAAGATGTTCTTTTCTAAGAAGGTCAAACAATTCCAATTCAGCTTCCGACAATTCTTCTTTAATATGACGTTCTTCTTCTGCACGAAGTTCTTCCATCAACTTCAGAAGTTTCTCATAAAAATCATCGTTTTGAGAACCACCAGCGTTGTACTCATCAATGATATTTCTAAAACGCTCCGCAAATTTTGTGCGGGTTGTGTTGCGTCTCAGCATTTTCTGAAGCTTTTCTTCGATATGCTTACGAAGATTTACAATTTCAAGATTCTTGTTCTTCAGCTTTTTGAATTGAGATCTGAGTTCATCAATATCCAACTTGGACAGATCCAGTTCTTTTCCAGCTTCTGTAATGGTATATTTTCTCGCATCAGCGGCAGTAATAACGCTCTGATCTAACAGCTCATTGATTCTGGCTTGTG